>DASRLB010000197.1:0-12703 GCA_035648695.1 Acidobacteriaceae bacterium | reverse complement strand
GATAGGTACGATAGGAATCCCCGTTTGACAGCGATTGGTGATTGGGGTTTGTTCCGGAGTTGTTGCTCGAGTCGCCACTATTGGCACGGATGCTCAACGGCGTGTTGAGGGGATAGGTGTTGATCTGGCGCTCTATGTTCTGATTCCAGGCCATGTTACCGACGTATTGGACTACGGCTACGACGGACGGTACGATTTCGTGTTGCACACCCAGGCTGAACTGGGCAATACCCGGAGCCGGGAAGGTGCGCGCCAGGGAAGTCAGTCCCTGAGGACCGAAAGGTAGCGCTGCTTTTGCACCCGTTACATAGCTCGTGCCCGGATTCGTTAGATAGACATTCGATGCGCTCGGGGTATTGGAGAAAGGAACGTCGGGAGCAACATTGTAGATCTCGTTGCCCTGCAAGCGCTCGTAGAAGGAGCCGATGCCGCCACGCAGAATGGTTTTGCCGTTTCCGAAGAGGTCTTCAGAGAAGCCGACGCGCGGCTGCAAGGTCGCATAGTCGTTTCTCACCAGACTCGCCGGTTCACCGTTCTGTCCGGCGATGTAGATCCCATTGAGGTAAAACAGCTGACCGCCCACGGTTGAAAATCCAGGGCCGGTGGAATCGAGAGAGCTGCTTCCCGGTACATAGGTGGGGGCTTCACTGGAGATATACAGGTTGGGATCAAAGTTGCTTACGTTGTTCCCACGCTCGAACGCGGCCGGCAAAGCGTCGTAACGAAGTCCCAGTTGCAAACTGAGGCGCTGCGTTACTTTCCAGTTATCCATCGCATAGCCCGATGTCGTCTGATTGACGTAGTGACGGATTGGCAAGCTCTGGGCCTGCGAATAACTGGCCGCAAAGCCTAGCAACATGTCCATAAACGGATCGCCGGAGTACTTTGTGGTTCCAATGGTTCCACCGGTGATGTTATTGAAGAAGAACTCCCCGCCCGGGTTTCCGAAGAGCTGCTGGTTCTTGGTGTAGCGGTTATAGCTGAGGCCGAACTTCATGGAATGCTTGCCACTCAAATAAGAGACGTCCAACTTAGGACTGTAGTCCTGAGCGGCATTGTGCCATGGGGCTGAGGCGGGGTTTTCCTGGGTCCCGTACTGGCCGTTCCAGTGCATGTTGGGCACGTTGGTGGAGCTGTTGTTGAAGAACCGGTTGACACTGAAGCCGGCAGGCCTCGCCGAATTCGGGCTGTTGACGATATTGATGATATTACCGTCGTAGTTCATGCTGACTTCCGCCAGCAGAAGTGGAGTGATGCTTCCGGTGAGTTTGACAGCCGCGCTATTGGAGGGGGTAATGATGGAGCTGGTAATGGTGTTATAGCTCGCGCCGGACCATCCGATCATAGGTCCACCCTGCGCCTGCGTGACGGAATCATGCAGGTAGTGAGCGAGAATCTGCCATTTGTCGTTAATGCGATGGTCGATTCGGACGACGTCGTCGCGCACATTGAGAGGCGTCTGTGCGGAACTGGCGATCTGATCGTTGGCTAGATTCGGCTTTGGAACAATTCCCGTGCCGAGGTAGGCCACGGCGTTCGGGTCGATCAGCGCTGCGGGAATGGTGTTGTTGGGGAAGGGTTGTCCGGGTGTCAGGCCCAGCGCTGTGAGCTTAGCCGCATAGGCTGGGTCTCCAACATTGCTGGCAGAGGGAACGAGAATCGCCGAGTTGGGCGCAAATCCAGGCGCCACATATTTCAAATTCTGACCCGCAGTTGGGAAGTCGGCGGCGGGAAGCGTGTTGACGATGTTCGGCGAGTTGCCCTGTTTGATCTTGCGCCACTCCTCGTTCCAGAAGAAAAAGGTCTTCGACCGGCTTTTGCTATAGAGGTGAGGAATCATGACCGGGCCGCCGACGTTGAAGCCATAGATGTTGTAGTTCAATACCGAGCGCTTTTGGCCACTTTGCTTGTTGAGAAAGTAGTTGGCATCGTAGTCTGTGTTGCGGTTGTACTCCCAGGCCGAGCCGTGGAAGTCGCGAGTGCCGCTCTTGAGGCTCAGAGAGATGGTTGCGCCGGACGAGATACCGTAGTCGGGCGGGTAGTTGCTGGAGAGGGTCTCGAACTGGGCGATGGAATCCTGGGAAGGCATGATCTGCATCCCGCCGGCACCGCCGCGATCGTCGGACTCGCCGCCGTCAATGAGAAAAATGTTGTGGTTCTGACGGAGACCGTTGATGCTGAAACTGAAGCTGCTTCCCCCGGCTCCGGCAGACGGCGTATTGTTGTCGGGCAGCATGGAGCTGGCGCCGAGTCCGATTGCAGCCAGAGCGGCGAAGTTGCGGTTCTGGGTGGAGATTTCGCTTATCTGCTCGGAACTGATGAGGGAGCTGACAACGTTGGAATCGGCCTGCACCGTAAGGGCATTTGCCTCGACGGTCACAGTCTGGTTGACGCTGCCCACAGACAAAGTCGCGTCGACTCGCAAAGTCTGCGAGACATTGACTTCCAGCCCCTTGGCGGCATAGACCTGAAAGCCCTTCGTACTAATCTTCAAATTGTACCTGCCGACATTCAGCGCAGGAATGCTGTAGATGCCGTTGGCGTTGGTTACGGTATTGCTGACGAAACCGGTCGCGTCGGCAGTAACAGATACCTCTGCACCAGGAATTGCTGCGCCTTGGTTATCGGTTACAGTTCCGGTTATCACTGAGTTCTGCTGGGCGTGGGCCAGCGGAAGGGAGAGAAATAACAACACAAACGCAAGTAGGGGAAAAATCCATCGCCTTCTTCCGTGGAGTTGCTGCTGGTTGCGATTTAGGCCGTGTCCTGAAAGTAAATCAGCTATGGTGTTCATTAATTCTCCTCCTCAAAATATATGCCGCGAACTATCCTTGGTGCTGGGCCCTAGTTTGGGTCTTTTACTGAGTCATAATGCCTGGGTTTGTTAGCGACCGAGACTATAGGGGAACGCTACGAACACTGTCAAGAAAAAAATGCAGCATTGCTGCAAAAGCAGATATTCCGGACAATTTGCGGCAAAAACGGAGATGTCGGCCGTCGGCCGCGGCTCGGACAGAACTCCTTCGGCTCCCATCCCTTCGTTGGTCGTGCTCCTCCACCGAACGGATGAGCCGTCTGATATCTTTGCAGCGTTGAGGACTTTAACATTAAAGTTCTTTCAACCGTCGAAAGTAAATAACGCATCTTCTCAAGGCGTTTTTTGCCCCGGAGGGTATGCCGTCCGGGGACAAATTGAGGGTTGCCAGGATCTCACAGCCCGGGACAGCGCGCCTTTCGCGCGCCGTCTCGTTATTTGCGGCGAACATTTGGGCCCCTATCATGGCTTTGAAGTTGTTTATTGCATTCGTAGCAACTGAGGTTGCAAAATTTGCGGAACGCCCAGCACAACGTAAAACGTATCGACCTGAGCGAAATGCAGCTCGCATCGAGCGAGACTGCGCGGATGATCAACCGGGACATCGTCCTCGAGTTGATCCGGACCGGCCAGCCCATTTCGCGGGCCGACCTGGCGCGGCGGTCGGGCCTTGGAAGAAGCACCGTCTCGCAAATCGTGGAACAGCTCATCGGTGAAAATTGGGTACGCGAGGGCGCGATGGGTTCGCTGCCGCGCGGCCGCAGACCGACAATGCTAGGGCTGAATGAAGACCTACTGGCGATTGCCATCGACATCCATCCAAAAGAAGCCGGCGTTGCCCTGGTCGACCTGAACGGGCGTCTACAACGTTGGCCAGTGACGATTACCCCCGATCCGGAAACCTCCATGCGGTTGATCATCGATTGCATAAAGCGTATCTGCTCCGCTCAGCACAAATCGCCGCAGGGCATCGGCATCAGTCTGCCCGGAAGGATCGATCCCACAACGCAGCGTCTGCTTTTTGCTCCCAACCTGAATTGGCCTGAATTCGACATAAAAAAAATGGTCGAGACCGAGATGGGGCTGCCCGTCATGATGGAAAATGATGCGACCGCCTGCCTCATGGCAGAGCTGACCTTCTCTCGCATGGAGGGAGTTCGGGACGCGGTGCTGGTCGCGGTCGGTGAAGGCGTGGGAACCTGCGTTCTTGCCAATGGGCAGTTCCTCTCCGGCCACAACGGAATGGCAGGCGAGTTCGGACACATACTCATCGACCCCAATGGCCCGGCCTGCGGTTGCGGGCAGAACGGATGCTGGGAAGTTTTCAGTTCCTGCCAGGCGGCACTGCGTTATTACCGGGAACTGAGCCCGAAAGAAGCGGTCATCAGCTTTCCGGAACTACTCCATCGGGCCGATCAAGGCGATGCGGCTGCAGCGCAGGCCCTCGCAACGCAGGCCATGTGGATCGGCCGCGGATTGCGCATGATTATTGCGAGCGTGTCTCCCAGCACAATTCTGATCGCAGGAGACCTCACCTCAGCGTGGCATCGCCTTGGACCGATGATCGAAAGGGAGGTGACGGGCCTCATGTTGGCCGGCAGTCCTCCCGTCATCCAGCCAAGCCACGAAGGCGAGATCGCTCGGCTGCGCGGAGCCGCCGCGCTTGTGTTTCAGAGAGACGCACGCCGCGCAAGGTCGATCGCTACAAGACCGGGCGTACTCAAACCATTCTGAGGTGAATGAATCAGTGCGCGGTGTAGGCGATGAGTGTCATCTTTAGATTAAACCTGAAAGCTACGCGCATCCATTAAAAACCGGCGGCCCTGATCGCTTTGGTCTCCGTTCAGGCAAAGATAGGTAACCAGCCACCACCCGCGTCCGCTTGCGGAATCGTGGTTACACACGATCCATGTGCTCGGACCGCCGGCACCTGTTGAGCGGCCATAGTCACGGCGCGTCTATGGATGTTTTGGAAGCGCGGGTCTGGCACGTTCGGTGGACACGATGCGGCTTCCCTCGACGACGGAATAATGTTGATCAACCGCCCAGGTTTGTCAGAGTTTCCTTGAGGCCCGATGGCCATCTTTCGCGGCATGACGCTTGAGCGAGTTGCTCTTGAAGACTTATTGACGGCCAGAGAGCGCATGCCGTGTAGAGGATGTGACCGGCAGTATCGCCATTTTCAGAGCCCGCGTAGCCGGCCTTACTCGTGCTCGTAGCATAGGTTTGCCATACATGATCGACATTCCCTGTCCACATCACCTGATGATTCCCCTTCGCCTGGTCGTTGCGCAGCAGGATAAAGTTCTCAGACCAGGCGATGCCCAAATTCATTAACTGCATGTGCTCCAAAGACATGCTGGGATTAGCGACCATAAGGTCGCCGGTGATGCGGTACATATAGTTGATCGCTTCCAGATTGAGGCCCGGGGTTCCGTAGGCAAGATTGTCTCCGAGAGCATTCGTAGGAAACGCTGCGTTGGCATTCTTTCCTCCAACATTCGTCATGAAGCTGATGAACGTATCCACCTCATTCTGATCGACGTCGCCTGTCACGCTGTCGACGACGACATTTGGATCCGCCGCTTGGGCGAACGCGCGACCGGAGGAAACTGACAGCAAAAGGGCGGCCAGCCCGGTAGCCATCAACAGCGACTTCGCATTGCGAACGTAATTAGCTTTCATAGCAACTCTCCATGAGGCCCGACTTTGGCAAGAGATTCGATCGAGCGCAAATCTCCCAATGGCATGAACAATCTCAGATGACATCAGTCATTGTCAATAAAAAAGTTCTTTCGCTGGCGAAATCAAAATAAGACACGCAATCAAGCAACTGCAGGCAGTCGACAAAAGTCGGACGCATGCATCGAGTTGCGGGCCGAGCCGTGAAAGCAATCGCACAGAAAAACCCTCCCGACGAGGCCTCTCTATGCGAAGTCCGTTTCTGAGCTAAGGCCGGGTCCCGAGCCTTCCGCTTTGCAGAGCAAGTGAGAGCGGCGTCACGGTTGGTGCTCCGGCCCCAACCAGGATGGAGATTTCTTTTCCTGCGGAGGAGTTGTTCACGGTCCAGACATTGCCGGAGAGGTCGATCGCGAGACCTCTACGGCTTTGGCTGATGCGTCCTGTGCTGGTGCCGGTGTTGCCGCCGTACCAGCCGTTCGCTGTTCTGCCCGCCGCTTGAATCTGTGTCGCTACGTTGGAGGAAAGCGGCGTGCCGTCATTTTTAAATTCGGCGAAGCTGGACAAGGGGGCCGGTGAAGTTGTCGACTGCGTGGTCACCCAGATATTGTTCGCTCCGTCGATCGCGATAAATTGTGGGGTGGCGAAAGTTGGCAGACCGCCGCCTGTCGTCACAGTGGGAATGTAAGACGCGACCAGCGCTCCATCGGCGCTTGTGGAGTAAGTTGGGGTCAGCTTCGTGAGACCCAATGCCGGATATCCCGTGGGGGATGATACGATCGCCGTGTTCAATACCCACGTGTTGTCGAATCCGTCCACGGCAATTCCCAATGGCGTGTAAAGCGCCGGTACGCTGTAGGTGGCGCCTGCATAGGTTGTGGAAACTGCGGGCAGGCCCGCACCGACCGCGGCGCACGCGACGCCACTATCTGCAATGATGTTCGCCGGAGTAGTTCCACCTTGAGTTGTCGTGGTGGTACCGGTCGTGGCCCCCAGTCCAGCAAAATAGCTGTTCATGTTTCCGTACTTCAGGCTGCTGCAAGTGACCTGATTGTTGACGACCTCTACAAAGGGGGCCGAAGCATACGTTGATGTCGGAGTTGCATCTACAGCGAGCGCATAGGATGACGTAGAGGTAGCGCCAGGATTTCCACTCATAAATCCACCGGAGAGCGGTCCCGTGGTTCCCGAGTTAACCGGCAGAGAGGGAGCGATTCCGGCGAGGCCCTGATTATTGGCTGTGGCGAAAGTTGCGTTGTACGTCGACCCTTGCAGGGTGGACCAGACGGTCCCGTTGCCGTCGACCGCCATCGCGGAAGGGAGACTGCCAATGCCTGTGCTGATGCCGTATGCGGCTGCACCGCCTCCGCCGTTCGCTCCACCAGCCGAACCCGAAGCCGCGATACGGAAGATTGCTCCGCCAGTGCGGTCGTTGATCCAGGCGTTGTTGGCTGGGTCGATTGCGACGTCGAAAGGACGGCCAGTGGCTTCGGTTCCGGTTGTCGTCAGCGTTGGTGAACTCGATGAGCCAAGGTTGTAGCTGGTGATTTTGCCGATGACGTTGCCTTGCGGATCGAACTCCGTTACGAAGCCGGCGGATGCGCCGTTGTTGGTGGATGTGACCCAGGCGTTGCCGTAGGAATCGAAGGCGATCCAATAGGGCGATCCGAGAAACGTGCCATAGGTAGCGGACGGCACGATAGCAATACCGATGGTCCAATCGTTGACGAAGCTGTCGACAGGTTGGAAGGGAGCGCTGGGTGTCGAGAGACCAAACAAATTCTGTACATTGTTTCCCGGGTTTTGCGCCATCGTCCATGCAGCCTGCAACGTGTCCGCGGGCGCTGGGGCGCTTCCGGCCTGCGCCGCGGTAAAGAGCGAGCTACAGCGAGGGCTGCCGCCGACGGGATCGCTGTTGATACAAGACGCGAGGATGTCGGCAATCGTATTCACCTGCCAGGACTCAACGTTGCTTTGTGTGCCGCTGGTGTTTGTACCGGGGGATGCGCCGGTTGTGGTGTTGGCGAGAATCTGCGCAATGCCAAAGGCGTTGATGAGCCCCTGCATGTTGGTCGGACTCGTACCAACCGTAAACGATGGTGTGGCTCCGCTGCCGCCGGGAGCGGACGAGAGAGGCGTTCCTGGTGTGATGCGGATAAATTGCTGCAACGCCCACACCGCCGCAACCGTGGTGACTTCATCCATGAAGATAAACGTGCTTGCCGCATTTGCCTGTAGTGTGGCGCACGAGCCGAGCGCGGCCATCAGGGCGATATCGGGATTCGCGGAACCCGCAACCTGAGGGTCGCCGCCGGTTGCGGTGAGGTAAACGTACGAGTTTGACGGGCAGGTGTAAGAGGGAAGAGTGAAGCTTCCGCTCGGGTCGCTCGTCACGACGCTGGCACCGCTGGTGGGCAGCAAGGGGGTGGCGGCTGAGCCATAGCCCGTTGTGCCGACAGCATAAAGCTGAATCGTCGCTCCTGTAACCGGCTGTTGCCCTCCATGCACCAGGCCCTGCATCGCACCGACGACTGTGGGGCTGCCGAGACCTACGCCTGTCTCGTGCATCTGCAAGCCTGAGCACCCTGCCAGTGCGAGGGTGGCCAGTGCGAGGAGTGTTCCGGCCGCGACGCGCCCGGGGTTACGCTGTGTCCAATTCGTCATTCGATTTCTCCTCATGATCTGAAGCAAATGTTTCGGCGAACCTTACTGGACAACCAGTGTGTAAGTTGCGCTGCGGGTGATGGTTCCATCGGTGCCGGTGAGCGTGAAGGTTGTGGTGCCCTTTGGAGTAGGTGGGATGGCATTGTTTGCGGTCGCTGATCCGCCACATCCGGTTATGGCCCCGATTCCAGCGAACAGTAGGACGAGTAACATCCACGTCGGCTTAAGGCTTCTGCGACGCCTTGAGAGCAACAGGCCAAACAGTAGCGAAGGCAAACCGAGCAGTGAAGCCGCTAGCGTGAAGCCCTTGCCATTGGAATTGCTACGGAGTTCCGCACTTATGCCGCTAGTGACTCTCGCCGCGCTTGTTTGCACGACGAGAATCGCCGTCGTAGAAGGAGCCGTCGGCGTAAGGACCACCGGGTTCGGCTCAACGTTGCACGTCGTGTTCGCGGGAAGATTGGAACAGCTGAAGACAATGGAGCCGCTATAACCGCCGGTCGCAGACAATGTCATGGTCGTCAACACAGGTTGTCCGCTGGGTGTGGTAAAGCTTTGCGACGGCAATGTGAAGGTGAAGTTTGCAGCGACGATGGTGATGGTTGCCGATGAGGATGTGCTGGTCAGGAAGTTCGTGTCTCCGGCGTACTTTGCCGTAACGACATCCTGACCTACAGCGAGTGCGGTCGTGTTGTATGTCGCAACTCCCGCACTATTCAGCGTGCCTGAACCGAGGAGCGTGGCGCCGGAATAGAACCCGACCGAGCCGGTTGGAACGCCGGCGGTTGAAGTGACCGTCGCCGTAAGCGCGATGCTCGCGGCCTGGTTGCCCGTGGCCGGAAGCGGCGTGATTGCGGTTTGCGTTGGTGCCAGCGCGACCGTGAAACTCTGTTGCACCGGCGCCGCCACAGCAACGGTTGCACTGCCTGCCTGATCTGCTTCGACTGTGATGTTTCCCGCGCCGAGTATCGTGAGCGTGCTGCCATTCACTGCTGCTGGACCGCTGACGATCTTGAACGTGACGGGCAGACTTGAGGTTGCCGTCGCGCTCAGCGTCACCGGCGCGTCTCCATAAACGTGGTTCGCGGGCGCTGCGAAGTTGATCGTCTGCGATTGCAGCGAGATGGTAAGCGGGACCGAGATGCTCGCCGTCTGGTAGTTGCCGTCGCCGGGATAGGTGACGGTGACGAAGTAGCTTCCGCCGCTCTGCGTGCTGGGAACAGGAATGGAGGCTACACCCGACCCGATCGGCGCTGGGAGTGCCGCGCCGCTTCCGATCTGATAGGTGAGTGAGCCGGTTGGCGGAACGATGTTCGCGCCGCTGTTTTGTCCGGCGACTGTGATGTTGATTTGGCCAACCTGTCCGGCGACGACCGTGGTCGTCTGGGAAGGCCCGGTGAGCGTGACCGATGCAGTGTTGACCGTGAGTGAGATTGCATTCGTTGTGGAGCTCGATCCGAAGTTGGCGTCGCCGGAGTAGCTGGCTGTGAAGCTGTGGGTCCCGGTTGAGGGCACGGCGTCGGAGAAGGATGCCACCCCGGTCGTGACGGTTCCGGTGCCGAGAGAAAGCGCGCCGAGAGCCGAGCAACTGTCGTAGAACGTAACGGTGCCGGTTGCGGCAATGGAGTTGAACGTAGCCGGCGCGAGCGTGGCATTCAGCGTAGTCGGCGAGCCATAGGCAAGCGAGGACGACGCCGGACTCAGCGTCAGCGTGAGGGCGGGAACGGGGTTGCCGGAGTTCGTCAGGCTGAAGTTGACCGCTGCGATTCCCATTACAGCGGCGCTTACCGTGTAGCTTCCGGGTACGCCATTCGCGCTGAAGGTCGTTGCCACGGCATCGCCGTTGATGTCTGTTGTCGCGGTGGTGGTGGCCGTGTCGTTCGCGAACGCCCCACTCGCTCCCGAGAACGGCGCGGTGAAGACAACCGACGAGCCCGGGACACCGTTGCCGTAAGCATCGACAACTTGCACACCGAGCGCTGTCGGAAACGTGCCGCCGAGTTGTGTCGTCTGGGTGTTGCCGCTCAGCACGACGATGGAAGCGGCGCTACCTGGGGTAACGGCTGTTGCTTCGGCGCCGATGATGTTCGCGTTCTGAGCGTCGACGATGCTGACGCTTTGCGAACCGGCAGTCTTGAACGCGACGGAGAACGTGTGCCGACCGGAGTCGGTTGCGGTGTAGGTATAGTCCGCCGGCAGCACCGCTTTGGGATCGCTGCTGGTGAAGTGCGCGGTGCCCGTGTAGGAAGTGACGACGCTTGAACCTTTCACCGCGGCCACGGTGATCGTTTGGCTCGCACCCGCCGTAGCTGTCGATATGAGGCCGGCGACGGTATAGCCGGTTGGCGTCTCGGTGGAACTCCCGCTAAGAGAAATCGACTGGACAGCACCGGACTGGTTCAGCGAGTTGTCGGTAAACGAAATGGAACCGCTATAGTCCCCCGTGGTGGCGGGCTGAAAGGTGAGAGTCAAATTACAGCTCTGCCCTGGATCAAGCGTCGTGGTTGCCGTGCAGGTATTGCCGGTCGCGGTCCCCGGCACAAAGGGGGTGGAGATGCTCAGGCTTGTGAGTGCGAGTGCCTGATTGCCGGTGTTCGTCGCGACCGCAGTTAGAGGGAGACTGGAGGTGCCGGGATTCACCGTACCGAAGGACATCGAGGCCAGGGACGGATCGACGAGTCGGACGCGGTTGTTCATGGTATCTGCGATGAGCAACCGTCCCGAAGGTTCGAGAGCGATGCCGCCGGGTTGGTTGAGGGTAGCGCTTGTGGCCGCTCCCGCATCGCCGCTGAAGCTTGCGCTACCGGCCCCGGCGATCGTCGTGATGAAGGAGTTGGAGTAAAGAACCTGACGGATGCGATTGTTGCCGGCATCGGCGATGTAGAGATCGCCTGACGCGTCGACCGTGATTCCCGATGGGGAAGAGAGCGAAGCGCTGGTCGCGTCTGCTCCGTCGCCTCCGAATCCGGCGCTGCCGTTGCCGGCGACGGCGGTGATGGTCCCGGTGGAGAGTACAATCCTGCGGACCTCCGCGTTCGCCGTGTCGGCGATCAACAGATTACCGTTGAAGTCCAGCGCAAGAGCGGACGGATGATTCAGTTCCGCCGCACTGGCTGCGGCTCCGTCACCGGCGAGGGCTGGCGTACCGTTGCCCGCGATCGTCGCGATGAAGCCCGTCGCAGCGGAGACCAGCCGGATGCGATTGTTGCCAGTGTCCGCAATGTAGACGTTGCCGGTCAGATCGACGGCAACGCCAGCCGGAGCCATCAATTCCGCTACAGTTGCTGCCCCGCCATCTCCTGCAAAGTTCGCTGTTCCGTCGCCCGCGATGGTGCTGATGTCGCCAGTCTGCACAGAGATTTCGCGAATGCGGTTGTTGCCTGTGTCGGCGATAAACAAGTCGCCGGCCGCATCCAGTGCCAGGGCGGTTGGACCCGAGAGTTGAGCGGACGTCGCTGCTCCACCATCTCCCAGGAAGCCGGCGTTGCCGCTGCCTGCGATCGTTGTGATCGCTCCGTTCTTGATCCTTCGCACGGCGTTGTTTGCTGTGTCGGCGATGTAGATCGTTCCTGCTCCATCGACAACAGAAGACGCAGGCTGATTCAGTTGCGCCGCTTCGGGCGCGTTGCCATCTCCGCTGTAGGTTGCAGCGCCTGTGCCGGCCGCGGTGGTGATGGTTCCCGGGGAGAAAGAAATCTGCGGCGCGTTGCCAACTCCGGAAAGCCCCAGAGTGTATTGCAAGCCGCCACTGTCGGTGAGCGTGAGAGGGGCAAGCCGAACCCCGGGAAACTGCGGCGCAAACGTCACGAGTGCGGCGCAGATCGAGCCTGCGGCATTTGACGAGCCGAGCGTACAACCGGAGACGGCGCCGGTTGTGAAATCTGCAAAACCGGCGCCGGTTTGGTAACTTGAGATGGTGGTCGCCTGGTTGAGAAGTGCGTAGAAAGATTGCACCGTCCCGGCTGCGGCAACGCCGGTCGCCGCGAACGGCGAGAGGGCGGAGGCGTTGACCTTGCGCACGACATTGTTGCCCGCATCGGCGATGTAAACATTGTTTGCGGCATCGACCGAGATGCCAAGTTGACCGTTGAGCTTGCCGCTCAGTGCCGCGCCGATGGCATTGCCGGACGTCCCCACACCCGCGAGCGCGGTGATTGTGCCTGCCACAGGGTTGAAGAGCCGAAGCTGCTCGGCGTTTGTGTCGGAGAGAATGACATTGCCGTTGCGGTCGACGGTCAATCTCTGCACGTAGTCGAGCTTTGCGCTGGTGGCCGGGCCGCCGTTGCCGTTCGTCTGCCCGACTGTTCCTTCAGACCCCAGAACTCCTGCCACTGTCGTGATGACCTGCGTCGACACATTGACGAAGCGAATGACGTAGTTCTTGGTGTCCGAAATGTACATGTCGCCGGCGGCATCGAGAGCAATGCCGTAGCAGTTGTTCATGGTGGCGGCGCTGGCGGCGCCACCGTCGCCCGCCGAAACGCCGCCCTTGCCTGTGCCCGCGTAGCGGCTGATGATTCCGGTCGATATCGTGATCTTGCGGAC
>DASRLB010000196.1:0-3068 GCA_035648695.1 Acidobacteriaceae bacterium | reverse complement strand
ACATGGGGGTGTAACTGCCGCGGGGGATCTGGAAGATGAGGGGCTCGTTGATGCCTTCGGCGGCGAAATAGGCGTCGATGCGCTTGCGGAGCTCGGTGGCGTTGACGCGGACGATGTTGTCCTGGCTGGTGTCGTAATGCTCCTGGCGGCCGAAGACACCGGCACCGATTTCCTGCTCGTGGACTTCGGTGCTTCCGTCCTTGAGGCACTTGGCGCCGACGTAGAAAAGGAACTCGCGGAGGCGGGCGGCCCGGCTGAGGTGAATGCTGGCGGCGGCGCGCTCCATGACCTCCCAGCATGCCTTGCGGTAGAGCGTAATTTCGTCTGGTTCCTGCGTGTTCGCGCGCGTTCCCATCGTCGTCCAGTGAGCCCTTTGGTCCGGTATCAAGTCTAGCATCGGGGGGTGTGGGTGGTCCGCGGCGGCGACTTGCCCTTCCGAATGCCTTTACAAATTCTTGACCTTCTCTCTACAGACTTCCTACGCCGCCCGGGATTGAAATCAGGATGGAGGCAGTTATGAGGTCTATAAATTTCCGGATAGCCGCAATTCCAGTTCTGTGGCGGAGCGCGTCATGTGGCACCTTTCTCGCGGCCTTTCCGGGTGTGTTACGGCGAACTATAGCGACTCGCGCTATGGGATTTTTTGATGGCGAGTATTCAATTGTCTGATGCGCTTGAAAACCAATAGGAGCGCGCCACGCAGCGTGCTATACCCCTAGTACACAGCAGTCCTGCCTGGGTAATTTTTCCCTCAATTTTGGCCGTGTTTCGCGCTCTTGCTGCCTTGTGCGTCATGGCCTGGTTTCTGTCCCTATCAGCCTCGCAACTTGAAAGGATCGACAATGAAATTTGCTCATCGCTCGCAGCCCTCACTCCAAAAACTTACTTTCAGTCTGGTGATTGGCTGCTCCGCATTGACCCTGTCGACACAGTTCGCACGGGCGCAGGATGCGCCGCCACCGCCTCCACCCCCGCCCGCAGCGGCAACTCCCGCCGCACCGGCGCCCGCGCCGCCTACGTGGAGCGTTGGGCCGATCGATTTCAGCGGTTTGGTGGATGGTTATTACAGCTTCAATGCCAACCATCCGGCGACCAGTTCCGGCGGGAACCAGTTGCACAATTTCGATTACGATGCGAATGCTTTCAGCCTGAACATGGCGAAGCTGACGATGTCGCACGATCCCGATCCGGTCGGCTTCCGCGTCGATCTGGGGTTTGGCAAAGCGTTCAACCAGATTCTGGCGAGCGAGCCGAACTTCAAGTATCTGGAACAGGCGTTCGTGAGCCTCAAACCCACGAAAGGTAAGGGATTTGAAGCGGACTTTGGCGAGTTTGTGACGTCGGCTGGCGCGGAAGTGATCGAGACCAAGGACAACTGGAACTACTCGCGCTCGCTGCTGTTTGCGCTGGCGATCCCTTACTACCACGTTGGATTGCGCACCTCGATGCCGATTACGAAGTCGTTTACGGGCGGCGTGCAGGTGGTGAACGGATGGAACAACTTCACGGACAACAACAGCGGAAAGACCGTTGGCTTTACGGGTGTCTATACGAAGCCGAAGTTTGTGTGGTCCGGCACCTACTACACGGGGCCTGAAAATGCAGGGACGAACAAGGGCTTCCGCAATTTGCTGGATACGGTGCTGACGCTGACGCCGACTGCGAAGTTCAGTGCGTATATCAACTACGACTATGTGCAGAACCGCAATGCGGTGCAGATCGACGAAAGCGGGACGAACTACAGGACCGGAAGCCTCGACCATCTACAGGGCATTGCGTTCGCGGCGCGCATGCAGGCTACAAACACCGTCGCATTCGCTGGCCGTTTCGAGTATCTGGCGGATGGATCGGCGCAGGGCGGGTCGGTCGGCACCGGCAATCACATGAAGATCAATGAATTTACGCTGACCGGCGAATGGAAGATCCCGGAAGGCCTGCTGGCGCGCGTGGAGTATCGCCGCGATGGAGTCGACACGCCGTACTTCAACAAGGGAACGTCGCAGGTCGTCAAAGGGCAGTCGGTTGTGGACATAGGCGTGGTCGCTTTCTTTGGGCCCAAGCGGTAGAGAAGTTCTATCGTTGCGGATTTGGGGACCTCACAACGAGGTCTCCATGTCCGTTTAATAACAACGTGCTGCATGGCACTTAACTGTTGGGGAATGCCCCGTACAAGGAGTCGTATGCCGGAACTGCTTCGCAATTTTCTTGAACTGTCGTATGAAGAGTTGGAAGAGCTTAACCTCGCTGCGAAGGCGCAGCGGCGCAATCGTGTGGACATTGGCACGATCCAGGAAGAGCGCCTGAAATATCTGACCGATACGAAGGGAATCAAGGCCGTGACCGTGGTGTTCAGCGATCTCGAAGGCCGGCTGCACATGCTGGACTACGACAAGAAGTTCCTGGTCGGCAGCTACGACAACCTGACGTTCGATGGGTCGTCGATCCGCGGCTTTACGGCGCAGCGAGAGAGCGATCTGCGGCTGGGGATCGACTGGTCGGCGTTTTACTGGACGCCCGCGGACGTTTTTGGGCCGGGCAAGATCATCGTGTTTGGCGAAGTGATCGACAAGAACGGCGAGACGTATGCCGGCGATCTGCGCGGCGTGCTGAAGGCGTTTGCGAAGGAGCAGTTGGAGAAGAACGGCTATACGCTGCATGCGGCGAATGAGATTGAGGGCTTCCTGTTTGAGGGAATCGACGCCGAACGCACGTTCCATCAGACGGGGAAGTTTGAGTATGTCAATCAAGGCGGGTACTATCACTCGCTGCCGGGCGATCCGCTGCGGGAGTTTATCGATCGCACCGCCGAAGTGCAGCGGGCGATGGGCTTCGAGAACGAGAAAGACCATCCGGAAGTGGCGCCGTCGCAGTTTGAGATCAACTACTCGTATGGCGAAGTGGTGGCCGCAGCCGATCAGATACAGCTTTACAAGCTGATCTGCCGCCAGGTTGCGACGCAGATGGGGATGACGGCGAGCTTTCTGCCCAAGCCCGTTGTGGGCGTGAACGGCAGCGGCATGCACACCAATGTTTCGATCACGAAGAACAAGAAGAACATTTTCTGGGAC
>DASRLB010000195.1:0-4675 GCA_035648695.1 Acidobacteriaceae bacterium | reverse complement strand
CATCGCCCCCATCTCGCCGCTGCTGCTCTTGCCTGAATCCTTCACCGCAGGCGTAAAGTAAACCGTCGTCTTCTGCCCGCGCACCTCGCCCAGCGACCCATCCATCTTCACCGGCCCGGTAAATACCGCATCGTGCTGCGCATCGCTATACTCCAGCATCCGGCTCTCGACTCGCAGGATGCTCGGCGTCTTGCTCGCGCCGGGTTTGGGTGCGGCCCCAGGCTTCGGCTCCGCCGCAAACACTGAATGCACCGTCCCGCCCGCTGTCGCGGGCCGTGCCACCAGCGTCTTGTTCTGGCGGTCGACGATGATTGTCGCCGCCTCCACTTGCGAAGCGTCCTGCCACAGCCGAGCCTGCTTTGTCGGGCTACCTTCAAATACCGCCAGCTGCGTCGCCTTGTGCAAAGTCGCCTGCTGCGCGGTGACATGCGTCGGCTCGGCCGAGCCGCTTCCCGCAAGCGTCGCCGCCACATTGCCGTCTGCGACGGCATCATCAGTCTTTTGATCCACCACAACCGACTCCGCCGCAACCGCCGTCCCGGCATCCACCAGATGCACGCCGCCGCGCAACGAAAGCTTCTCGCTGGCGCCGTCATACGCTGCCCGCTCCGCGCTGCCGGTCGAAACATCCTGCGCCTTCTTCGACCCGGGCTTCACCGCCGCGCGATTGTCGATCGCCACATGCCCCACCTGCGTCGCCGAAGCCACGCTAACCTGCCCGAATTCTCCCGGCACCGAAGCAGCCCCGCCCGCCGCAAACACCACATCCAGCGAGTCGCCCGTGCTCGTATGCTGCTCGCCCAGCGGAGCCATCTGCCGCAACACCGTATGCCCCTGCCCATGCAGCTTGTCGATCCGCACGTTCTTCGGTCCTTCCGGAACAAAATTCGCGAGCAAATCGTCCGCCGCGACGTTCGTAACCTTCACACCCGGCGGCTGCTTGCCCACAGCTTTGGCCAGCGACTCCCCACGCATCTTAGCCGCTCCGGTCGCGCGGACCGACTGCAACTGTGGCTTACCCTTCTTGCCTTCCGTGTGCAACTCCGCCACAATCTGGTCGCCGCGCATCTCTCGCTCCAGCCACACACTACCCGCGCCCGCCTGCTTCGCCAGCAGATGAGCCCCGTTCACTGCCGTCATCTCCTCCGGATGTCCAGCCGGGTCGAATCTGATCCGTACCTCTCCAGCCTCGCCCTGCGACGGCCGCTTCGCATCGTCGTCGACCAGCTTCACTCCGCCGGAAAGCTTCGCCGTCTGCGGGTTATTTTTCGCATCCATCGTCGCATCCAGCCGCGCCGCCGTCACATGCGCCGTCGCCGAGTCCAGCACCACGCCGCCCGTCGCCTCCGCGCGCTCCACCGAGCCGTCCTTCCGCAAATGCAGCACCGCCGAGTCCGCACGTCCCTTGCGGTCGCCCGTCTCCATCACCGGCTGCACAAACGAGACAATATTGCTGTCGCGGTCCAGGTCCGCCTTCACCGCATGGAGCACCATCGGTTGATCGTGCAGAACGCCATTGATCTGCACATTCGCCAGCAGGTGCAGCGCGCTGGGATTGTTATCGAACTCCGCGCCCTTGGCCACGCACGTCAAACCCTTGTAGCTGAACTCGATCGGCTCCTGCGTTGCCGCCACCCCGAGCCCACGCAGGAAGACCAAACCGCTGGTCCGCACATGAACATTTTCCGCTCCGGCAGCCGTCGCGGGGCTGCCATGCCGCTGCGTCGCGACCACGCTCGACGGCAGTTGCAGGTCCATCTGCACTTCGCCGACAGCCCGCGCGATCCCCTGCTTATCGTCCCACTCAAACTGGTTGCCGTAAATGCGGTCGACGCGGTTTTCGTGGACCTCGTAGACCTCGATCACCACGTCGTGCAGCGTCCACAGCCCATTGTCATGCTGAAACGTCTTCGCCGCGTGGAGCGTAAACGACGTATTCGGCCCCAGCGTGTGCGAAAAAGTGTAGCCATCGGTCTCGCGTGCGATGCTCGAGCCGAGCAGCTTTTTCCCGCGGTCGAGCCACGCCTTTCCAGCCCGATAGCGCGCGTAACCGTAACTGCCCGCCAGCACCATCAGCAGCAACACGCTTCCCGCGACCAGCCCCACCCGAATTCTCTCTACCCGCCGGCTCATCCGTAACCCAGCTCTATCTTCTCACTCGCACGCGCCTATGCATTCAGACGCGGCCCACGCCGATTCGCCGCAATAAACCGCCTCTGGCCCCGCTTTCCCGACAAAAACAGTACTGAAAGACTTTTCCGTCTCACGGTAACAAGATTTTTGCTTTAAATCAGGGAACCGGACGGTTCGCTCGCCCGTATGATCTCCACAAGGAGTCCTACGCCATGTACCGCATCGTTCAGCGACATATCGGTTTCCTCGCGGCCCTTCTCGTCTTCCTGCCCGGCGTCTGCGCGCACGCCCAGACCCCCATCCTGGACGAACCCGGCTACACGCCCACGCTCACCTTCGACGTTGCCACCATCCGGCTGGCGCCGCCGCCGGACGCCAATTTCCACGTCTCCGTCTCCAGCCCGCCGCATTCCAGCCGCTTCGAAGCCACGAACCTTCCCCTCAAGGCCCTTCTCCAGATTGCTTACGGCTTCGATGCCCCTGTTGTCGGGGCGCCGGACTGGACCACAAACACGTTCTACAACATCCAGGCCCGCTCCGACGAAGCCGCCGACGCCCGGCTCGCCAAGCTCACCGACAACGAGGTCCGGCTGGAAAAGCGGAACGCGATTCGCGTGCTGCTGACCGAGCGTCTGGCCCTGAAGACGCACCTTGAAACTCGCAACAGCGCGATCTACAACCTGGTCGTCGACAAAGGGGGCGTCAAGATGACGCCTGTCCCCGCGCCTCCGCCTCCCGCCAATGGAGAGGCGCCGTCTCCGCCGCCGCCCGCCAACGTCAATGCGCATGGATCGCAGCATGGCCTCGAGTTCGTGGGATCGAATGCCCCGATCCGGGCCATCGCCGGCGCCCTGAGTTCGATGGTGGAAGCTCCCGTCGTCGACAAGACCGGCCTCCTCGGCACCTACAACTACACGCTTCAGTTTGGGCGCGACTGGTCCGCAAACGACCCCGACGGCTGGCCCTCGATCTTCACCGCGGTGCAGGAACAGCTTGGGCTCAAGCTCGAATCTGTACACGAGTCCGTGCCCAATCTCGTGGTCGACCACATCACCAAGCCAACCGAAAACTGATACGCGCCATGCTTCGACGACACCCCGCTAGGATTCCCCGATCGGCTGCCAAAGCTCGACGCGATTTCCTTCCGGGTCGGTGATCCAGCCAAACTTTCCAAAATCGTAGCTATCGCGTTTTGGATCGACCGTGACACCTTCCTCTATCAAGCGATCGAGCAGTCCATCGAGATCGTCCACCTGGAGGTTGATCATCGCTTTCTGTGCCGGAGGGAAGTAGTCATTGTCCTGTTTGAAAAGGGCAAAGATGACCTGAGGGCGTTCGGTCGGCGCAGGAAACGCAAAAGCCCCGTCGATCTTCGCCAAACCCAGATGCTGCTCGTACCATCGATACAGAGCTTTTGGATCGTCCGCCCGCAAAAATATACCGCCAAATCCAGTAATGGAAGCCATGCAGTCTCCTATGAGGAACGTTTGTCCATAGCGTACGCCTAAAAAATCACAGTGCGAGCGTGAATCTAAGGTCGTCGATGAGTCCTGCGAAACACCCCTGGCGCCGGCCACCCGCCCTTCACTCTCCTCTACCCCTTTCCCCTGCACTCTACCGGTCCATCCGCTCCAAAATGGGCCCCAGCAGATAAGCGACGAAGAACCCTCCACTCCAAATCACGGCCGATCCCCACAGCACAACCCGGCTCACCCTGCTCACCTCTCCGCAGGTCGCAGGATCGTCCGCGGCGCACACCTCCCCTTCGCGCAGCCGCGGCGCCACCACATACCTCATCACGAAGCTCGCCGCGATCAGCGTGCCGGCAATGCTGAACGTCCAGATCTTGTGCCGCGACAAACTCACCAGCCACGGCGCAGCCGATAGCAGCGAAGCAACCGTCGTTCCCAGCCCCAGCAACACCAGCACCGACGGAAGCGCACAGCAGATCAGCGTGCTGAAAGAACTGAACAGCGAGAAGTAGTTGAGCAGGGCCGCCCTTCTGGCCCTGCGTTCAGGAATAAGACTTACCAAGGAGTTTGTCATCGCGCCTCCGCAATCGACTTCACCTTCAATGTATCGGCGACCCTGCCCTTGGGCGCCTGCGGCAGGACTCCCGCCACCACGACCGTCTTGCCCAACAGCGCCGCAACATCCAAACCGGCTGCCGCCGGAACCAGCGCGAACCGGTCCGTCGTCCCCGTCACTTCCAAAAACGGCGCCGCGGCTGTACCCGTAACCGTCCCGCGCACGATAACCTCGGCATCTTTATGAGTAAACCCGTTCTTCTCCACCGCCTCATTGAATTGCCGCATCGACGCCTTGTTATCCGGCGCCAGTTTGATCGTAACCAGGCCCGTATTCAAATCCACATCGACCGTATCGACCCCCTGAATCCCTTTCATCGACACATGGATCGCATGCGCGCACGGCGCACAGTCCATTCCAAAAACGGTGAGGTTCACCTGCTCATACTGCGCATGCGCTGCCATGCTGAACAACGCGACGAAGGCTGCTGCCAAAAATGTTTTCATAATCATTC
>DASRLB010000194.1:0-40235 GCA_035648695.1 Acidobacteriaceae bacterium | reverse complement strand
GCGACAGCGGCGGCTGTTTGAACTGGATCGTGATTTCCGTAACACGTTTGGCAAGCCGCTTGCCGGCACGGATGTAGAACGGAACGCCCGCCCAGCGCCAGTTTTCGATCTCCAGCCGCAACGCCGCATAGGTCTCGGTTTGAGAGCGCGGATGCACGCGATCTTCCTGGCGATAGCCGACGACAGGTTTGCCACCGACGTTGCCGGGGCCGTATTGTCCGCGCACGGTATCCGCCGGATGGATGGGCTGAATCGCGCGCCACACCTTGACTTTCTCGCCGCGCACCGCGTCTGCGTCGAACGAAATCGGCGGCTCCATCGCTACAAAACTCAACAGCTCCATCACATGGTTTTGCACCACGTCGCGCAGCGCGCCGGCCTGCTCGTAGAACGGACCGCGGCCTTCGATGCCGATCGATTCGGCTGCCGTGATTTCGACGTGATCGATGTAATTGCGGTTCCACACCGGCTCGAAAATTCCATTCGCGAAGCGAAAGACGAGAATGTTCTGCACCGTCTCCTTGCCGAGGTAATGGTCGATACGGAAGATCTGGTTTTCGTCGAAGACCTTATTGACTTCGTCGTTGAGCGCGCGCGCCGAAGCCAGGTCGTGACCGAACGGCTTCTCGATGACGGTGCGCACAAAGTGTCCCGGGCCTTCGGGCGACTTGTTCATTTCGTGCTTGCCCAGGTAGGCGATGATGTCTGAAAAATACTCCGGCGCGACCGCAAGATAGAACAGCCGATTGCCCTGCGTGCCGAATTGTTCGTCCATCTCCGCGAGTTTTTTCTTCAGCCCCTCGTAGCCTGCATCGTCGTCGAAGTTCATCGCGTAATACTGCACGCGCTGCACGAACGGCGTGAGCTTCGGGTCGGCATCGTCGACGCCGCCGCCGCCCACGATGCCTTCCTGCATGTCCGCCGCGAACGTCTGTTCCAGGGGCCGCCGCGCTACGCCGAGCACGGCAAAATCCTCGGGCAGAAAGCCCGATTGCTGCAGGTGATACAGCGCGGGCAGCAGCTTGCGCTTGGTCAGGTCCCCGGACGCGCCGAAGATGACGACGATGCTCGGGTCGGGACGCCGGACGAGATTCTGACTGGCCTGCATGGCCTCAGCCGTGATGTTTACGTGCGTCGTTGCCATGTACTTCTCCTGAAGTTACTCGGACTTCTTGACAGCGTGTCCGCCAAACTCATTGCGCATGACCGACAACATCCGGTCGGTAAAATTATTGTCTTCGCGCGAGCGCAGCCGGCGGATCAGCGACTCCGTAATCACCGGCGCCGAAATGTTCAGGTCGATGGCCTCGAACACCGTCCAGCGGCCCTCGCCGGAGTCGGGCACATAGGCTTCGAGACCTTCGAGGGTGGGGTTCTTCTTCAGCGCGTCGGCGGTCAGGTCGAGCAGCCACGAGCGCACCACGGAGCCATACCGCCAGATCTGCGAGATTTGTTCCAGGTCGAGCCCGAGGACCGACTTCGCGTGCATGATCGAGAAGCCCTCGGCGTAGGCCTGCATAACGCCGTATTCGATTCCGTTGTGGACCATCTTCACGAAGTGCCCGGCGCCCGACGGGCCGACGCGGCCCCACCCGGTGTCTGCCGACGGAGCGAGCGCCTCGAAGATCGGGCGCAGGGTTTCGACAACATCTTCATCGCCGCCGATCATCATGCTGTAGCCCTCGGTGATGCCCCAGATACCGCCCGACGTGCCGACATCGACGAACTGAAAGCCTTCCGGCTTCAGCGCGTCGTGGCGCTTCTGCGAGTCCTTGTAATTCGAGTTGCCGCCGTCGATAAAAATATCGCCCTTCTGCATCAGCGGCTTCAGTTTCGCAATCGTCTCGTCGACAGGGTCGCCCTGCGGCACCATGATCCAGATCGCGCGCGGGGCCTGTAGATTTTTGACCAGGTCTTCCAGCGAGTTGACGCCCATCGATCCGGCATCGTTCAAACGCTTCACTGCATCCGCCGAAAAATCGAAGCCGACAACTTTGTGTCCCGCGAGACGCAGGCGCTCGGCCATGTTGCCGCCCATTTTGCCGAGTCCAATAATTCCCAGTTCCATGTGTCTATCCTTTGCGCCGGAAACGTGCGTTCCGGAAACGCGGTTGAAGAAAAGAATGCCTCTTAGAGAGTAATCGTTATAGCTGCCGATGCAAGGCAGAGATGTTGCGGGGACGTGAAACGGATCACTTCTTGTCGCTGTCCGAAGCGCGAAAATCCGCGCCGAGCGTGGTCTCTTCCCACTCGGCGACTTCCGCGTCGAAGCTCTTCATCTTGCCGCGGAAGCGCTCCAGCGCCAGCTTGCCCAGCAGCAGATGGAGTGGCGGCTTGGGCGCGCTCACCGCCGCGACGATGGCCTCAACGGCTTTCTGCGGATCGCCCGGCTGCTTGCCGTTTTGCAGCGCGAAGTATTCGCGCGTCTTGCCGGCGGTCTGCTGATAATCGGCGATGCGGTCCTTCGCGGTTTTGCCCGACGTGCCGAGAAATTCTGTGCGAAACGGTCCCGGCTCGACGATGGTGACGTGGATTCCGAGGGGCTCAAGCTCGGCCGCGAGCGCCTCGCTCAGGCCCTCGACGGCGAACTTCGTCGCGTTGTAGAGGCCCCAGCCGGGCAGGCCGATCAGGCCGCCGATCGACGACAGGTTGACGATGTGTCCGGCGCGGCGCTCGCGAAACTGCGGCAGCAGCGCCTTCGTCATGCCGATGAGGCCGAAGACATTGGTGTTGAACATCGGCATGTATTCCTCGGGCGAGACTTCCTCGACCGCTCCGGCCACGCCGTAGCCCGCATTGTTGACCAGCACATCCACATGGCCGAACCGCGCCAGGGCGTCGTTCACGGCCTTGTCGACCTGTCCGGGTTTGGTGACGTCAAGCGACAGGATTTGCGAGTTGGCCGCGTACCTTGTGGTGAGGTCGTTCAGCGTGTCCGGCTGGCGCGCCGTGGCGACAACGTTGGCGCCGAGGGTAAGGAGATGCTCCGTCAGCAAACGCCCGAAGCCGGACGAAGCTCCGGTAATGAACCAAACTTTTCCAGCCTGCGATGTTGCACTCGAATTTGTCATACTTAAAGAGACGCTTGCGGAGGTCGTCGCGATGCAAGGGAATAGAAGGAATAGGTCGATTGGGTATTTTTCACCGGACGGCCACGTCACGGTAGGTCCGGAGTTTCCCCCCGGACATCGGGAATACCCACCGAATCCGGCTTTAGCCGCTGAGGTTTCGGTCGCACGGAACGCCGAGGAATACCGAAACACTTACCCCGGGCAATAGAAATGGGGGAGGGGGTTGCCTGCTACGGCTTTGCAATCGGCGCGGGAGCAGCGTCCGGCATCGGCGGAACCGGCTGTCCCCCCAGGATCGTATTCAGCACCCGGGCCAGGCGCAAGCCGCCCAGCGCCAGTTGCGAGTCGATCACCTTGATCTCTTCGGTGTAATACTCCTTGGTAATCAGCGCGCCGTTCGGTGCATAGGCGTTCATCGCATATTTGTGCGACGCATTGGCCCACTGCACGGGATTGCCGCCGGCCAGCTTCTGCCAGTCGTGCTGCTGAATATCGTCGAGCAGAAAAGCTGTGTATTTTTTTTCATTGAGATCATGGTGGTCGATCATGGCATCGTCCCACGTTCCGTGCAGGTTGCACTTGTAGTTGCCGCACTGCGTCGATCCCATGAAGGTAACGGCGTTGTCGTTGCCTCCGCGAGCGTCGCCCAGCACGTGGAACGGCTGATGGATGTCCCCGATGAAGTGGATGATGTACTTCAGCGCCTCGGCGCGCTGGTCGTGCGTCAGCGTCTTGTCGGCCAGCCGCATCTCGAAGTACAGAATGCGGTCGACGACGCAGTCGCGCCACGGCGAAGTTGCGTCGGCGGACTTGGGACAGTCGCGGTCGCGGTTGTACGTGTCGTCGGCCAGCGGAGTGTCCGCGAAGTGCCACTTGCCCGTCTCAGGATGCTGCGCGCGGTTATCGTCGGCCCACGAGGCGACATCGGCGATCGACTGCTTGCCCAGCAGCTCTTGCACGGCGGCGCGCGTTTCGGGAGTGAGGTAGTTCTCGGCGACCAGCGCCGTAAGGCGATGGCCCTCGCGGCCCCATCCCCACGTCGGAGGTGTAGCAATGCCAAATACCAGCGCGAGAGTGACTGCGCTGCGAATCATTGACTTCTTCATAAGACCCTCAATACGTTGGCGGCGCGACTGTCGCCGCGCCGCCCGTTTGCTACAGACTAGCTATTGAACCACAACCGCAATGGTCGCGGTATGCGTGACGCTTCCGCCAGTTGCGGTTACGGTGACGTTGCTCGTCCCCTTGGGTGTCGATCCGGTCGATCCGCCTCCACCGCAACCGCCGATCGCCGCCAGACCGCCCGCAAGCAGCAGCAGCGTCATCAGCGATGTTGCGCGGCGCAATGCAGTGCGGGTCTTCCTGCGCAGCATGAACGGAAGCATCAGCAGACCGCAGGCCAGAACGCCTTCTCCCATGCCGCCGAGCGGCGCGCGCAGCGCGGCGGACGAGGTGTTGATCGTGACCGTCAACACGCTGCTGCCGGTTGCCGAAAGCGTTGCCGGGGCGAACGAGCAGCGGCTTGCCGTCGGCAGACCCGTGCAGCTAAAGCTCACCGTCGAGCTGAAGCCGTTCACCATCGCTACGTTGACCGTGGTGCTCGACGCAGGCAGGTTTGCCGGGATGACGATCTGTCCGTTGGAGAGTGAGAACGTGAAGTCAGGGACTGGAGGCGCCGCGACGAGGACAGTACCCACCGCCGATGTCGACGTGGGATACGTGCCATCTCCGCTGTAGACAGCGGTAATGCTGTGGGTTCCGATGGCCAGCGGTGTGGTCGTGGTGAACGTCGCGACTCCGCTGCCGTTCAGCGCCGCTGCGCTCTTCAGCACAGTCGCGCCGTCGAGGAAGTTCACCGTTCCCGTCGGTGTCGTGCCCGCGTTGCCGGTGATCGTCGCGGTCATCGTGGTATTGGTCCCGAACACGATGTTGCCCGACGACACGCCCAGCGCAGTTGCGCTGAAGATGCCTGCGCCCGTGCCGCTGAGCGCAATGGTCTGCGTTCCGGTCACATCGCTGTCGGTCAGCGTCAGTGTTCCGGTGATGGGCCCAGTTATCGTCGGCTTGAACGTCACGGTGATCGTGCAAGGCGTTCCCGCAACGATCTGCGTGCCGCAAGGGCTCGCCGTCACGCTGAAGTTGGCGCTGGCGACGATGCTGGAGACCGTGATCGGCGATGTGCCTCCGTTGGTCACGGTCACGGTTTGGGTCGAGGTGGTATTGAGCACCTGCGACGCGAACGTCAGGCTGGTCGGATTGAAGGAGAGCACCGTCGTTCCCGGCACCTTCAGGTAGCCGACAATGCCGTCATGGTCCGAGCCGACCTGCGGAATCGTCGGATCGTTTCGGTCGATGGCGGGGAAGTCGGCATCGTAGTGTGCGGGCGACGTGCGGGTGATCGAAGCGATGTCCGAAGTGACCAGGAAATGGTCGATGCTCTGAACGTTGCCGTTGAAGTTATAGGTGTAGGTACCGGTCGCGGCGTTGGTAGGCGCGACATCGACCAGGTTCGGCGTCACCAGGCCCGATGGACCGGCGAGAATGTCCTGGTTCGCAGGCGCGGCTGCGCCCTTGAGGATGCCGATGGAATCGACGACACCGTCATTGAACTCGAAGGCGTTGAGGTCGCCGACCACGACGACGTGTTCTCCAGCGGCTTGATGCTGCTGCACCAGATTTGCCAGAAACTCCGCCTGCTGCTCGCGTTTGGCGCGGGTGTTCTGGCCCGAGCCGGTGTTGTCGGTGACGCCGTTGAGCGACCGCATATGATTGACGATCACGGTGACCGGATAATCCGTTCCGCCGGGACGCTTGATGCCGGCGCGCAGCACCAGCGGCGGACGGTCGTTCAACTCCGCCTGGCTTCCCGTGCTCGGCTGTAGGAAGGTCGTC
This sequence comes from Acidobacteriaceae bacterium, assembly GCA_035648695.1. Lineage (GTDB taxonomy): Bacteria > Acidobacteriota > Terriglobia > Terriglobales > Acidobacteriaceae > Granulicella. Next base: position 34,272 of record DASRLB010000194.1, on the reverse strand, counting down.
GCGAGGCCAACCTGCGTGACGTCGGTGACGTCGATCTTCGACGGGTTGATGAGGAACGCGACGTTGATGCCGCTGGTGTCGTTGCCCTGCGAAAGATAGGCGACGTAATGCGGATCGGTCTGGCCTGCCGTGATCGCGTCAGAGCTGATGCGCGCGGCGAGGTCGTTGAGGGTGGCGATGTCCTCGATCTCCTCCATCGCGAGGATATCGGGAGTGCGCAGGACGTTGCGGATGGCGAGCGACGCCTTGGCCTTGCGCAGCTCGTATGCTGCGGCAGTGATGATGGTCGCGCCGGTCGCATTCTTCGTCGTGGTATAGAAGCGCTCGAAGTTCTGGTCGCCGATGGTCGTTTCGCCCGCGGCGGCTGCGGAGACGGGAACGACGGTCATTCCACCCGTTGCCGTGGGACGAGCGGTCGCGTCGATCAGGAACAGCGGTGTTCCGCCGGAGAAATCCATCACGCCGCTCAGGTTGGTAAGCACCGTCGTGCTGGAAAGGTCGAGCGGTCCGGGCGTTGGCAGCAAGGCTTCCGAATCCACCTCGAACAGTTCGGGGTTGTCGTCGAAGCGCGGAATGGTCGTTGGCTCACTCGCTGTGAGTGGGTCGAGGACTTCGAGGCCGGGTTCGCGCACAGGCCGCGCGTCGCCGGTGACCGTTCCCCAGAACTGGCCGGTGGAGACGTAGGTTTCGGCTGTCTCGGTGAGCGTCCCTTGCGTGGGACCCGTGACGGTGAAGCTGGGAACGGCAACGCGCATCGACTGGTAGCGCTGTAGCTGCGAGAAGCCGCCCGAAGGACTGGGGTTGGTCGTGGTCAACGTGATCGCTGCCGGCAGAGGATTGCCGGTGCTGAGGACGGTGAACGCCGTTGGGCTGTCGAGCTCCGTTCCCGGCAGCGGACCGGCTGTCGGGAACAGGGCGACTGTGCCTGTTACCTGCATGTAGGTGCCGACAGTTGCGGTAGAAGGAACGAGACCTGTTCCGGCGTGGACGAAGATGCCCTCGGGCGTGCTCGCGTCGGCGTCAGCATCGACGTCCCGCGATTGCAGGTAGAAGCCGTTCACCTTAACGCCGGTAATGATTCCAGCGGTCATCACGGTCTGCGTGTTGTACGCCGCGGTGCCTGGAACGTTGCCCTGAATGGTGTGGATCGGGACCAGCGTGACCGGCGCAAGCACGCTGACAGGAATGCTGGTAGTCGCGGTGCGTGCCTGCGTGTCGCTGGCCGAGACGGCAATCGGGTTGCTGCCCAGAGTCGCGCTGGTGGGGACCGTGAGTGTGTAGCTGTAGGTGCCATCGTTGGCGGTCGCGTCGCCGTGCGTGCCATCGTCGTAGAGCGGCTGTGTGGAGCTTCCGCTGTATCCGCTGAGGTTGGCTGTCACGGCAATACCTGTAGACGCGGGGCTGGTTCCGGGTGTGACTTGCACGGCGAGCAGCGTGGTCGAGTTCTGGTAGACGGAAGTGGGATTGGCTGTGCCGGTGATGGAAATGCCGCTCGATGTGCCGGTGCTGCACGGTGTTGCAGCGGCGCTGCTGTTGCGGGGATTGGCTGCCGTGGTCGCAACGGCGCTGAAATCAGCCGCGTTATTGTCGGTATCCGTGCAGGGGTTCGTACGAACGGCGACCTTCGTTGTGGTCGTAGCTACAGACGGTGTTCCACCTTCGGAACACGCAGCAGTCGAACCATAGCCTAAGAAGTCAATCACGTTCGTGGTGGAACAAGGCGTTCCCGCAAATGCGGTAATACCTGACATGAGATAGACACGTCCCGCGGTACCGCTTGCTTCAAGGGTGGTGTTGGCAAGATCGGGCGTTGGCAGATCGACGCACGATGGTGTCGTTGTGAGATTGCACTTGTCAGCGCCTGCGAGAAGAAAGCGCTGCCCCGGAGCGAGAGTCACATTCGGGAGGACTATGATTCCCGACGAACCTGCCGAGGTGCCTGCCGCAGAGACATACTGAACGGAAAGGCCGTTCAAGCTCTGAGGCGTTGCACTGATGTTGAAGATTTCAACATAGTCGGCATTGAATGTCGCGTTGGCGCTGGCGCCACCGCCGTATACCTGGCTGATAACCAGCGTAGTTGACACTGCCCACGCGCCGGGCAGGCAGACCAGCAACATCAGGCATGCAGCGAGCCGGGAAAGAAGGGAGATCGAGAAGTGCGGACGAGGGGCCGAGAACCTAAGACGCGTAGAGAACATTGATGCATGGTACTTGTTTCGCATGAACTCTGGCTGAAACTCGCGTGCCGAATCAGCCGTATTCCATGTACCCTTGTACATCCGGGCTGCGTGCCGAAATGGGCCGGAAACGGGGCTGCAACGTAATTGTTTGAAGGGAAACGACTTGGCTTTGCGCGTCACTCGAAATGCTGTATTACAGGTCCAGGTCGCGGCGCTTTCCGCGGCCATTATCTTTTTTTCGTTCAGCGCGCGGGCGCAGGCGCCGGGGCCCTCGCAGGCGCCTCATACAGCCACGCTGACCGTCACGGCGCGGCTGGTGGTGCTCGATGTTGTCGTGACCGATAAGGACGGCAATCCGGTTACGGACCTCCAGCGCAGCGACTTCACGGTGTTCGAAGACGGCAAGCAGCAACGCATCGCCTCGTTCGAGCCGCCGTCGGCGCATGTGCTGCCGCCGGCGCTGGCGGCGTCCGCCGATCCGACCGCGGTGTTCGACGCGGCCAAGCCTACCGCGTTCGGGCTCTCGCCGGTTACGGTGCTGGTGCTCGACCAACTGAACACGCAGTTTGCCGACAGCTCGTTTGCTCGGCAGTCGCTGAGGGACTATCTGGTACAGCAGCCCGAGCTGCTGGCGCAGCCGACGACGCTGCTGACGGTCTACGACAACCACTTCAAGCTGGTGAAGGCGTACACGCGCGATCGCGATGCGCTGCTGCGCGCGTTGGCAGCGGAACCGACGCACAAATCGTGGATGCTGGACGCGCTGGGCAGCTCCGAGAACGGGCCGATCACGCGCCTCGACCAGTCGCTGCGCGCGTTGGAGCAGATCGCGCAAAGCTCGGCCAGCATTCCGGGGCGCAAGAACCTGATCTGGGTTGGCGGCGGTTTCCCGACGCTCGACCCGACGACCATCGACGGCTCGCAGGCGACCGAAGTCAAGAACACCATCCAGCATGTGACCAACACGCTGCTGGATGCGCACGTCACGATGTACGCGATCGACCCGAAGAGCGGAGCCGCGGGCATGACCGAGATCACGGACGAGAACCAGGCCGCGTTCGCGGAGGCGATGTCGGACAGCAGCAACGGTTCGCTGGCGTCGATCAACAGCGGCGAGGACTTCGACCGCCTAGCTCCGATCACCGGTGGCCGCGTGATCCGCGGCATGAACAACGTCTCGCACCAGATCGCCCTGAGCGTGGAACTGGGGAAGAGCTTCTACACCATCGGTTACACGCCATCGTCGAGCAGCGAGGCCGATGCGAAGTACCGGCACATACGGGTGGACTGCAAGCGGGCTGGGCTGACGCTGCGGACGCGCGATGGCTACTTCGTCGAAGAGACGCGGCAGGAAAAAGCGGCTGCGACGATTTCCTATGACCTTTCCAATGCGGCCGAGAGCACGGTCCCGCTCAATGGGCTGCATGTGGCGGTGGAGCGCAGCACGTCGGTCAACGCTCCTCCGGACAGCTTCGTGGTGCATGTCGGCGCGGCGAATTTGACGTGGAAGCCAGCCGACGACGGCAGTTCGACGGCGTCGGTTGCGGTGATGTCGGTTTATCTCGACAAGAGGGGCAAGATGATCGCGCATACGCTGCACGGGATGACGGCGCATGCGCGGGAAGGCGTCAACCTGCACGACCCGGCAAAGACGGCGGACTTTGGGTTTACGGTCGAGCCCTCCGCGAAAGGGGCGAAGGCTGCGACGCTGCGGTTTGTGGTGCGCGATACCGGAACGGGGCGGATGGGGTCGTTCGATTTGGCGGCGAAGTAGTTGGGGTGCCCCCCCCTCCCCCCGATTCTATTGCCCTGGGGTAAGTGCTTTAGAATGCTGGGCTCCAGGGCGGGAGGCCTTCTCAAGCGTCTCATTCTAAATGGCTTCGGTACAAAATATTCCTGCGTAAGGAGTTAGAGGCTGGTTTGGCGATAGGGGCCGATTTTCAGCTACCAGCTTCGAGTTGCCAGCTGCCAGTTCCCAGTTGCCAGGTTCCAGTTTCGGGTTGGGGAGGAGCGCCTTTCTGTTCCGGTGCGAGGGTTGAGAGGTTGAGGAGCGAGGGTTCTGGACAGCTCAGAGCTTAGAGCTATTGAGCGTAGAGGTTCTGGACGCGGCTGGCGTCTGGGTTCTGTTCAGTTTTGAGTTGTCAGTTTTGAGTGCTGATTTAATTGTAGCGAGTTGGGAGATAAATCACGCACGGTTTTGAGAATTAGTTTTGCCAGTGTTCATGCGGGGTTTGGGAGTTTTGCACAGGCTGGGGGGCTTGACAACAATTGGACGAACGCAGAAAAGCCGCCCGGCGAGGGGCGGCTTTTCCGCTTCTGTCGTTCGCCTAGAAGTGCAGGCGGACCGCCACCTGCAGTTGGCGCGGCGTGTAGGTGTAGTTGCTGTTGGAGTTGTTGTAGGTGCCGAAGTTGGGCTGGAGGGTGAGCGTATCGAAGCCGTTCGGATGAGCAGCGTCCTGCGCGGGTGTTACGCCGGCGACGACCTGTCCGCTGAGGTTGTAGGCCGTGTTCTGAATGCCTGTGATGTTCTGGTGGTTGGCGACATTGAAGACTTCGGCGAAGAACTCCAGGCGAGGACGGTCAATGCCGTACTTGTTCACGTTGAAGTAGAAGTTCTTGCCCAACCGGACATCCGCCTTATCGCTCTTGGGGCGGGTGTACTGGTTGCGGCGGATAGCGTCGATACGGCCGGAGGTGCCACCCGCGCCGTTGGCGCTGCGGACACCCGAAGCGCTCTCCAGCGGGTAGCCGTTGATGTACGGCGTGTAGGGCAAACCGCTCTGGATTTGTACGATGGGAGCGAGGCGCCAGCCGCCGAACAGCGCGTCCTTGTAGCCGTGGAAGTGGGTCTGCGGCTGGTAGGTGAACGCGGCGACGAAGCGGCGACGGACGTCCAGCGAGCTGTTGCCATAGTCTTTGGACTGGTCGTTCGGGTCGAGCTGGCTGGGGCCGGGGATACCGGTGCCGATGTACGGGTTGAAGTCCAGGGCATGCGCCCAGGTGAAGTTGGAAAGCAGGGAGAACCCGTTGCGGTAACGCTTGTTGATCTGGAAGGCGAGGGCGTTGTAGTTGCTGTTGACGTTGGAAGCGATGCGCAGGATGCGGTAGTACGACGCATTGTTTCGCGTGCCTGAATAAACCCGGAGCTGGGTGGGAACGCCGGGCAAAGGCGCGGGCTTTCCTCCGTGCGGAAGGACGGGATTGCGGATGCCGGGCCCCTGGGGCGTGTTGTTCACGTAGTACGTAGCGTTCGGAATCGAGGTTGCGAGGTTGAGATTGACGTCGTTGGCGCTATCGAGCTCGCGGCCAAAGGAACTCATGTAGGTAACGCCGAGGACGAGGTCGTGGCCGAGGTCCTGCTCCAGGGCGAGGTCGGCTTCGTGTACCTGGGGGTTCTGCAGGTGATTGTCGAGGTACGAGATGCTGGGGTGCGAGCTGGCGTTGTTGGTGGCATGGGCGCAGGCGATGGCCTGCGTGTAGGTGGGGACAGTCTGCGGGAAGACGATCTTGCAGTTGGCCAGCGTGGAGGTGGTCGCGTCCGGGAACAGGCCGGAGATGTTGACCTGCGAGCCGGGGCCGCCGGAGTTCTGGTAGGACTGCTCGATGTTGGCGTTGATGATGCGGCCGAAGTACATGCCGTAGCCGCCGCGGAGCATGGTCTTGCTGTCGCCGAAGACGTTGAGCGCGAAGCCGAGCCGGGGCTGAACGTTGTTGCGATCGTCGGGGCGCGCGGTGGTGTCCGGCTTGTACTTGCCCACACTGGCCACGCCGACGAAGTCGGGGTTGGGCGTGGGGTTGGCAGGAACGTACTCGTACTCATAGCGGACGCCCAGCGTAACCGTCAGCTTGGGGGTCATCCGCCAGTCGTCGGTGGCGTAGCCGGCATACTCGCGCGTTGCGATGAGCGCGGAAGCGCCTACGTTGTCGGGCGTGCCAGTGTTGGCTGTCTCGTTGTAGTTCTGGGGAACCGTGTAGCCCTGGCTGTAGCTGGAATAAAGGCCGAAGTTGTAGTCGGTCGAACTGGAGTTGAACGGCGTGCCGTTGCCGCCCGCGTAGCCTGTGCCGCCAAGGCCGGTGGTCTTGTGGAGGTAGTCGCCGATGAAGCTGTAGGCCCAGTCGAAGTCGTAGGTGCCGTAGCCGTTGTAGAGGTTGTTGATGTAGTCGGAGACCTTGTTGAAGTCGAGGCCGAGCTTGAAGCTGTGCTTGCCGTGGGACCAGGTGACGTCGTCCTTCAACTGGATGCGGCGTTCGTCGGGCAGGGCAAAGCGCGAGAAGAGCGCCGAAGTGCCGGCGTCGAAACCGGCAGCGTCGTAGCCGAATCCGACGCTGAGGTCGGGCGCGCCGGCCAGGCAACCGCCGCTGTGCGGAGCGGAACATTCGCCGGTGGAAAGTGGGTTCACCAGCGGCAGTTCGTTGGGAAGCGTGGTTGAGGGGAACTCGCTTTCCATGTCGCGGCCGTATTGCGCGAGGAACGAGTTGACGACGGAGTTCGTAACCACCGTGCTGAGGCGGACGATGCCGACGTCGGCCTTCACGAAGTCGTTGCCGTAGGAGCCGCGGCCGTAGAAGTTCGAGGTCTGGGTCTGGACGCCATTGGGTGAGTCCCAGCGGAGGCGGTTGTACTGGACCGTGAGGCGGTTGCGGTCGTTGATCTGATAGTCGATCTTGGGGAAGTTGATGACCTGGTTGCCGACGCGCGGCACCGGCCCGAAGAAGGAGGCCAGAATGCCGAGACCCTGGTTGTAGTAGGCCATTCCCTGCTCGTAGTTGACCGTGGGGGTGCCGCCGGTGGAACCGGCGATGGCTACGGCCAGCGCGCAGGCCCCGAAGTTCCCCTGAAAGGACTGGCCGGTGGGATAGGGACGAGTGGTCGCACTCACCAGCGCGGGAGTGGAGAGATTGCCTGTAATGGCAAAGCCATTGTTGACGTATGTGCCGTCGGGCGAGGTGTAGCTGGCGTAGGGCGCGCCGAAGTTGTTTCCGGCGGGCGAGGAACAGGATTCCTTGCCGCTTAGCGGAGTGGCAGTGGCGAACAGATCGTAGGGATCGGAGGTGCGGGCGATGCCGGGGAAGTTGCGGCGCGATTCATCGAAGGCGTAGAACCAGAAAATCTTGTCCTTGAGGATGGACCCGCCGATGCCGAAGCCCCACTGCTTGCGCCAGTCCTTGGGCTTGATGTTTTGAATGTTGAGGCCGGTGGTCTGGCTGAAGTTGTAGAGCTGGGTGTAGGGGTTGGATGCGCCGCCGAGGCCGTTGTCGCGGTCGTAGAAGAAAAGCTCGCCGTGCAGCTTGTTGCTGCCGGACTTGGTGACGGTGTTGATGACGCCGCCGGCGGCGCGGCCGTATTCGGCGGAGTAGTTCGAGGTGTTGACCTGGAACTCCTGCACCGCGCCCTGGGAGACGGTGTACTGCGAACGGGTGCGGCCGCGGGCCTCGGAGAAGTAAGCCTGGTTGTCGTCCGCGCCGTCTACCGTCGTGTTGTTGAGCAGGTAGCTGATGCCGCGGAAGCTGAGCAGGCCGAAACCGTCGGAGTTGGAAACGACGCCGGGGGTGAGGAGAGCGAAGTCCGACCAGCGACGACCGTTGATGGGCAGGTTGTCGATGGTGTTCTGGTCGATGGTGGTGGAGATTTCGGCGCCCGAAGTGTGTACGTCGGGGGCTTCGCCGGTGACTTCCACCTTGTCGCTGACCGAACCGACGACCAGCTTGGGCGTGATGTTGGCGACGCCGCCGACGGTGACGGTGATGATGTCGATCTGCGCCGTTTGGAAGCCGTCCATGGTGACGGTCGCGCCGTAGACGCCGGGCTGGAGTTCGGGGATGCGGAAGTCGCCGGACTTGCCGGTCTTGACGGTGCGCTCGTCGCCGGTGGCGCTATTGGTCACCTTGACGGTGGCGCCGGGCAGGACCGCGCCGCTGGCGTCGGAAACCGTTCCGGAGATGGCGCCGGCGGTTGCCGATTGCGCGTGGGCGCCGGATAGCGGAAGGAAGCTGAGAAGGACGAGTAGAACTGAAAAAAGTGAACACTTACGGGGCATTTCGAAAGTCTCCTGACCGTTGACCGAGCCTAAAAGCAAACCGAGAAAAAAGAAGTGTCACGGGCAGGGACCGAGGCCCGCTGCCCGCCTGGTCGATCTACTTGACCGTGAGAGGAACCGTGAAGCTGGTGATCGTGCCGGCGGAACCGGTGGCCTGCACCGTGACGGTGTAGGTCCCGGAAGGCGTGGCGGCGGTGATGTTGCCTGTCTTGCCGCACGCCATCAGGCCGGAGGCCGTCATCAGTATTGCCAGCGCCAGCCAAACCTGGCCGTATCGCAACGGCGACTTTCGCCGGCGGATGCCGACAAACAACGCCAGCAGGATGCCGGGGAGAATCCCGAAGGCCGTCCAGCGCCCGTTACCGGAAACGCCGAGGGCAGAAGGATTGATGGAAGTTGCTTGCTGCGTCAGGATGCTGAGCGCGACGGTTGAGGTGATGGTGCAGCCGGTCGCGGTAAGCGTTGCCGGGCTGAACACGCACGAGCTGTACGCGGGCAGGCCGGTGCAGGCGAACGAGATCGTTCCGGTGTAGATGTTCTGCGCGACGGTGAAGGAATAGAGTCCCGTCTGGCCGGCGACGACAGTGCTTTGCATGGTGGGCAGCAGCGCCGTGGCGAAGGTCGGGGCGGAGGACGCGATCGTCGTGCCGCCGGATGTGGAAGCGTTGAAGTTCGTATCGCCGCTGTACTTCGCCGTAATGACGTAGGTGTTGGGGGTAGAGAACGTGTTGACCAGGGTGGCTGTACCGTTGGCGCCGACGGTCTGGGGAGTGCCGATCTGCGTCCCGTTGGCGAAGAAAGTGAGTGTCCCGGTCGGGCTTCCCGTGCTGACGACAGCGGCCGTCAGGGTAATGGGAGCGGTGGTCGGGACGGTGGTGGGGTTACAGGCGCTGCCAGTGTTGTAGCTGACTACGGTGCGCGTGAGCGGCGAGGTGATGTAGTTGCCGCTGAGGGTGAAGTTCGAGGTCGCGCCCTTGGAGGACTTGACCGTGAGAGTGCCGGAGAAGGGGCCGAGCGTGGAGGGAGTGGCGGTGACGGCGATGGTGCAGTCGGTGGTTCCGTCGGTGTTCGCCGCAGCGCAGGAGAAAGCGCCAAGGGAGAAGTTGGCGGAACCGGAGGTAAGGGAGAACGGGTTCGAAGCCGGGGCGTCGCTGGCCGCGAAGTGGACGGCAACGGTCTGGGTGGGCTGGTTGGCCCCGACGGCGCCGAAATAGGTGCCGGAAGCGGCGCGGCGGACGACGTTGGTGGTGGTGTCGGTGATCAGCAAGTCGCCGAAGGGGTCGACGTTCAGGCCGCCGGCGCCGCCCGGGAGGTAGGTTGCGCTGGTGGTGCCGGTGTACTTGCCGAGGATGGCCTGGGTGGCGGGGCAACCGTCGCCCGCGGCGTCGGTTGCATTGGCGCAGACGCTGGCGGCGCCGCCCGCGACGGGATACATGGCCAGGGAGCCGGGATCGATGCGATAGACGACGCCGCTGCCGCCGTCGTTGACGTAGACATCGCCGCTGGCGTCGGTGGCGACGTTGAAGGTGTGACCGATGCCGAAGCTGCCGGCAGTGGCGCGTTTCACGGCGGTCCCGGAAGTACCCTGGATGCCCGCGAAGTTGCTGATCACGTTCGCCGGTGTGACCTTGCCGTCGTTGTAGTTGAAGAAATTGGCGAAGTAGATGTTGCCGGACGGGTCGAGCGCGATGTCGAGCGGGTTATCCAGGCCGGAGACGTTGGCCAGCGCGCCGTCGGTCCAGGCGCCGAAGTAGCAGCCGCCGCGATTGCTGGTGGAGACGAAGTCCGGGCAGTCGACCGTGGTGCTTTTGGGGTTGGTGGCGTTGCCGGAAGCCGAGCCGTAACCGGCGAACTTGGCGACCGTGCCTGCCGGAATCGCCATGCCCTGGAGGGTGACACTGGCCGTGCCGAGGTTGACGACCGAGAGGTCCTGGTTGCCTTCGTCGGCGATGTAGAGGTTGCCGGCCGCGTCGAAGGCGATGCCGTAGGGAAAATTGAGGTAACCATGCGTGGCGGCGTTGACCGGGCCGGAGAGCGAAGTGTTATTGACGTTGTAGCCGTAGGTCGTGTTGCCGATGATGTTGGTGATGATGCCGGTGGTGTGGTCGATCTTGCGAACGCCGTCGAAGCTGTTGTCGGCGAAGTAGAGGTCGCCGGCCGGCGAAAAGGCCACTCCCATGGGCTTACCGAGCTTGACGAGAGTTGCGGGGCAGCCGTTGCCGTCGGAGTCCGTGGATGTGCCGGAGCCGCATGTGGCGCCACTGGCAGGACTGGAGGCAGCGCCGCCGGCATAGATCGAGATCACGCCGGTGAGCGGATCGATGCGGCGGATGAGGCCGTTACCGGTGTCGGCGAAGTAGACGACGCCGTTGCTGTCGGTGGTGACGTAGCGAGGCGCGCCAAGAGCCACCTCGGTGGCGAGGCATCCGTCGCCGAATGCGTCGGTGGACTTGAAGCCGGAGACCGGGCAGGATGCGCCGGCCGCGGGGCTGGTCGTGGCTCCACCGGCAATCACGCTGAGCGTGTACGGCAGAAGCGTGGGCGCGACCTGCGCGCGGGCCGCAAGAGAGACGGCGGCGATGCACAAAACAGCCAACGAAAATGCCAGAGCGCGAGAAACAGGGCCTTTAGTACAAAAGAGGGTAGACACGAAGCGAAACTCCTCGAAAATGCGGGTTTAGGACAAGAAGCGCATACTGTGCGCCTTTTCAGTCCACTTGGTCAAGCGGACAATCGGTCCGGCTGCTCTACCGACAAACCACGCTGGCCTTCGGAGCGGTCGAGACGACTGCAAATGGGTACCCTCTACGGTAGCACTGTGGAAGCAGGGTTGCCGAGTTTCCTAGGGCGGAAACATGGCCCGTTGGTGTTAAAAAACGAAAAAACCGGCCCATTTCAGGCCGGTTTTCTTGAAACAATTTCCGTGGGGACTTTAGGGGCCGACATTCACGGCAATCGGAGTCGCGACCGGCTGCGCGATGCCGATGAACTTCGATACCGTGTTATCGCCCGAGTTGGCCGTCCAGACCGATCCTGAAGAGTCGACCGCAACGCCGACCGGTGTGTTGAGCGTGCCGAAGCCGGCGAGAGGGGCGTTCGGGCCGCCGTTGCCGTAAAGAAACCGCGTCAGGCTGCCGGCCGGGGTGCTGTTGGCAACCCAGAAATTCAGAAAGTCGGACGCAATTCCCGCAGGGGTGGTGAGACCGGAGGTCACCGGACTCGCCGTGCTTACTGTGCCATCCGTAAGGAACTCGCTTACGGCGCCGGCCACCGAAGCTCCTGTAGTAAAGCCCGTGGCGGCGACCTGGCTGTTGTTGCCGACGGCGACCGCCACCGGGCCCTGCAATGCCTGATCGTTGAGCGACGCCTGAAATGCACCTGAATTGCCGAGCTTGACGATCGCTCCGCTGCCGCTGGTCACGAAGATGGCCCCGCTGCCGATGCCGACCGCGATGCCGCTCGGCACCGTGATCGTGTTGCCGCCGTTGAACGGCGATCCGCCGATGGTCGCGCCAGTGTTGCTGAGCGCGGTAACCGAGTTGCCGTTGAAGTTGGCGACCCAGGCGGTCCCGGCGGAGTCGAGTGCAATGGCCGTGGGAGCGTCGATGCCGCCGTTGGTGAAGATGTTGGTCCCGGTAACGCTGCCGGCGGTGAGCGTGTACTTGATCACCGAATTGCCGGCGGTGTTGGCGACCCAAACGTTGCCGGTCTTATCGACCGCAACACCCTGGGCGCCGACCAGGCCGGTTGCCGTGGGCGATGCCACAACTGTGCCGGTGGGCGAAAGCTCGGTGACGGCCGTGCCGGTTTCGTTGGTGACCCAGGCATTGCCGCCGGCATCGAGCGCGATAGCGTACGGCGTCGCGAAAGTGCCTCCGGCGTTGTAGTTGATGGCCACGGAATAGTCATTGGGCGCTGAAGCGGAGGCAAGCGAGGGCTGGAACGGCGCGATGGCGCTCGAAAGCGTATACAGGCCCGTTGTCGCCGCCGCGCCGGGCTTTTTGGCAATCGCCAGGGCCGCGCCGAACGTGTCGGAGGCCCCCGTCGCCGAAAAGAGCTGCGTACACTGCGGGCTGGCCGAGCCGGTCGTATTGACGCAGGCGGCAATGATGTTCCCGAGCGTGTTCAGTTCGGCGACAGGTACAGTCGCCCCAGCGGGCAGCGTGCCCGGGGCGGCCCCGCTGGCGGTGCTGACCAGCGCGTTGGCGTTCGCAAATGCATTCACCAGGCCGGTGTTGTTGGCGCCATTGGCCCCAATGTTTGCGTAATCATGGGCGAACGGCGCAAGGGCGTAGGCGGCGGCCACTGTCGTCAGTTCGTTGACCTGGATGAAGGTGGTTGCCGCGTTGGCCAGCAGCGTGGCGCAGTCGCCGAGCGCCGCCGCCATCGAAAGATTCGCGTTGGTTCCGCTGCCGGCGTCGCCCTGTGTCGCGACGAGGTACACCTGGGTCGCCGACGTGCAGCTGTAGGTCCCGCTGATGCTGAAGTTTCCATTGGCATCGGACTTAACGGTACCGGCTGCAATCAACGGCGTGGACGCGCTCTGCAAGGCTCCGGTGCCCACCGTGTAGAGCTGGATAAACGCTCCGTTGACCGCCTGCTGTCCACCGTGGACGTTCCCCTGGAAGTGTACGGTGACGCCGCCACCGCTGCCCGTCCCTCCCGCATTCGAAAGCGCTCCGCCGCAGCCGGCAAGCAGCCCCGCCAATGCGAGCACGGAAGCCGAAACCGCCAGGCCGCGGAAAATGTTGGTGGAAGGGATCGTGTTCAGGTTCTGCATGGTGTACGTCTCCGTGTTGCGGTTCGAAAAGGCCCTGTTCCATAGGTTACAGCGGAGTTTCTGGCGCGGCAGCAGTGTCGTCATTGGGGCGTGAAACTCCTCGAGACGGCCGCCGCTGGAGCGTAGTCGCCGGTGGGATCGGTCTGCGTGGCCTGCACCGTAACAAGGGTCGTGCCGTTGACCGTCAGCGTCGATCCGCTGATGCTGGCGTTGCCGCCGGTAATTGTGTACGAGACGGGCAGACCGGAGGTGGTCCGCGCGGTCAGTTGATACGTGCCGCCGCTGGCGAAGTTGGGCAGGGGAGCGAAGATGATCGTCTGCGCCAGGTTGGTATTACCGGTCACCGTAAAGCTGCCGTTGACGGGCGTGACGACATAGTTCGTATTGCCGAAAGCGCTCACCGTGTAGACCGGAGTCACAGCGTATGTATTGGCGGGGGAGTAACGCGTGGCTATCGTGGTTGCGGCCGGCGCCGCGGTGAAGACCGTCGCCGCAGAGTCGCTGTACTGATAGCCGCCGGTGACCGTCGCCGAGCAGGAGTTCACCTGCCCGAAAGGCCGGTTGGCGCAAGCGGCGGTAACAGTGAGCGGGAACGGATTGACGACCAGCGGACTGGGCGAGGCCGTTGAGGACGGGGTGAAGGTCGGGCTGCCCGCATAGCTGGCGGAGAGGCTGTAGGTTCCGGCAGTGAGGCCGGGAATGGAGAAGGTAGCCGAGCCGCTGCTGAGTGTCGCCGTCAGCGTTTGGGTACCGTTGATGGTAAGAGTCGCGGTCCCTGTCGGTGTGCCGCCGGACGAGGCGACCTGTACGACGACCGGCGCCGCGCTTCCGTAGTAGACCGAGGTCGGCTGAGGAACGACCAATGTCGTCGTGGTTGTGGACGCGGCCGGCCCGGTGACCGTGAGCACGTACGGCGATGCGGTCGTGGAGCCGGCGAAGTTGTTGTCGCCGCTGTAGCTCCACGAGAGGTTGTGCGTGCCGTCGGCGAGGATGCTGGAGGTAAAGTAGGCTTCACCGGAGGCATCGAGCTGGCCGGAGGCGAGGATCGTCGGGTTGCCTCCGTTGTAGGTGTCGGTGAGGGTGTAGGTACCGGTCGGGAGAGTGTAGATGCCGTTGCTGATGGCGCCGAGGCCGGGCGTCTGCGGGCGCATCAGGATGGTGACGCTCGATCCACCTGCAACGGTGGCCGTCGTGCCGGTGGGGACGAAGGCGTTGGCGTTGGCGGCGATGGCCGCGGTGGGATTCCAACTGAGTGTGCTCGACGCGGCGACCGGCTGGCTGAGGAAGTTGCCCGGGAAGAAGGCCTGGGCCTGGGCCTGGGTCATCGCAGTGGGCGGATTGTCGGTCGCCATCGGCGTGCCGGGGTTGGTCGAACTGGCTTCGCGGGGCCCTGCAACGCCTGCGCCGGCGTTGCCGCCGCTGCCGACATACGGAATGCCGTTGAGGTCAGCCGCATTGGGCGCCGGATCGGTGTAGGGAATGTCGTTGTACTCGCTGAAGGTGACCGGGGTAAGGGTCGGTCCGAGGCCCGTGGTGTAGCCGGCCGGATTCACCTGGTCGATGTACGAATTCAGCATGATCCATGTGGAGTAAGTGCCGTAGGGGCGGCCGAGGTAGAGGTTCGTCATGCCCGTGCTCTGCGATGTGAATACGTCGTTGTTCATGACGTAGCCGCTGAGGTAATCGCCGACAGAGCCGGTCTGGGCGGACTTGTTCTGGGCGTGGATGGTGTTGGTGCCGGTAGCGGTGTTGCCGTGCCAGGCGGTGTAGATGCTGGTGTTGTCGAAGACGGCGGCCGCGTCTCCGAAGATGTAGTCGACGGTGCCGGTGACCTTGCCGCGGAACCAGTACTGCCGCGCCGGGATGCTGTTGCCCTGGCTGGCGGCGTAGATAGTGTCCTGCAGGCTTGCGGTGTAGACGTTGTTCATCACCGCCAGATCGGAGGTCGTCCAGATGGCGAGGGCCTGCGAAGCGCACTCAAGACCGGAGTTGAAGAGATCGCTGTAGGTGCGCGCCGCGCCGGAGTTGACGACGCACGGTGTGGCGCCGCCGCCGGTGTAGACGTTGGTGGTGGTTGTGGTGTCGGTGTTGTAGGTGTTGATGAGCGAGAAGTTTTCGCCGTAGAAATTGTTGGGGATAAGAGTCGAGCCGCTGACCGCGGTGTTGATGCCCTTGGCGACGATCAGGGTCGCGGAAGCTTCGTCGCCGGTGAAGACGGTGGAGCCGGCGGGAAGCTGGGAGCCGTTGGACTGCGACTGGTTGAACTCACCGGCAAACTGGTTCTGGACTTGTCCGTTGTTGAATGCGCCGCCGGAGTGGGTGAGGACGACCTGGGTGGGGTCGCCGCCCAGGCCGCGCAGAGCGATGTTGGGCTGCACGACGGCGATGTTGCCGCTGTAGACGCCGGGCTTGATGTAGATGGAGCCGCCGGAGGGGAGGGAGTTGACTGCTGCCTGCACTGACGAGAAGTTTCCGGTTCCGTCTGCCGCGACCACGAACTGCGATGCTCCGAGAGCGGCGGTGGTGGTGGCCTGGGTTACGGTGTATGTGGCGACCGTCGCCGTGGATTGTGCGTAGTCGAGCGAGTCGGTGGGGATGAAGGTTACGCCCAGCGCATATGTGCCGACGGGCAGATAGCTGGCGGAGTGGATGAAGACAGCCGGACCGGAGGCCGGGGTCGCGGTGTAGACGAAGCTGCCGGGAGCGGTGAGGCCGGAGGATGTGGCGGTTGCGTCCAGCACGGCCGCGCCGATTGCGGCACTGAACTGCTGGGTGGTGACGCTGGGTGTCCAGGCGACCGTGGTCGAGGCCTGGGTGATGGTGAAGTTCGCCGAGCCCGTCGAGGTGAGATATGTGCCGTCGCCGGGATAGACGGCGGTAATGGTATGAGGTCCTGCCGACAAGCCAGAAACCGGCACCGAGACCGACCCGTCGGTGATGACGTAGGCGACCGGGCTGCCGGTGTCGATGGTCACATTGACGTTCTCACCGTTCTGCGAGTTGGCGTTGGTGGACGACTCGGCGACCGTAAACGTGATCTCCGCGCCGGAAGACAGGAAAACGCCTGTGGCCGGGCCGGTGACGGTGGTGGTCGTGGTGTAGGTGACACCGAGCGGTTCCTGCGCGGAGAGCGCAAGGAAACCGATAGAGGTAGCGGGCAGCAGGGTGGTGGTGTTGGTGACAAGCTGTCCGTTGCTGCCGAGGTTCGGCGTCACGCTGAATATGCAGGCCGCGCCGGTAAGCAGCGGGCTGGTGCCGGAGATAGTGCCGCAACCGCCGGTGCCGCTGCCGTCGTAGGGGAATTCGGCCGTATCGGTCTCGGCGTATCCGGTCGAATTGGCGTTGCCGGTGTTGGTGAATATGCCGATGAAGGTCGATGTGGCCGTGGGGAAGGTGTACGTCTCCGAAGCGCGCTGGATGCTGACGATCGAAGCGGGAGAGGAACCCTGATCGGCGGCGACAATCTGGCCTCGGCCATCGATCGCAATGCCGGCGGGGCTGGTTTCGCCGGAGAGGACGGTGATGGGGCCGCCAGTGAACGTCTGATACGGGACATCGAAGATGATCTTGGTGGATCCGTCCTGGATGTAGACGTTGCCGCCGGGGTCTGCCGCCAAGCCCACTGGAGCGAGTCCCGTGAGGACTACGCCGCCGGCAGAGGCTGACGCTACCGTTGTGAGCGCGCCGGTGGAGGCGTTGACGCGGTAGACGATGCCGGTGTCGGCGATCAGGACGTTGCCCAGGCCGTCGATGGCAAGCAGGGTCGGGTTGGCGAGGCCGGTCGCGAGAATGGTCGGGGCCTGGAGATTCGCAAAGCCGGCGTTGTTGGGGACCTCGTAGACGTCCTTGGTCGTGGCGTCCGAGAGGTACATGTTGCCCTGGGCGTCGAACGCGATGCCCTGCGGCAGCGCGACCGCCGGAACAGTGAACGTGCTGCTGGTGTACGCGCCGGGACCGGTGAGGGTGTATTTCGTAACACTGCCCGAACCGATGGACGTGACGTAGACGTTTCCGGACGGATCGATTGCCAACTGGTTGGCGTTGGACGGTGCGGTGCCGACGGTGGTGTTGCCACCGGATGCGATCGCTTTGACCAGCGCCGTCTGGTTGTCGACGGCGTAGAGGTTGCCGCCGGAATCGAAGGCGAGAGCCGTGGGAAGGCCGTTGGCGCCGAAGTCGGCGACCACGGTCGTGGTGGGATTGGAAACGTCCGTCACCAGCGCCGCGCCGGTCGCCGTGCCGATCAGCGGATAAAGCGTGGTCGCTCCGCTGGCGCCGACGTTGGTGACGGAAAGCGTGGCGCCGACTTTTCCGGGGACGGTGGGAGCAAAGGTGACGGCGACCGTGCAATCGGCTGTGTTATCGGACCCGACCGCATTGAAGAGCGTGCAGGATGGAGCCGTTGACGGAATGGTGACCCCGGGAGAAGCATTCACCAGCGCGACGGTGATTCCGGTCGTTCCCGCGGGCTCGTGGAAGACGACGTTCTGCGTAAAGGTGCTGCCAACGGCGGTGGGATACAGCGTTCCGGCGAGGACTTTGCGGACGCGGCCCGTGCTATCGGCCAGCAGCAGGTTGCCGAGATTGTCGACCGCAATCGCCGTTCCGACGCTGGACAGTGAAGTCCAGGACGTGCCCTGGCCCGGCGGGCAGCCGTCGCCATTGCCGTTGACGCCAGTGGCGCAGGCAGTGCCGCCGGTGGAGATCGGGCGGCGTAAGTATCCGGTGACGCTGTCGATGATGTTGACGCCGGATCCGTCGGAGAGATAGATGTTGTCCAAACCATCCACCGCAACTTTGGTGTTGCCCGAACTGATGCTTCCGGTGCTGACGTTCAACTGCGGCGTCGCGTTCTTGCTGGCGGTACCCGTTCCCTCGATGGCGTATACCGTTCCGACTACCGGCGTGACGCCGCCATTGTTGACGCTGATGAGTTGGCCCATGGTGGCGCCGCCCACGTAGAGGACCCGCACCAGGCCGTCGGTATTGTCGCTGAAGATGGGGTTGCCGTCGTTGTCCACGCCGATGCCGGCAGGCGAGGTGGAGCCGGCGGGCTTGCCGGTCTCAAAGAAGAGGCAACCGTCGCCGAAGTTGTCGGTCGCGGCGGGAGTCGCTCCCGCGCTGCTGCATGCGCCGCCGGAGGCGGTGGGCACGTTGTAGGTAATGCCGCCCGACGTAATTGCGCTGAACGAGCCCAGGATGGTGTAAATGAACCCTTCGTTCGCGGTGTAATTCGGGTCCATGTTGATGATGGCGAACAGCGGATTGGTCACGCCGTTGTAGCTGGCCGGGCCAAGCACCACACGGTAGCGCTCGCCGTTGGTGTCGGCGATATAGACGTTGCCGTACTTGTCGGCCTGCGCGTTGCGAGCGGAATTGACGCCGCCTGTCGTGGTGGTGCAGGCGTTGCCGGTTGCGCCGACGGTGGCAGCGGTGGCCGCCGCGCCGGTCAGGCCCCAGGCCGTCACATCGCCGGAAAGGTTCTGAAACGGCGATGCCGGTGAGTTGTCGCCCGAACTGTAAGCGACGATGCCGGCGTTGGCTGTCGCAGAATTGCCCTGGGTCGCGACGCAACCGGCGACGCGGTAGAGGAAGCCCAACTGTTTGCGGTTCGCTGTGTTGGGGCAAAGCGGCGAAGTCGCCAGGCACACGACATCGATCTGGTTCGCGTTATAGCCGCCCAGGATGACGTTGCCCCAGGGATCGACGTTCATGCCGCGCGCGCTGGTAGGGCCGATGGCGCTGGTAGTGACGCAGCCTGAACCGATAGAATCCTGTTTGGTTCCGGTAGCGCTGGTGGTCGTGGAACAGAGGGTGTTGCCCGCGCCGACCACCTTGGTGACGATGCCGCTGCGGGCATCGATGCGGCGCACCGAATCGTTCGAGTAGTCGTTCACAAATACGTTGCCCGCGCCGTCGACGCCAATACCGGAAAGGCTCGGGCCGAGGATGGCCTGGGTCAGCGGACAGCCATCGCCGGCAACGTCGGTTGCCGTGAATTTGCTGCCGCTTCCCGCGCCACCGCAGACTGCTCCCACCGTGTACGAACCACCGCCATAGCTGCCGGCCAAAGTGCTGAAGGTGTTCGGCGTTGGATTCGTCTGCGCATGCGCCGACAGGCCCACGACTGCGACAGACAATATCATCAAGCCACCGATCCACCGTCGCGAAATGCGATTCCGGGCGGCGGCGAGCAGGCTCAAGCGGAAATTTGTCGGGGAAGCGACGCGGGCGGCGAGCGATGAAGAGCAAAGGGCCATGGGGCAGACTTCTTTCCTGATACAGGAATTGCGTGCCGCGCACCTCCTGGAAACCCTCCCCATAGAGGTACAACGTCCAAAATATGCTTGCTTGGTGCCGCCGAACAATATAACTACATGACCCTACATTTGGGAAGAGGTGTCTGACAGATTTTTTTGGAGGGCTGATCCGGTTCCCGGAAACTCCGCGTGGCGAATTACGCCAATATATGCAACCTTCAAAGGCATCGCCGCAGAATGCCGCGCTCTGGCGGTCTATGGGCTGGCCGGATGCGGAGGGGCGATGTTGTCCGACAGACATTCTCACCGCGTTGACACCGTGACAGCAGGCTATTCGTCGCTGTCGCCCTCTTCGATCAACGAACTCGTGCCGACCACGGCGAATGTGACTGCGGCCCCTCCGGTGGGTTGCAGGGTCGCTCGCATGGGCGCCCGCTCCCAGCGCGGCGGCCCGCACGCAGGCCGCGGAGCGGGGACCAGCGGCCACTTGCTGATCAGAGCTTCAGCCAC
This sequence comes from Acidobacteriaceae bacterium, assembly GCA_035648695.1. Lineage (GTDB taxonomy): Bacteria > Acidobacteriota > Terriglobia > Terriglobales > Acidobacteriaceae > Granulicella. Next base: position 14,501 of record DASRLB010000194.1, on the reverse strand, counting down.
AGCCTTGCGCGCGCCAAGCTGCGCCACCACGGCAACCAGGCCGCCCCTGGCCGTCGTTGTAATGCCGCAATACGCCGCGTAGTCGCGGAACCACGCCACTTCCGACACCGCCGGATCGAACGCGGGCAGATGCAGCGCCGCGATGTGGCCGCTCACGCGGTCCACCAGCAGCCAGGGGCCGGGCTGCCACGTCCACTTCGACGGCTCCCCCGGCAGGGCATCGTTCAGGCGCAGGGCGCGGCGGATGGTGAAGCTGCGGTCGGTCACGTCATGCAGGTCGCCGACCGTCCATTCGCGCTGCAACCCGTCGACCAGCAGCGGGCGAACTTTGAGCGTGGTGGCAACATCGGCTCGTGTTTCGGGCGTAGCCTCGGGCGGTGCGTACGGTACTCTGCGCGCGTTGCCGAGCGTGACGGTGTGGGCTTTCGGAGCGGCGGCTGCCGCAAGCGCGCAGCAGGAAAGGAGCAGTGGCACAAGAGCCGGGCGAAGGGTCTGCATGGCGAGCAGGGTAGTCCAACCGCGGCGCGCTGGCAAGCACCGTCGCGGGCGGTGCGGCGCATCCTACCAGTTGCGGCATATCCACAGCGCCACCGCGTTCCACAGGGAGTATCGACTAAGGCGCACCCACTTGGAACGCGGCGAACGGCTCGTATGTGGGTTGGCAAAGTAGTATCTTGGACGACAGAGCAAATCTCCTGTAGGTGTATCGCGAGACCTCTGCCCCTATGTCCGTTTTTCCCCGGAAAAACGGTACTGAACAACTTTTTCCGCCTCGCAGTAACAGGAGATTTGCTCTAACAGCCCGGTTGCCGCCACGATTCCGCGGCCGTACGTCATGATCCAGCAGCACGAACAGAAAAAGGGAGTATCAACCTATGTGGAAACCAAATCAGGGCGGAAGCACACCGTCCACCCCGGAACCGGTGCGTCCGGCCGCCGCCCCCGCCTTTGACGCAAACCGCCCCGTGGCCGCAGCCGCGGGCGCCATACCCAACGGCGAACAGGCCACCATCGGCAAGAGCCTGGTCATCAAGGGAGAAGTTTCGGGCTCCGAGTCGCTGTACATCGACGGCAAGATCGAAGGCGCGATCAACCTCCCGGGCAATCGCGTCACGGTCGGCCGCAACGGCCAGGTCGCGGCCAACATCATGGCGCGCGAAGTGGTTGTGCTGGGAAAAGTGCGCGGCAACGTTCATGCTTCCGACCGCGTCGACATCCGCAGCGAAGGCTCGCTGACCGGCGACGTGGTTGCCGCGCGTATTTCGATCGAGGATGGCGCGTTCTTCAAGGGCGGCATCGACATCCGCAAGCCCGGCGCGGAAGCCAAACCCGGCGCTGCCGGCGCGGCTGCGACGCCTGAGCCCGTTGCGGCAGAAGAAAAGAAGTAGCCGCGAAGGCCCCGGATGCGTCCGGGGCCTCGTTGCGTTTACGCTCCCTGCGCCGCTTTGGCCGCGGCATCCTCCATCGCGCGCTTGCCTTCGTTGATGCGGTTGAAGTGGTACTGAAAATACAGGCCACCGAACAGCAGCGTCCAGAACTTGGACAGCTTCAGCCCGATCGGCTCGGCCTGGTTGTAATGCCGCAGCAGCGACTTCCGCATTGAGAACCGCGCGAAAATGCGGACCACAAAACTCAGCGCGCTGAGCCAGCCGGCGCTGGTCGATGTGGTTGCGACAGTGCCGAACACATCATGCAGCACCGTCGAATAAATCGCCGGCGCGTTCACCGCGAACATCGCGCCCGCCACCAGGTAGTACCACAGCGCCTTGCTGGCGCGGTCGACGCGATACAGCCAGACACCTTCCACAATGTCCCACGCGACGAAGAAGGTGAGGCCGGTCGCAACATCCAGGATGGCCGCGAGCCACCACGGCATGTCCGGCGGCGAGGGGACGCCGGCGCGCAGGCCCTCCATCCGCAACGCCTTCGACTTCTTTTCCCGGGCCTCAATCCGCTTGTTTCGGTCGTCCAGTTGCTTCAGGACCTTCTTCAGCGGCGTCCACTTCTCCGTGCCCGCGCGGCGGACGAGGTCGGTCATGACGATGTTGCCGCTGACGCTATACTCACGCAATTCGGCTTCGGTGTACGGCCCGAACATCGTGTCGTCGCGTGAGACTTGATATTCCATGCGCTAGTGAGATGCTCCCGCCGCTTCGAGCGCCGCAATATCGAGCTTCTTCATCGTCATCATCGCCTGCATCTGCTGCGGCGTGCGTATCAACTCTCCGATATTGCTCGGAGTGATTTGCCAGGAGAAACCGAACTTGTCCTTTAGCCAGCCGCACGCCACTTCGCTGCCGCCATCGGCCGTAAGCGCCTGCCAGTAGTGGTCGATCTCGGCCTGGTCGTCGCAATGCACGACCAGCGAGACGGCGTGCGAGAAGGGAAAGTCTGCATTGCCGTTCAGGGCTGTGAACGTCCCGCCATCCAGCTCGAAGTTGACCAGCATCACTGCGCCCTTCGGTCCGGGACCGGCGTCGCCGTAACGCATCACGTTCAGGATTTTCGAGTTCTTGAAGACGGAGACGTAGAAATTCGCCGCGTCTTCCGCGTTGTTGTTGAACCAGAGAAAAGGCGTGATCTTCTGCATGATTTCCTCTCGCCTAGATTGACTGGCTCGCTGCCTGCGCCAGTGTCGTATCCTTTGCGGCGCGTGACCAGAATATCCGCAGGTCGCTCACATTGCGCAGTTCGAAGTTTGGCTGGCCCGGCGCTGTGACCGCGAAAAAGTCCGCGCGATTAACGTCCTCCAGCCAGAAAGCGGGCCGCGGATCGGCGTTCTGCGGCGCGACTTCGACATGCGACATCTCCAGATTTTTCAAGTGCCGCACAAAGAAACCGTTGCTCGGCGTCGGCCCAAAACGCAGCAGCTCCGGATACGCGTCTTCGATCTCGGGCACCACAATCGTCTTCCAATCCGGCATCGGTTTGGACTGGTCGCCCCAGCCGATCCGCATGTCCTTCGGCAAGCCGTTGTGGCCGAAGTAGCAGTTGGAAAACTTGACGTCTTCAATCAGATTTTCCGCAATGCCTGAGAGCAGCGACGACGTCGACGAAGCCGAATTGTGCGACACGATGTTGGAAATCATCACGCGCCGCAAGGTGCCGGGCCGCAGTGTTTCCTTGGGATTGCGGTTGCGGCGATTGAGTCGCAGAAAGAATGGAGCGTCGATGGTGTCGCGCATCGCGATATTCGAAATCGCAACGTCTTCGATGTACGCGCCGTCGGAAGACTCGAGCGAAATACCCTTCGAGCCCTCGCACACGCAGTTTGAAATCGTCAGGTTGCGGAAGCCGCCGTTCGACTCCGTCCCGCACTTGATGCGGCCGTTGCGCGATACGCGGAAATCGTCGGCAAACTTTTTCCACGTCCCCGCAATCACGCTGCCGAGTTCGTACGTTCCCGTGACGTAGCAATTCGTGATCGTCACATCGTCGGTCGAGCGCGCGTACCCGAGTGCATAGCTCGACTTCGGGCAAATCGCGTCGTCCCACGGCGAGTTCACCGTGCAGTTCGACACCCGCACGTTCTTGCAGCAGTCGATGTCGAAGCCGTCGCGGTCGGTATCGACCAGCACGTTGTCGATGGTGAGGTTGTCGACGCCGGTCGCCAGCAGACCGAAGTGGCCGCCCTTCAGGATCGAGAAGTCGCGCAGCGTCACATTGAAGCAGTTCTTCAACGCAATGGCCTTGTTGCCTACGCCCGCCTGCTCCGCCACGTAGATCGGATAATTGCCTCGCGCCATGCGCCCCGCGCCGAACGACAGTCCTTTCCCATGAATCAGCCCCGTGCCCAGGATCGAAAAGTTATTAATCCCGACACCCACGAACAACGAGTTGTGCCAGTGGTTGTGCCCGTAGTCCTGATACGGCGTCCAGGGATCGTTCGGCTCGGCTGCATCGTAGGTCCCGCCGTTATAGCCGGTGGTCTCGCCGGGCCTGGGCGAATCGGCTGCGAGGACCGTGCATCCGCGCGACAGGTAAAGATCGACGTTGCTCTTCAGGCGAATCGTAAAACACAGATAGGTCCCCGCCGGAAACACCAGCGTCCCGCCGCCCGCCGCGGCCACCGCTTCAATGGCGCGATTGATGGCCGGCGTGTCGACGGTCTTGCCGTCCCCAGTCGCGCCATAGGTGCGCACGTTGTATATCGCCTCCGCAACAACCTGCTTGGGAGGCTCGGCCAGTGCAACGCGGCCAACGGTGGTGGCGGCGGCGGCAACGGCAAACGGAGAAAGTTTCAGGAGGTCGCGACGGCGTGTGTCCATAGTGCCAGCCAGAATACAACGTTTGACTCGCACGCCGAACTGGCAACTGGAAACTAGCAACTGGAAACTCTACGCACGACCGTTACCTCAACATCAGGATCGCCCCTTCGCCGCCCTCAAGCACCATCGAGCCTTCCACCTCCGCGCCCGCACCGTCCATCAGCGTCGTGAAAAGAATGTGTCCCGTTTCACTATGCACCTGGCGATGCTCAGCGGTCAGGTTCAGGTGGATTTGAAACCGTTCCTCGTCCTGCGAACGCATGTAACTCAACACGCCATCCTGCGCACGCACGTCGCTAATCGCACCCGAATGCAGCGCCGCGAACTTGCGCCGCAGCGACAGCAGCGCGCGATACAGCGACAGCATCGACTTGCGGTCCACGCCTTCCACCGCGACGTTTACGACGGCGCGATCATTCAGCAGCGGCAGCCACGGCGTCACTTCGGGCGTCGTAAACCCAGCGTTTGCAGAACCGTCCCACAGCATCGGCGAGCGTTCCGGATCGCGCCCGCGACCCTTGCCGGGCTCATTTTTTTCGGCCGGATCGCGCACCTGGTCCGGCGCAATGGGCACGTCCGTCATGCCGATCTCGTCGCCGTAATATAGTGTCGGCGTCCCGCGCAGCGTGAGCAGCAGCATCGCCGCCACGCGCGCCTGGCCGGGGCCAATCCGCGTCGCCAGCCGCGACTGGTCGTGGTTGCCCAAAACGTAGTTCGGCCACGCGCCGGTAGGCAGCAACCGCTCATATTCGCGGACGACGTTTGCAATTGCTTCGGCCTGCCAGCGCGTCTGAATCAGATGGAAATTGAATGGCAGGTTGGCTCCATTCAACTGCGGCGCGCCGGCGTTCTCTTCCACTCCGTAATAGCGCACCAGCTCGCGCAGCGGAAGATAGATTTCCCCAATCAGCACGCGGCTTCCGCGGTCCGCATAGCTGTCCAATACGCTGCGCATTTCGCGCACGATCTCATGCGTCTCGGGCTGGTCCGCCGTGTGCTTGGGCAGCACGGTCGAAAAGCTCTGCAAATCGTCGTGCCAGTCGGGATTGCGCGGGTTATCGCGGAACTCCGCATCCTTGATCAGCAGCCACAGCACGTCCATGCGGAAGCCGTCGACGCCGCGATCGAGCCAGAAGCGCATCGCCGCATAGATCGCCGCGCGCACCTCCGGGTTGCGCCAGTTCAGGTCGGGCTGCTCCTTCAAAAACGAGTGGCAATAGAACTGCTGCGTCGTCTCATCGAAGTTCCACGCCGACCCGCCGAAGTGCGACATCCAGTTATTCGGAACGCGCTCGCGTGCGGGCTTCCAATCGTCGCCCGGAGGCGCAGGGTCGCGCCACAGATACCAGTTGCGCTTGGGGTTCGTGCGCGACGAACGCGATTCGAGGAACCACGGATGCTGGTCCGAAGAATGGTTGGGCACGAAATCCAGAATGAGCTTGAGGCTTTTTGCGTGCGCGGCTGTGATGAGAGCGTCGAAGTCTGCCAGCGTTCCAAACAGCGGATCGACGCCAGTGTAATCGGCCACATCGTAGCCGAAGTCGGCCATCGGCGACGGATAGAACGGCGACACCCACACGGCATCGACGCCCAGCGCGACCAGATAATCCAGCCGCGCCGTAATGCCGCGAAGGTCGCCGACACCATCGCCGTTGGTGTCCTGAAAACTGCGCGGGTACACCTGGTAGATAACGCCAGTCTGCCACCACTGGTTTGCAATCGCCATCCGCATAGGATGCGGCAACCTGCGCGAGAATGCAAAATCCGTGGCGTAACATCCTGCTATGGAACTGAACGAGTTATTGCGCGAAGCCGAAGTTGCTCACGGACATTTGTGCGCGGGGCAAATCCTCGGCGTGCGCATGGCGATGCTTGCGCTGCGCCGCCTGGGCATCGAAGACCCGCGCGGCAGGACCAGTCCCGACCGCAAACGCCTTGTCACCATTGTCGAAATCGACCGCTGTGCTACCGACGCCATTGGCGTCGTCACCGGGTGCAGGGTCGGCAAGCGCGCGCTGAAGCTGCGCGACTGGGGCAAGATGGCGGCGACGTTCGTCGACCTCAGCGCGCCGCTCGGCGACGACGCCTACAAGGGCCTTCGCATTGTTGCGCTTGAAAGCTCGAAGGCGCGCGCGAAGGAACTTTATCCTCAGCTCGAAAAAAATGCGCAGCAGATGCACGCCTATCGCGAGCTTCCCGACGACGATCTTTTCAGCGAGCAGTGGGTGAGCGTCCCGCTGCCGCCCAGCGAATTTCCCGGCTACAAGGGCGCACGCCTCGCCTGCTCCAGTTGCGGCGAAGGCATCAACTTCGACCGCTTCGTCGAACGCAACGGCGAGCGCCTGTGCCTGGCCTGCGCCGAGCCCTCGCAGCGTTACTACCAACCGCTTTCGTAGCGCAAAAAACATCGAGACCGGCGCTGGGGAGCACCGGCCTCGGGAACGTCAATTCAGTTGCGGTTAGCGGCGCCGGCCGTCGTGACCATGGTCGTCGACGCGGCGGTCGCGGTCGAAGCGGTCGTGACGCGCGAGCTCCTGTTGTCGCACCCACTCCGCGTGGTCGTCGAAGCGCTGCGGGGCGACATAAACCGGTTCGCGACCGTAGTACACAGGCGCCGGAGCGACGTATCGCGGGCCGCCAATGTGTACGCCGATCGCGAAATGCTGGGCCTCTGCCGCGGGTGTTGCTGCGATGAGGGCTGCGCCTGCAAGCGTTGCCGCCGCGAGGACCCGAACTGCCGTCGACTTCATGCATGTAAGCTTCGCTGCTACATTTGATAGCTTCATGACCTTGCCTCCTGTGCCGTCTTCCAACCGCGCACAGTAAGGTAAACGCGAGTTGCGTCGCATGGTTGCGCGCAACTAATTTGCGGCGCTGTGTTGCGGAAAGAAATTCAATGCGACAGCTTGAAGCGCACGCCGCCTTCGACGATACGGGGAGCCGCCAGTGTCAACGCTGGCGTTTTGCCCGCTTCAATCGTCCGGTTCAACACATTCTGTGAACTCGCGTATAGCGCGAATCCGTGGCCGATCCTCCGCTCCGCATAGAGATCGAAGCGGGAATAAGGATGCAGCACCGCTACATTTTCCGCATCGTCGAACTCATGCCCTTCGTACATCGCGTTTACGATGAAGGTCGCAATCCGCGGCGCGGCGTAACGGAGTTGCGCCGACAAAGACTGCCTTGGCACCTCGGGAATCCAGTGACCCAGCAGACTCACCTGTGCTGGAAAAGAGTTGTTGAACTGTGTCACGGTCGCCACTGCAAGTTGATAGCTCACATCGCCCGACAAGCCACGCCACACGCGCGTCTGCGACTCCAGCATCAGCCCGCGGCTGCGGATCTGCCCGAGGTTTTCGCGCTCCAGCGTCTGCGTTGTCGGCGTCGAACTCAACAGCACGGCGGAGACGGGCCGGTTGACCTCGGTCCAGAAATACGTGGCGCGCAGCAACCCAAACTTCGGCCTCGCCACCTCGCCGCCGAACTCAAATCCGGTCGCGCGCTCTGCGAGCAGCGACGGGTTCGCCAGCGTAGTCTGCGACCCAACCTGGCCGGTGCGATACAGCTCGTTCATCGTTGGCCCGCGAAACGCGCGGAACGCCGTGGCCGTGAGCGCGACGCCACCGGGCAGCTTGCGCACCAGTCCAACGCGCGGGCCCACAAATATTTCACTCAGCGACGGAAGTTGAGTGACGCCCGGCGCATTCGTAGTTGTCGATCGCGCGTCGAAAGTACGAAACGAATCGACGCGAATAGAGCCGGACGCGGACCACGTTTTCGGCTGCCAGATGGCGTCCGCGTATCCGCCAACTTCGCGCTGGTGGGCCGTGGCACTCGTGGTAAAGATGGGCGTCGCAGTGACGGACTTTTCGTAGTCGGTCGCACGAACATCGCGCAAGTCCGCGCCCAGAGCTGCCGTAACGTTGCGGGGAAGGGCGCGGGCGCTCTGCAGGACCGCTCCAAATTCATCCAGCGGAACATGTTGAAGTTTGGTCAGCGTCTCCGTGTCCCGATTCGCCAGGACGGACCTGATCGAAGAAAAACTTTGGCGGTAGCTTTCGCGAGCACCGTATGCCCGCACCACGCCGCGGCCCCAGCGCGCGGAATTCGCATCGGCCCCGGCCTGATAACGCCACAGCCGCGCTGCATTGGTTTGCAACGGCGAGCCGTTGCCGCGCGCCTCGTTCAACACGTTGCCACGAATGAATGCGGAGCCGCTGTTATTCGTCAACGGTGTCCGCAGTTCGAGTCGCCCGCTCTCGCCTTTGACGTTCGACGGTGAATCGACAGGCCCGCGGATCGCCGGCGCCGTCGGAATGTATCCGTTGGTGTGCAGGCCGCTCGCCGCGGCGAGCACCGCAATGCGCCTCGCGGAAAAGGTCAGCAGGCCGTCTTCCTGCGCCGTGTCCTCGCTCGCTCCGGCCACGTCGGCGCTTAGGCGCAGCGGCCCCGACGCAATCACCGGGACAAGGTCCACGACGCCGCCGATCGCGCTCGAACCGTACAGATCGGCCGCGCCCCCACGCATCAACTCCGCGTGATCGATTGCCAGCAACGGCAGTTCGTTCCAGTGAATCCATCCGCCAAACGGATCGTTGAACGGGACCTCGTCGCTCACCACAAGCGTACGGCTCGCGGCGGTGCTGCCCAGGCCGCGCAGACTCAAGCCCTGCGACGTCGGATTCAACGACCACGAACTTGTGCGCCGAAACAGCTTGAATCCCGACACTGCATGGAGAGCATCGTCGATCGAAAACCCCGCGCTCTGCTCCAACTGCTGCTGCGAAAGCACCGCGACGCTCGACGCCGAATCGTTGATGCCCGCAATGCCGCGGTCGGCAGTCACGGTAATCTGCTGCACGGTCTTCGGAGGTTGCGCGGGCGGTATCGCGGGCGGTGTCGGCGTTTGCGCGCGCGCTACGGGAAGCGAACAAAGCACGGCGAAACAGCAGGCGAATATGCTTTGGCGAAGCGGCATCCCCTCAAGGTTCTCACGCGCGGCGGCGTGCAGAAAGTCCGTGCGTCGCGGCTTCCCTTCTTCGGCGCTTTGCATCCCTACCTACAGACGGATTTTTGTGGAAATTTCGCAATTGCGAGGCACCGAAATGGCACCCGCCGCAACCCGAACGACGAAGAAATCGTTGGCCGGCCCCACAACTCTGAAGGCTTTCCAGAAGAAGCCGGGAGGCAAGGCGTGAGCATGGACCTGCTGCTTCGGTTTGTCATCGGCGGCCTCGTGGTCAGCGCGTTCTCGATGCTCGGGGACCTGTTCAAGCCCAAGAGCTTCGCCGGCCTGTTCGCCGCCGCGCCGACGATCGCGCTCGCGACAATGGTGCTCACGCTGCACAAACATGGCGCGCATTATCTCGCGACCGACGCGCGTTCAATGGCCAGCGGGGCGGCGGCGTTTTGCGTTTATGCGTCCGCGTGCAGCATCGTGCTGATGCATTCGAAATTGAAAGCGTTGGCGGCAACGGCGCTGCTGATGCCCGTCTGGGCGCTGAGCGCTGCGGCATTCTGGGCGCTGTGGCTGCGGGGTTTGCGATGACCAGGATTTCGGCAGACCCTTCCGCGCTTGCCCGCACCAAATGGCACGAGTACCTCTCGCGCTTCGCCTTCGGGGGCGCTGTCACCGTGCTCGCCTCGCTGATCGACAGCCACTGGGGGCCCGTGATCGGCGGATTGTTTCTCGCCTTTCCCGGCATCTTTCCAGCCGGCGCGAGCCTGGTCGAAGCGCACGCGGAAGAGCGCAAACAGGAGGCCGGCATGGAGGGGACGGAGCGCGGCCGGCAGGAGGCCAGCCTCGAGGCCGCGGGCGCGTCGATGGGCGCAGTCGGGCTCGCGGCGTTCGCCATCGTGGTGTGGTGGGGCGCGCCGCGGCACTCGCTGTGGATGGTGCTGCCGCTCGCGGGACTCGCGTGGGCGATCGCGTCGTGGGCGTTGTGGTGCCTGCGGGAACGCCTCTAGTTACGTCTGTGCGGCCTCGATTGCCGCGCCGACGCGCAGCATCGTCGCCTCGCCAAAATGCGGTCCCAGCACCTGCACGCCGATGGGCAAACCCGCGGCCGTCTCGCCGCACGGCACGCTCATGCCGCAGATGCCGGCCAGCGATGCCGCCACAGAATAAATGTCTTCGAGATACATCTTCACCGGGTCGTCGGTCTTCTCGCCGAGCTTGAACGCGGGCGTCGGCGTGACGGGGCAAACGATGGCGTCTACCTCGGCGAACGCGGCGAGGAAATCGCGCGTCAGCAGCGTGCGCACCTGCTGCGCCTTGCGGTAGTACGCGTCGTAGTAGCCGGCCGAAAGCGCATAGGTGCCCAGCAAAATTCTGCGCTTCACTTCAGCGCCGAAACCCTGGTCGCGGGTCTTGCGGAACATCGCCGAGAGTGTGTTCGACTCGTCGGCCCGCAGCCCAAACCGCACGCCATCGAAGCGCGAAAGGTTCGACGAGGCCTCCGCCGTCGCGATCACGTAGTACGTCGGAATCGCATACCGCGTGTGCGGCAGCGAGACTTTGTGAATCGTGCAGCCGGCCGCGCGCAGGTCGTCGAGCGCCTTCTCAATCGCCGTACGAATTTCCGGGTCGAGGCCCTCGCCGAAATACTCTTCCGGCACGCCGATCCGCAGTCCCGCAACCGGCTCCGCCAGTTCCGCGGTATAGTCAGCAGCCGCGGTCTTCGACGAAGTTGCATCCAACTCATCCGCTCCGGCGAGCACGCCGAGCATCGTCGCCGCATCGGCCACCGAGCGCGTGAACGGGCCCACGCGGTCCAGCGACGACGCAAACGCGATCAACCCGCAGCGAGACACGCGCCCATACGTCGGAAGCACGCCCACCACGCCGCAAAATGCCGCGGGTTGACGGATCGATCCGCCCGTATCGGTGCCCAGCGAAGCCACGCAGAAACCGGCCGCAACCGACGCCGCCGAGCCTCCCGACGAGCCGCCGGGGACGCGGTCCAAAGCACGCGGATTATGCACCGGTCCGTAGGCCGAATTTTCGTTCGACGAACCCATTGCAAATTCATCGCAATTCAGTTTGCCGAGAAGCACCGCGCCCGCCGCCTCCAGCTTCGCGACAACGGTCGCGTCGTACGGCGGATGGTAGCCCTTCAAAATCAGCGAGCCCGCCGTGGCAGGGGCGCCGCGCATCGCAAGCACGTCCTTGATGCCGATGGGCACACCAGCAAGCGGCCCCAGTTCCGCGCCCGACTTCACCGCGGCATCAACCTTCTCCGCCTGCGCAAACGCGCGCTCACGGCTCAGCGCGAGGAAGCTGTTGATCGCGGGGTCGCGCGCAACGATGCGTTCGTAATGCTCTTCAGCGAGCGCCGCCGCCGACACGCGGCCCTCGCGCACCGCACTGCGGGCCTCCGCAATCGACAATGTTTCCGGATTCAACCTGTCCGCCATTCCCAATCCCTATCTCTCAATCACTTTCGGCACCTTGAAGAACCTGCCGTCGGTCTCCGGCGCCTCAGCCATGACGGCGGCGCGATCGAGCGACGGCCGCACCACATCGGCGCGCAGGTCTTCGCCGTGCTGCGCGGGCGTCAGGCCCAGCATCTCGCCCACCTGGGCCATCGCCGGAACGCCTTCCGTGTCCAACTCGTTCAACTGCGCGATATGCACGAGGATGGCGTTCAAATCCCGCGCCATCCGCGGCATTTCTTCCGCAGTCAACTCCAGGTTCGCCAGCTCCGCCACCCGCACCACATCTTCGTTCGTAACGCTCATAACAAATCCCTAATCCCTATTCGCTTTTTGAAAGTGTATCGCGGTGACCGGCACCCCGGCGATGCGCGCCAGGTCGCTGGTGAGGATGTGCCTCATCTGCGCGAGCGGCTGCATCCACTCATCGCTGGAAACAACGATGCGCACAACACCGTCTTCGTACCCCGCAACCTCGCCGTGACCAGCCAGCGCGGAGCCGCACGCCACCGGCCATGCCGCCGCCAGCCGGTCGAGTGGAGGCAGCGGACGCAGGCTCCGGCCCAGCGTTCCCCGCAGCATGTCGCGCATGTTCTGCATCAGCCGGCCACCACAGCCGCAGCTTCTGCAACCGAAGCGGCCATCGAAGCGGCCTCCGGCGCGTGCTGCAAGACGAAGTCGCGATAGCGCTCCAGGAACACCGGAGTCGCGAAGTTTGCGGCCCATTCGGTCGCGAAACGCGGCTGAAAGCGCGACTCGCCTTCCCGCTCCCAGCGCAGGATCGCCTCGGCGGCAGACTCTGCCGTCTGCTCTGCAAAATACGCTCCGGTCGCCTCATCGCCCACCCCGCGCACTGTTTCGAGCGAACCTCCAGCGCCGTACGCAATCACCGGGCGTCCGCACGCCTGCGCTTCCAGGGGGACCATACCAAAGTCCTCGTCCGCCGCAAAGAGCAGCGCGCGGCAGCGCGCGTACTCGGCCCACAGAGCGGTTGTCGATAGCTCCCCCAGAAATTCGACGTCCCCTCCGGCAAGGCGGCGCAACTGGGCCTCCTCCGGCCCGGCGCCGGCAATGCACAGTTTGCGCCCTGCGCGGCGGCAGGCTTCCATCAAAATTTCGGTGCGCTTGTAACTGACCAGCCGTCCCGCACACAAATAGTGCTCGCCCACGGGCTCATCCTTTACGGCAGCCGCGCGTTCCAGATCGATCGGAGGATGAATCACTTCGGCCTCGCGTCCATAACACCGCCCGATGCGGCCGGCCACATACGCCGAGTTGGCCAGGAAGAAATTCACCCGCTGCGCCGCTCTGCGGTCCCAGGCTCGCACCCGGGGAGCGGTCGCCGTAAAAGCTGCGCGCGTCAACGGCCCCATCGCCGCGCGATATGCCTCGTACCCATCCCACAGGTATCGCATGGGCGAGTGGCAGTAGCAGATGTGGGTCGCGCCAGGGTCGAGGCGCACGCCTTTCACCGGGCCGCTGTCGGAGGAGAGCACCAGGTCGAAGCCGCGCAGGTCGAGGCCCTCGGCGGCCGCCGGATAGAACGGCAGAAAGTGACGATGGTGGGACCGCGCCAGCGGAAGTCGTTGCAAAAAGGAGGCGCGTATGCGCCGCTGGGTCAGGGTTGCGGGCAAACCGGAAGGGCTCGCCACCAGGCTGAATATGTCGGCAGTGGGAAAGAGGGCGGCGATGCACTCCGCGACGCGCTCGCCGCCGCCCCGCGTGACGAACCAATGATGAACGACGGCGACGCGCACTCTCGAGAAACCCCGTCGTTAGTATGCGCCATCCTGATTGACGACCGACGAGAGCGTCCGCGACATGATCTTGGCGTCCTCCAGCAGCGACCAGGAGCGCACGTATCTGCAATCCAATTGCACGCGCTGCTCGTAGCTGACCTCGTTGCGGCCGGAAACCTGCCACAAACCTGTCAGACCGGGCTTCACCTTGCAGTATTCATCGAAATTATCGCCATATTTCTCGACCTCGGCGGCGACGATCGGGCGCGGCCCCACCAGGCTCATGGTTCCCTGGAGCACGTTCCAGAACTGCGGCAGTTCATCCAGGCTCATGCGGCGCAAAAACGCCCCCACACGGGTCACCCGCGGGTCTCGCTTCAGCTTGTGGTTCTCGCGCCACTCCTTGCGGGCGCCGGGGTTCGCCTCCAGGTAGTCCTCCAGCACCTGCGCCGAGTCGAGGCACATGGTGCGGAACTTCCACATGGAGAAGAACTCGCCGTGTTTGCGGATGCGGCGGTGTGAAAACAAAACGGGGCCCGGGGAACTGAACCGCACCGCCGCTGCGACCGCCAGGAAAAGCGGTGCCAGCACCGGTGTAGCCAGGACCACTAAAACGACGTCCAACGTGCGTTTTATAACCCGGTAACGGAAGAAGCGTTGGGGCCCGGGATACTCTCGAACCAGAATCGGACCTCCGGCTACTTCAACTTCGGGATAAGAATACACACCGGCCGCCGCTGTAGATCCCTGCGACTCCGACGTAAAAAACTCTTCCGGCATACCAGTCCTCTGCTCCGTGTTCCTCACCAGTTTTCAGGTGCGGGGGTGGAGTCGGTTATGATCGTGCGCCTTGAGTTCAGGACGAAAATTCCCAGCTTGCAAAACTCCGACAACGCGCTCGCTGGTTATTTGCCCCACCTCGTTCTCAAGTCGTTCCTGCCTCGACTGTTAGCAGCCGGCCCTCTGTGGAACCATGCCGCGAACCGTTCTTGCGTGTCGCTCGGAAGTGATCAGCCCAAACTTCGGTCATACCGCTTTGATATCGTCCAGTGTACCTTCT
>DASRLB010000193.1:0-4897 GCA_035648695.1 Acidobacteriaceae bacterium | reverse complement strand
CGAATCTCGAACTGCGAGCTCGAATGCACCGGGTCAATGGTCCAGGTCGAGGTCTGCGCGGATGCGCCGGCGCACATCATCGCTACGGCGACCGCCGTTACAGCAGAAAACTTCCGAAAATTCATATTGCTCCTTGTCTTTCTCATACGAAATATACACACCGAGCCGAGTAGCGGTATCTTAGCTCTGGCGCGTCACAGAATTGTCATCGACAACTAATCTTCGATGCGGCCGTCCCCAACAAGTCGCATCTCAATGCATTAAATCACGCTGGAGATTCCAGCCCCAGGAGAACACTTATGCTGCAACTCACAGACGCTCGCCGCATCATCGCGGCAGCCACCGCCGAGGCCGAAAAAATCGGCCAGCCCATGAACATCGCCGTAGTCGACGAAGGCGGCAACCTGCTCGCATTCGAGCGCATGGCCAACGCCTGGCTCGGCTCCATCGACATCGCCATCAAGAAGGCCTGGACCTCGCGCGCCTTCGACATCGAAACCAAGGCACTCGGCGAAAACTCCCAATCCGGCGACCAGTTCTTCGGCATCCACGCCTCCAACGGCGGCAAGGTGATGATCTTCGCAGGCGGCGTCCCCCTCAAGCAGGACGGCAAAGTCATCGGCGGCCTCGGCATCAGCGGCGGCTCCGGCAAACAGGACCAGGCAGTCGCCGAAGCCGGCGCAACTGCCCTCTAAAGAAACGTTCCTTTCTAAAGAAACCTTCCTTTCTAAAGAAACGTTCCTTTCCGTGCAGAGGCAAACGTTCGTTCTTGCTTTTGCTTCTGAGATAGGTCCGGGATTTATCCCGGACATTAACTCTCGCCACAGATTCGGGCTTTCAGCCCCCGGGACATGCTTTCTTTTCTTGTGAACTCTGACCCTTCCCGACGCGAAAAGCCCCGCTATCCTCAGCGGGGCTTTTCATTTCGATCAAAACCTCTGCATGCTTCGTGCTCTTGCTCACAACGCCTGCCCAGAAGTTCTGCAACCTCTTCGTCCCTCGGCTACTTCGTAAAAATCGAGCTCCGCGGCGTCTTCGTTTCGTTGTCGTGGATACGGTTCTGCGCACGCTTCGCGCTCTCCATCGCCTCTTGATCCAGGTGCTGCTGGGGAGTTGGGTCGACGGTATCCTCTGTCGACTCGATCGCTTCATGTGAAGCGCGAGCACCAGTCTTCGTTGCATCCAGGCCGCTTGCCATAAATCACCTCCCTCATACAGATGGCTCGCCCAGCCTGCGGGGTTGCCGCGCCCCGGACCGCACATTGTTACAATCGACTTTTCGCGACATGACCGATCCTGCCGAAGTCCACGCCGCCGCCATCGTCATCGACACCCACGCCGACACCCCACAACGCTTCGTCGACGAGCAATGGGACTTCACCGCCCCGCTCAAATCGAAGACCGGCGACGGCATGTTGAACCTCGAAACCGCCCGTGCCGGCAACCTTGCCGCCGAATTCTTCGCCGCCTGGGTCGAGCCCTCCGCATGGCGCGGCCGCTTCGCCTTCCGCACCCTGCAACTCATCGACGGCATCTACGAGCAGGTCCGCAAACACCCCGACGCCATGCGCCTCTGCCTCTCCCCCGCCGACATCATCCAGGCCCACGCCGACGGCATCTTCGCGGCGCTCATCGGCATCGAGGGCGGCCACTCCATCGAAGCCGACCTCGGCCTCCTCCGCCTCTACCACCGCCTCGGCGTCCGCTACATGACCCTCACCTGGTCCAACTCAAACGAGTGGGCCGACAGTTCCGGCGACCTCGACGACCCCAGCATTCCTCACCACAACGGCCTCACCGCCTTCGGCCGCAGCGTCATCCGCGAGATGAACCGTCTCGGCATGATGGTCGACGTCTCCCACGTCTCCGACAAAACTTTCTGGGACGTCCTCCAGACCACCCACGCCCCCATCATCGCCTCCCACTCCAGCGCCCGCGCGCTCACCGACCACCCCCGCAACCTCACCGACGAGCAGCTCCGCGCGGTCTCCACCAACAATGGCGTCGTCATGGTCAACTTCTACCCCTCATTCATCGACGACCACTGGCGCACCGCGTGGGCCGCCACACTCCCCCAGCGCGAGCCCCTCTACGCCGCCGCCGCGCAAGCCTACATCGACCGCGGCGAGCCCGTCCCATACTCCAGCCCCGTCGCCGTCGACCGCCAGTTCTACGCCGAGCAGATGGCATCCGCCCTGCCACTCGCCCCGCTCGAATCCCTCATCAATCACTTCGACCACGTCGCCCAAATCGCCGGCATCGACCACGTCGGCATCGGCTCGGACTTCGACGGCTTCGGCATCCTCCCCGCCGAAATCCGCAGCGCCGCCGACCTCCCCAAGATCACCGCCGCCCTCATGTCCCGCGGCTACACCGCCGAGCAGATGAGAAAAATCCTCGGCGGCAACCTCCTCCGCGTCTTCGCCGAAGTCCAGGCCGAAGCCGCCAAAGAGTAGCTCACAACTCAAAACTCAAAACTGGACAAAGCCATCCCGTACAGGACCCACCGCCATCTCCGGCGCGGCCCTTTCGCGCCTTTCAAACCACCCCTGCACCTTCCTCCCCAGCTTCACTCCCGGCCGTTCAATGAACATGTAGCTCCCGATCGAAACCGGAATCAACAGGGCAAGGCCGATAAAACCCCAATGCGGAAGCAGAAAGAGTTCCTGCCAAACATAAACGCTGTAAGAAATGATCCCAAGAAATTTCAGGTGTCGATTTTCCAGAAACCTGCCCACCCAGGAAGACGGCGTCAGAGACGTAACCGCGATCATCGTCGCGATGGCGATCGACTCTCGAAATGGGGGGATCGCCTGGAAACGGTACACGCACCAGAAGAACATCGGTAAGGACCCATAAAACAGCAGCGCCGCATGCCGCACAATAAAGCCGCGCACTACCTCCGACTCCAACAGGAAGGCCAGCGTGCAACCGATCAGCAGAGCGTCGATCCTGACCTCCGTAGCGAGCTTATGTCTGGACGCCCAATCCCACAGGAAGCACCGCAACGCCGCACAGCCGCACGCCCCCACGACCGCAACCGCAAGGGCCCGTTTCTTCCCGGCAAAAACGAGGATAAACGGCCAAAAAAGATAGAACTGCTCCTCCATCGACAGCGACCAGAAGTGGCTCGTGAAAGCGTTCTGACTGTTCTCCGGCGTAGGGACGAAGTTTCTATAAAAAAGGAGACACCCCCATACCTCATGTCCCAGAAGCCGCGCATGAAGCAGCAAACCAACCACCGGCAGCACCGCAAGATACAGCCAGGCGCACGGCATCAGCCGAAAAAGCCGCCGAACATAAAACGAGCCCAGACCCCTCTCGTCCCGCAGCAAACCGCTGGTAATCAGGTATCCGCTCAACACAAAAAAAATGCCCACGCCGTGTTGACCGAGGTCCATCCACCGGTACCGCCACACATGTCCGAGCAAGCCCGCCTGCAGGTGGGTCACGATCACCAACAGGATGGCAATCCCTCGCCATCCATCGAGAGTTGGTATACGCCGCATCGATTCCCCGGGCCTCACTGCGCTTGCGGCTTTAGTCTATTGCGGTCGCTCACATTTTGTTATCACCTAAGAGTGCAATAGCAACGGGAAAAGAGTCATGCAACGAACTCGCATGGCAGGAGGCCACTCATCGCGGGCTCCTACTTGCTCGCCAGAATCTCCATCTTCTCAATCTGCAACTCATTGGAAAACAGATCCGCAGCGTTCGCCATCAGCGCCTTGGCAATCTCTCCGTTCAAATGAGCCTCCCGCCCGGCCTCACCCTCGAACGTATCGAACACCCCATACACCCCCGGCGCAATCTTCACGCCGTACCACGTCACCGTCTGCGGCTCATCGTTCGACATCGCGGCGCCCTGCTTCAAAAACGCCTCGACATCCGCCTCTTTACCGGGCTTCGCTTTCAACATCACCCAAATCGCTTGCTTGGCCATCGTCGTCTCCCTTTCCTCAACTTCGGATGCCGCCACCGGCCGTCGCAACGGCATCTCAAACTGGCTGGAGACCAAATTATGCGCCCAAGTCCCTCGCTTGCGAAAGGCGTTCTCACCGGCATCGTGGCCGGCGTGGCTGCGACGCTGGTCATGGACCAGTTCCTGAAGCTCGCCTCCGCCGCGCAGAAGGCCGCCGAAAGACAAAAGAAGCTCGCCCAGGGCGAATCTCCATGGCTCATCGCCAACGAGCAGGCGCAACAGGAGATGAAAGAGGCGTCCGAGGATTCCACCGTGAAACTGGCCCGCAGGATCGCCGAAGCCGTCGACCTCACCATACCCAAAGACTGCCTCAAAGCCGCCGGGAACGCCGTCCACTACAGCTTCGGCACGCTGATGGGCGTCTGCTACTCCGCCACAGCCGAGTTCTACCCCGAAGTCACCATCGGTCGTGGCACCGCCTTCGGCACCGTGCTCTTCTTCGGCGCCGACGAAATCGCAGTCCCGGCCTTCCACCTCTCCGGCCCGCCAACCGAGACCCCCATCGCAAATCACCTGCAACACTGGGTCGCCCACATCGTCTACGGCAGCACCCTCGAACTCGCCCGCAACCTCCTCCGTCGTCTTATCTAACAGCAAAGCCGTTTGCATCTAACAACACAATTGTCATTCTGAGCGAAGGCGCGCGCCTTTGCGAGCCGCAGCCGAAGAACCCGCCAAGCCGCCCGCATCACCCATACCGCTCGACCCGTTCAACCGCAACCGCGCCCTTTTACCCGCAACAATAGTCCAACAGAGGGCGTGACCTGCTTTGCGACAGCCCGCGCTTACGTTAGCCTTATACCTTGGAGAACTTTTCAAACCGTGATCGCCAAACTCCTAGCCACCTCTCTGCTCCTGACCGCCACGCTGGCCGTCGCCCAGACGCCCGCGCCGCTGCCCGACGCCCCCACCGCG
>DASRLB010000192.1:0-2001 GCA_035648695.1 Acidobacteriaceae bacterium | reverse complement strand
ACTACGACGCGAGTTGGGTAATAGACGTTGAAAAACCGTATCATCGTGCCATAAGCCCCGGAGTTATTCCTTTACGGCGTTGTAGGCGCTGTAACTGTCATAGCTGTCATAACTGTCATAGCCATAATAACCGCCGGCGTGGGGGGGCTTGGATACAGCGTTGAGGACGAAGCCGAGAACATTGGAGGCTTTGAGTTCCGTAAGGGCCCGTTGCGCCACCTCGAATTTGGTGATCCCACCGCGAGCGATAAGCAGGACGCCATCGCAGGCGCGGGCCAGATTGACACCGTCGGAGACCAGGTTGACCGGCGAAGAGTCGACGACAATCCAGTCAAAGTGAGGCGAGACGACTTCAATGAGCTCGTCGAAGCGGTAGTTGCCGGAGAGGTCGGCGGCTTTGTCGGAATCCTTGCCTGCGCCGATGAAGGTGAGCGAGGCGATGCCGTGGTGCAGCGGCGGGCCGTGCTCGGGGGACTCGGCGCGGTGCATGATTTCGGCGATGGTGGCAGTCCCGGCGAGATATTCGGCCAGCCCCGGCTCACTGGGGCAGCCGAGCAGATGGTGCAGCGAAGAGCGGCGCATGTCGCCATCGATGAGCAGGACGCGGCTGGCCTTGTGGCGGGCAAAGGAGATGGCGAGGTTGGCGGCGATGAAGCTCTTGCCTTCCTGGGGCAAACCGCTGCTGACCAGGATGGACTTGAGGGTGTTGAGGTCGCGGAACTCGTGCATGCGGGAGCGCAGGCTGCGGAACTGCTCGACGGCGCCGCCGCGGTCGTCGAGGGCGGGGAGCTGGAGCACGGCGGGCGACCATGCCGTCACTGAGATGGCAGAGAGGTCGAAGTCGTTGGCGCGGCGCTGCTGTGTGGCGGGGCGTTCGGATGAGGCAGAGCGGTCGGATGCGGGTGCGGCGCGGTTTTCTGCGCGCGGCGGCGGAGGTGGTGCGTCGTCTGTCGGGGCGGCGCCGGATTGCGGCCAGGATTCCCGTGGGTCGTCGACGACCGGGGCGGGGGCCGGGTCGAGAGCGCTTTCCCATGCGGGCTCTTTGCCGCCCGTTGCTGTGCGGTCTTGTTCTGCCCGGAGTAGAGCTTCGTAAATTTTGCTCATCGATATGCCTTCGTATGCCTTCAGTGGTGGTTCGTTCTTCTGTTGAAATTCGATTTGGCGCGGCGTGCTGGAACGGACGCCCGGTCAATTGCTGGTAGGAAAGCCTCCTCCGTGGTTGGCGGTGGACACCAGGAATGGCTGGGTATCGAGATCCAGGTCCTCGGCGACGGTGAAAACGGTGCTTTCAGGAATCAGGTGAACCTGCTCGACGTAACCGGAGATCAGCGAGTGCTCGCAGATGAGATTGATGACGCGAGGAATACCGCGGCTGGCGCGGTGAATCGCGGCCACGGCGTCGGGAGTGAAGATGGTCTCAGACGTGCCGGCGATGAGCAGCCGCTGGGCGATGTAGGCGCCGGTCTGCTCGGCGGAGAGCGCGCGGGTGCGGCACCACAGAGCGATGCGCTGACGGAGCTGCCGCAGATTGGGCTGGCGGAGCATCATTTCGAGTTCGGGCTGGCCCGAGAGCACGATTTGCACGAGCTTTTCGGACGAGGTTTCGAGGTTGGTCAGGAGACGGATTTCTTCGAGGAGGTCCGTAGTCAGGTTCTGAGCTTCGTCGACGACGATGACGCAGGTTTCCTGGCGGCGGAACCGCTCGATGAGCCAGCGGTTGAGTTGGAGCAGCATACCCGACTTGGTGCGGTTCGCGGGGGTGAGGCCGAAATCGCTGAGCACGAACTCGAGGAAGTCGAGGGTGTCGAGGCGCGGGTTGAAGACGAACGAGGTGAAGACCCGGTTCTGATCGAAGGAACCGAGAGCGCGGCGCAGGAGCGTGGTCTTGCCGGTCCCGACCTCGCCGGTAAGGACGATGAAGCCTTTGCGCGCGGAGATGCCGTACTCCAACCCGGCGAGGGCCTCGCGGGTGTGGGGCATCATGTAGAGAAAGCGCGGGTC
>DASRLB010000191.1:0-12842 GCA_035648695.1 Acidobacteriaceae bacterium | reverse complement strand
AAACCGCCGCCGTCCGAGCTGACCTGTCCGGCGGTAAAGCCCGCCTCCACCCGGCGCGAAAAATGAGCTGTAAATCCGAATCTCTCTTGTGTACACTCTGTCATCAAAGGCCGTTCCTTTTTCTGGTTTATAACTTCGTCTGACAACGCTGTTATGACAGAAAATACGGCCTTTTGCTATATATTTTTTTGCCAATACATAATCGCTCGTGAGAAATCCGGGTTAGTTTGCCATGCATGTTCGGGTGAGGGATGCAGGTGTAGGGGAAAGTTCCGGATCTCTTTGCGACGAACTTCCAGGATGCGCCGGGACGGATGGCGCCGGAGGAAAAGCTCTTGTCGGCGGCGGTAACCGTGTGGGGGACGATGTCGTTGTTCTTCCACTCGACTGTGTCGCCGACGTTGACGGTGACAGCGTCCGGTTGGTATTTGAAGCCGCTGATGAGGATGGTGTGGGTGGCGGCGGGTTTTTGACCACCCGCCGCGGCGCGCGCACACCAGGAGCCGGCAACAAGAAGCACCAGTAATGCTGTCCAGCGGATCGATTTGACTGCTCCGATATGCATTGTTACCCTCCGTTACTTTGCGCTGGCGAAGTCGGCCTGGACATGCTCGGCGTGTTCGAGGTGGCCCTGGAAGAGAGGAGCGGCGCCGTTGAGCGCGGACTTCAGGTCGGCGTTTTTAGCGTTGGGGATCAGGACGGTGGTTACGGCCCCGATGACGGCCTTGTGGTAGGCGACTTCGTTATCGATGTAGGCCTTGTCGAAGGCTGCGCCGTGGAGGGTTTTGAGGTGGGCCGTGGTCTCGGCCGCCTGCTTCTTGAGGGAAGCGGCAGTGGGGCTGTCGGCGGGGGTGACGTGCAGCTTGGCGCCGAGGTCGAAGACGGACTTCTGGAGGGCGGAGTGGTCGGTGACCATCTCCTGCGCGAAGTCGCGGACCTGCTTGTTGTGGGTCTTCGCGAGTGCGAGGTGGCCATAGTCGATGTCGATCTGGTTGGCGGCCACGACGATGCCGACGATCTGGGGATCGGTGGGCGCCTGGGCAACGGCTGCCGTGGCGAACATGCCGGCGGCGAGGGCGAGTGCAAGATTCATGCGGAACTTCATCGCGATTTCTCCTTGGAACAAAAGTTTGTGCCACACAAGAGAGTCGCGGGGGTGGGAATGGTTACAGATAAATGTTTTGCGGAAGCGTGTAACCTTTGCGCGCGGTGAGACTCTTGAGGACAGGGGTAATGCATGGTCGCGTTGGATGTTGAGGAGCGGTTACGCCTTGAGCCTCTCCAGGATGAAGACCTGGTGCGGCGGATATTGGCGGGTGAGACCGCGTTGTTTGAAGTGATCATGCGGCGGTACAACCAACGCATTTACCGGGCTGCGCGTGCGATTTTGCGGGACGACTCGGTGGCCGAGGATGTGATGCAGGCCGCCTACGTGCGGGCGTATGAGCATCTGGGCCAGTTCGGCGGCCACGCTCCGTTTGGTGCATGGCTTACACGGATCGCGGTGAATGAGGCGCTGGGACGATTGCGCCATGCGAAGCATTACGAAGAACAGGAAGGTGAAGGAGACAGAATGGACCGCTTTGCGTCGACGGCTCCCGACCCGGAACAAGCTGCCGCCAGTTCCGAAGCGAGGCGCCTGCTGGAATCGCTGATCGAAGGCCTGCCGCAGGGGAACCGCGCGGTGTTTGTGCTGCGAGATGTGGAAGGCATGAGCACGGCCGAGGCTTCGCAAGCGCTGAGCATTACGGAAGAGAATGTGAAGGTGCGATTGCATCGGGCGCGGGTAGCGCTGCGGACCGGGTTGTCGGCGTATGCCAGTCGCGAGACGCGGAATGCGTTCGCGTTTCATGCCGTGCGTTGCGACCGCGTGGTGCGGAACGTGTTCCAGCAGCTTGAGTCGTCGACGCTTTATCGCCAGCCGCGGACGTACGATGCAGGTATGGCGATTCCGGCATTTGGCGAGATCGTTGAGGCGATCGAAGCGTTTGCGGCGAGCGCGACGGACGTTGTCCGGTTGCAGCGGTTTGTGGTCGATACGATTGCGGAGAGGTTGCCGATCTATAACTGGGTGGGGTTCTATATGCTCGACCCGGATGATCCGTCGGCGCTGGTGGTGGGGGAGTATCACGGCGCGCCCACGGAGCATGTGCGGATTCCCGTGACGGAAGGGATTTGCGGAGCGGCTGTGGCTACCGGGGAGACAGTGGTGATCGACGATGTGTCGAGCGATCCGCGGTATCTGGCGTGCTCGATTGAGACGCGGTCGGAGATTGTGGCGCCGATTTCGGTGGGTGGACAGATTGTCGGGGAAATCGACATCGATAGCCACGACCTGGCAGCGTTTGGGGCAGATGACCGTCGGTTTGTGGAAGAATGCGCGGCGGTGGTGGGGCGGTTTATGGAGCGGAGCCGGTAGAACGGTTGCCACGGCTTTTTAGAAGCAGGTCCTTCACGATGCTCAGGATCACATATCCGTATTTGATTTCGCCGTTCAGGACGAAGGATTTGCGAGGGCGCCAAACGGGGCGGCCGGTGGGGTGGCCGCTGCGCTGGGCTCGCGGTAGGCCAGGACGCGCTTCATGTTTCCGGCGATTTGGTGGGCCTTGCGCAGGATGAACGCGGCTTGTGGCGGCGTCATCACCTCGTCTGCTGTCTCAGCGAAGAGGTTGAGCCAGCGGTCGAAGTAATGCTCCTCGATGGGGAGCTTGAAGTGCGCGAGCAGCGGGTTTCCCTTGTATTGCGCGGACGCGAGAAGGACGGTGGACCAGAATTCCTTGAGGAGTTTGAGGTGTGCGTCCCAGTTGTGGACGGCGTCCTCGAAGACGGGGCCGATCTCGTCGTCTTCGCGGACCTTGGCGTAGAAACGGTCGACGAGAGTGGAGATTTGTTCTTCGGTGGGGAGCTGCTCGGGGTTCATATCGCGACCTCTTCCGTTGTGGCGTGCGGGCCGCCGGCGGCGAGGACCAGAAGGGCGGAGTCTTCATGCGCTTCAATGGCGTGCGGTCTGGCGCCGTTGATGGAAACGACTTCGCCGGCTTGCAACTCACAACTGACGGGGCCTTCGTGGAAGGTGACGTGGCCGCGGATGGCGTAGACGGTGACCGGCGCCGGGGTGGCGTGCTCGGGGACAGCCTGGCCGGCGCGCAAGGAGAGAAGCAACATGCGGTAGCCGGGTTCGTTGATCAGGACTTTGGGGTAGAAGGCCTTATCTTTATATTCGATGAGGTCGTTGAGGTTCTGCTTTCGCACATTGTCTCCTTGCCGTTGTCTTAACAGTAGTCGCCTGGGGGGTGGTGACGCTATGACTCCGGTCACAGGTGCTGCAACGGCGAGGCGGGGGGCGTTCGGGAGAGAATGGAAGCATACCGATGAGCAAAAAGTAGAGGCGCTGCGCTCGACCCAGTTGTTCGCGCAGGTTTCGGCGGAAAAGCTGGAGATGCTGGCGGTGCGGGCCGGTGCGCGCCGGCTCACGCAGGGCGAGGTACTGTTTACCCGCGGCGGCGAAGCGGCTAATCGAAGTATCTGGGCATCGGATTGCGATCCTGGACGTGGCAGGTTTGCAGGCAAAGACGAAGTCGGATCGCGAGGTATAAAGGCTGCGGCCAACCGGCGGAGGCTGTGGAACGTCTCACTCTGCATAAGTGAATGCCTTCTTTCGCCTTCGATCTGTTGCAGTCTTGCTGCTGCTCTTGCTGCTTCCGTTGCAAGAGCCGGCCGGGGCGTACTCGCTGCTGACCCATGAGCAACTGATCGACCTGACGTGGAAGGACTCGATCGTTCCGCTGCTGCTCAGCCGCTATCCCACGCTGACGCCAGAGCAGTTGGAACATGCGCGCGCGTATGCGTATGGCGGCTGCGTGATCCAGGACATTGGGTACTATCCGTTTGGCGATGCTTCGTTTTCAAACCTGACGCACTATGTGCGGTCCGGGGATTTTGTCGTCAACCTTTTTCGCAATGCGGGCAACGCGGACGAACTGGCGTTTGCGGTGGGGGCGTTGTCGCACTATCTCGGGGACAGCGTGGGGCACTCGCTGGCGACGAATGTTGCCGTGCCGGTGGAGTTTCCGAAGCTGGAAGCGAAGTACGGCGAGACCGTGAACTTTGCGCAGGGCGAGCGGCAGCATGTCCAGACCGAGTTCGCGTTCGATATCAACGAGATTGCACATCATCGCATGGCGCCGTCGCATTATCTGGACCATGTTGGGCTACAGGTGCCGACGCGGCAGTTGGCGCTGGCTTTCTATCAGACGTACGGGATTGGCGAAGATTTCTCAGGGACGCGCGGGCGGCGGGTGAATGTGGGTGGATACCGGTTCGCGGTGAGGAGCTTGATTCCGCGGATTGCGTATGCCGTGACGCTGCTGCACCGCAAGCATGAGCCGGCGGAGACGCCGTCGCCGGAGTTGGTGGAGATTGAAAAGGAACTGGCGGTTGTGTCGGCGGACAACGATTGGGATGCCTACCGGCGCAAGGCGGGCATCGGGACCTATACGCTGGCCGGGTTGCTGTATATTCTGCCGAAGATCGGGCCGATCAAGCTGGTGGCTGTAAAGGGACCGACGGTCGATACGGAGACGAAGTATTTGCACAGCGTGATGGTATCGGCGAACGCGCTGCGGCATGTGCTGGCGCGGTTTACGCCGCCACCGGCGACTCGGCCGACCGCGGCCAAGGCGGCCGCTTCCGACACGCACTCCGAGCCGCCGCCGGGCCAGCCGCTGCCGGAGAATCCGGATGCGAGCCAGGACATTCCGCGCATGTCGAAGGACCCGCGGCACCCGCTTCAGAACCGCGACCTGGATACGGGCCGGGTGGTCAAGCCGGGCGGGTACTCGTTGACCGACTCGACGTACGCCGATCTGCTCCACCGGCTGGTGGTGCAGAACCAGCCGATTCCGCCGGGGATCAAGAAGGACATACTGGCGTTTTATGCGGACCCGGATGCGCCGATTACGACGAAGAAGTCTCCGCAAGCGTGGGCGCAGGTGCAGGCTGACCTTGTGGCGTTGCAGGGACTTTCGACCAGTAATGAGCCGGAGCCGTTCCCGACGTATGGGACGGACGACGATGCCGCTCCGCGATAGCCGGTGCAGACCGGCGACTGTTGGCACGGGCCGACGGGTTCCGCCAGAAGGTCTTCTTCTTCGTCAGTGAAGACCGGATCCGCAACCGTTCCACCGACACCCAGATACACGGAAGGATTTGGCGATCTGCCCCAGGCTCTGCTGATGGCGCGGGTGCAGGCTATATGGCCTATGGCCACTTCCCTCGGCACTGATCTCCCCTGGTTGGCAGATGTCTTGAATGCTCATCTCAGCTCTCTGTATAGGGACATCGGTACGTAGGTTGTGTGTGTCGAGGGGGCGGCCAGGGCACTCGCGCCTATCGAGTTCGCTTCTCTTCCGCGACACTGTAGCTCCCACCATTTTCCTGCACTCATGCCGAGCGATTCATCATTTCCAGCGCTGGGCAGCCAACCTTGCGTTAATCGGCTGGCCGCTGCTTCGTTTCTTTGGCCTTGTTGTGTTTGCCAGCATCTCCGCCGCGATGGTCTGGCGGTGTCGCAGCGCGATCGGAATTCTCAGCAACAGGTAACCTGCTCCGATCGGCCTCGGCCCAGATGGAACACAGGGGCGGCAGTTCACTCCTTTTGAATATCAGGGCCCTGTCGTGAACGTGGACACTGCCGAACTGTAGTAATCGTTTCCTGCAATGTCCGATAGATACCAGGTAGAGGGTGTCGTCACCAGGTCGTAGATTGTGGAGGAAGACAGCGCCGACACGGGAGAGAGACTGACCGTCTTGAAATCCGCCGACAAGGTGAAGGTCGTCGGGATGATGGCCTGGGTATTGTGATTTCGCAGCAGCACGTGGGCGCTGTCAAACAGGACGGGATCCATGGCCTCGGTGAAGGTGACGGAGAGTGGCGTAGCGATCGATACGTTGGTGGCGCCGCTGACGGGGACAAAACTGCTGGCCGCCGGGGCGACGAAGTCAAAGCCGGTACCGGTGGTGAAGGTGCTTGTGGTTGGAGTGACGGCGTTGCCTGCGTAATCGGTCACGCCGGCAACGTTGTAGGTGTACGTGGTGTTGGGCAGCAGCGCGGAGGGTAGCTGCACCACGACCGCCGTGTCGCCGATCTGTAGCGACGTGGAGATCGCGAGCGGACTGCCACCCTGCGGCGTGAGGGTGATATTGCTGAGGGAGTAATGCGACAGCGGCTCGTTGAACAGAAGCACGAGGTTGGTGCTGGACCATGCCGCTCCGGCGTCGTTCAGGGGAACATTGGTCGAGCCATTGGGTGGGTTGGCGACAAGCAACTGCGGACCGACGGTGTCGGGGACGCTGCCGGTATAGAAGTAGGGGCCACCATTGTTAGTTTGCGCGTTGCCGGTAAGGTCGAGGGCGCCATAGCACTGGTAGTAGTACTCGGTGTTCGGCGACAGATTTGAGACGGGTGTCAAAGTGACCGACATCATGTCCGAAGAGAACATGTAGGTCGTCGGAATCTTCGAGCTGGTGGCGTAGTCATAGACATAGACATTGGCTGGAGTGAAGCTGCTCTCATCCATCGGCTTGGTATAGCGGCAGGTAAAGATGGCGTTGGTGCCGATGTTCTGGGTGTTTCCGCCAAAGTCGTAGAGGACGGTTGCCGCGCTGAAATCGGGCAGGGCGGCGGTTGTGAACTGCGTCGTCAGCGGCGTAAAGGTGTTGCCCGCGTAATCGAGCAGACCGTTGATCGCCACATTGACGACGCTGGAAGGCGGCAGCGGGTTCGCCGGCGTGAAGTTGATGCCGGTGATGTTGCCCCCATTATTGACGAATGAGAAGGTGCCGAGGACCGGGTTACCGCTGATGGTGATCTGCACCGTGGTGGCGTTCACCGTGGTTTCATCAACGGGTTTGGAGAGGGCCAGCCGGATTTTGACGTTGGTTCCGACGCCGATCGAGCTATTCGGCGGTCCGATCTGCGCCGTCCCCGGGGTTGTGTCCGGCCCGGTGGAGGTGGGATAGAAGTACGTGGAGTAGCAAGCCGCCTGGATCGGAGTTCCATTCGTTCCCTTCATCGCTGCGTTGGTGCAGACATACGAGAGAGCGCCAGAGGTTAGCGACGTGGGCACGATGCGAATGATGTTCGGCGAGATGAGGTTGATCGACGCGGCGGTAAAGCCGCTAATGCTCAACCCGGCGTTGATTGTCGTTGCATCGATGGGCAGACTGTAGGCGATGTCAATCTGAGAGTTCACGGGAGCAAGCGACGAACCATACAGCGGGCTGACCGCGATCTGCTGCGGTGCGGCGTTGGAGTTGGTCGCCGCGACCATGTAGAAGGTGCCGCTTGTGCCGCTAAAGGTGTCCCCACTCACGTCGAGCACGTTCGAGAAGAACCACTGCACGACCGCACCGTTCGGGAATGGAACGCTCGGTGTGAACTGGACTTCGAGGTTGCTGGCAATCGCCTGTACCGTTCCAGGATAGACACTGCCGTTCACCGTCACCGTAAAGTTGCCGGTGAGCGAGGACGGATTGACGGCCCGATTGAGGTAGAGGGTCAACAGGCTGCCCAGTGGCACACCGGAGGCGTTGTTTGTTGGACTCGTCGTCTGCACGGCGCCGCTGCTGCTAGCGGCGTAAGAGGTCGTCGTGAAGACGCTGTTGAACTCGCTGGCCAGCGTGTTGCCCGAAGGATCGCTGACGCCGCCCGCGGGCAGACTGATGGTGTAGGCCGTTCCAGCCGAGAGCGCACCGGTGTTGAAGGTCATCGTTCGATCGTCAGCCGACATGGTCATACTGCCGTGGTTCGTGATGGTTTGTCCGGCGGAGAGGATAGCTTGATTGTTGCCGTTGACGCTGGATGGATTGATCGACTTGTTGAAGGTGACCGAGACTGGCACATTCAGTCCCACATTCAAAGCGTTGTTCGCGGGGCTGACCGAGATGACCTGCAGCGCCGTGTTGTCGGGCGATCCACTGATAACGGTGAAGAACACCAGTTCCTGGCCGTAGCAGGACCCGTTCAGGAATACTTCTCCCAGAACGTCGGTTGGGCCGCCGCACTCTCCGACGTAGATTTGTACGCCCGGCGCGTATGGACTGGTTGGGGTGAAGGTGACCTGGTTGCCGTTGACCGCATACGTCCCCGCCAGCGGATAGTTGCTGTTCCATCCCTGCATGACCTTCAGAGTGCTCGAGTTGACCGTGGTTGGGTCGAGGATCTGGCTGAACGTCAGGATAATCTGCTGCGTGGCCGAAACGTTGGGGGTGCCGAAGGGGATGTTTGTGCCGGTCAGGGTCAAGCCGGGTGTAGAAGCGGTGGCGGAAGTGGTGAATGTGCTGCTGACCGGCGTCACCGCATTCCCCGATGCATCCGTGAAGTTGGCAACCTTGACGGTGTACGTGCTGTTCGGACTCAGATTGGCCGAGGGAGCGAACGTGAGCGTCTGGTTGTCCGGCGAACTTACCGTTCCACCGATGACATTGTTGAGGTTATCCAGCAGTTGGACGGAGCTCTGGCTCCAACCGGTGGGGTCGATGGTTTCGTTGACCGAAACCAGTACGTGAGCGTTCAACGGAATGCCTGTGGCTCCGCTCACGGGGCTGATGGTGACGGTGGGCGGTGTAGTGTCGGGACCGGAGCCGGTATAGAAGTATTCGGTATACCCATTTCCGTTGTTGCCCGCAAAATCCTGATACCCACAGCACGCCTGGAAGTAGTACTGACTGCCGGCCAGGAGAGGGATTTGCGGCTGCAAGGTTACTGTCTTGGCGTCTGCGGAGAGAGTGACAGTAATCGGAATGGACTGGCCGGTGTTGTTCAGATACATACGGAAGGTGCTGGTGTTTACCGTCAGCGGGTTGAGTGGCTCGTTGAAGATGAATTTGGGCACAACGTTGGTCCCGACCGTGGAGTTAGACGGCGGGTTGAAGACGACCGACGAGGGTCCAACGAAGTCAACCCACGCCCCGGTGGTGAAGCTGAAGGTAACTGTCGACACCAGGTTGCCGGCTGGGTCATCCACGCCGGCAATCGTGACCAGGTAGGTGGTATTCGCCGTCAATGGGGCCGCGGGCACCAGATGCAGTACGGTATTGGCTGCGCTGAGGGAAGCTGTAGCGGCCACCGGATTGCCACCCGTCGTCAGCGTTACGTTGCCCAGAGTTGCAGGGTCGACGGCGCTCGAGAACTGTGCCTGGATCAGCGCGTTGATGCCTACCCCTGCTGCTCCGTTCAACGGGCTGACCGCGGTAACCGTAGGAGCGGTCGAGGCGCTGGCGAAAGCAGCGTAGAAGTAGTAGCTGGTGCCAATCAGGGAGTTGCCCGCCAGATCGGTGCCACTGTTAATGTAGAGGTAGTACTGGCGACCAGCCGCGAGCGGCGAAGTCGGCGTGAGGTAGGCGATGGATTGGTCGCCGCTCCACGTAAGCGTTGCAGGAATATTTACGCTCAGCGTCTCGTCCTGAATAAGGATGTTGCTGCTGCTGAATGTGGTGATATCCATCGACTCGCTGAACCGGATCGTCAGCGAAGCGTTGGTGGGCACCGTTCCATTGTTGGGGATGCTGGTGGACAGAACGGTCGGGCGCTGGAAGTCCGGTCCGGCCGCTGTCTGGAAGTGGGATGTGAAGGAAGCGGGATTGCCAACCCGGTCGAGGACGCCGTTGATGGTCATCGTCAGGTTGGTGTTGGCCGGCAGCGGAGCGTCCGGTGTGAAGGTCACGCGCGTGTCTGTGTTGTCGATGAAGTAAGTCCCTGTGAGCGGCGTGCCCGCATTGCTCACCTGGAAGGTGGTGCCGTTCACGCTGACCGGATCCATCACCTTGCTGAAGACCACTTGCGGACTCTCATTGACGCCAACATTTGCCGCGCCGTTGTAGGGCACTGCACTCACGATGGACGGTAGCGTGGCATCTTGAGTGGTACCTGTGTATGAGTAGAAGTCGTTGGCCTGCGCGGGAACGCTGGTCGAACTATGCAGGCCGGTGGTGACGTAGATATAGATGTAGCTGCTCGGACTGACGGGGCTCGTAGGAACGATGCGGACTTCATTCGGCTGCGGCATCGAGTAGGTTGCGCTGACGTGCAGGTTGGTGTGGGTGTCTAAGACATAGATATTGGTGCTGTTGACGGTCGACGGATCGAGCGGCGTATTGAACTGCACGTCGAAGATCGAGTTGAGCGACACAGGGTTGGCCCCATTCGCAGGCGAGGAGGCCTGGATGACCGGCACCGTGCTGCCGAGGCTGGCCGCGACGTGGAAGTAGCCGTCGGCGGCGGTGAACGGACTTCCGTACGTGGCGTCGTAGAGCTGGCTGGTAATCCACCACTGGACAAGCGCTCCGGGGGCAAACGGCGTGCTGGGTGTGAACTGAATGGTGTAGCCGTTGTCGAGTACCTGAACGGTGCCGGCGAGTGCCACGTTGTTCTGCGCGACCTGTAGCCCAGCGTTGACCGTCGATGCGTTGACGGGAAGGCTGGTGTACAGAGTCAGCGGCGAGTTGACGCTTATGTTGCTGGCGCCGTTGACCGGCCGCGCCGTAGAGATCGTACCGGACGTATTGGAGTCGTACTGGCTGGTGCTGAACTGGCTGGTGAAGCTGGCCACGCCATTGCCGGCCTGGTCCTGCAGGTTGGTGCCAATGAGAGCGGTCATGGATGCGCTGCTCGGCAACGGATAGCAGTTGAACTGGAGCGTCGTGTTGTCCGAAGAACGGGTGTAGCTCTGGCAATTGAGCGTGTTGCCGTTGTACAGCAGGAAGTCCGGGCTGGAGCTGTTCTGGTTGATGGTGTTGGGGTTGAAGGACCGGTTGAACGTCGCCGTCACCGGTGTACGCAGACCCACGTTGGTTGCGCCCGATGCCGGCGAGAAGGCCGTCACGTGGAACGGTGCCGGAGGCACTGTAACCGTGCTGCTGGTGGTGAACTGGACCAGTTGGATACTGTAGCAGCCGTTATAGGTATCTCCGGCGGTGTCGTACGGCCCGTTGCAATTGCC
Organism: Acidobacteriaceae bacterium; assembly: GCA_035648695.1. Taxonomy (GTDB): domain Bacteria; phylum Acidobacteriota; class Terriglobia; order Terriglobales; family Acidobacteriaceae; genus Granulicella. The sequence continues at coordinate 1,842 of DASRLB010000191.1, read as the reverse complement.
GACATAAATTTGAGTGCTTGGCGGGAACGGTGCGTCGGGTGTGAAGACCGCCTGCGAACCGTTCACCGCCCATTGACCCGCGATGATGTCGTTGCTGTTCCAGCCAACCATCACCGGAAGCGTGGTGTCGGAGACCGTCGCCGGGTCGAGAGGATTGTTGAAGTTCATGGTGATGGTCGAGTTGGTCGCAACGCCGGTGGTCCCGTTACTCGGCGAAGCACTCACCAGCGACAGGCCGCCAGTGAGGCTGGCCCCGCACGTCTGGATGCTGCCCTGGAGACGGAAGGCCTCGTAGCTATTGTCCGTCGAGCCCCATTGCAATGAGAGCGTGTTGATGCCCGCATTCAGCGACGACATTGGTAGAGCAATGTTCAGCGCGGTGAGGCTCTGATAGCTGCTGATGTTGCCAGTGATGAGGTGCCCGTTGAGCAAGAGGCTTCCGTTGTCATCGATCCCGGTGGCTCCCACAAAGCAGAGGTTGGAGAGACTGTAGCCGGTCAAATTGAACGATGTAGAGTAGGTGCCTGAAGTATTGCCCGTGACGCTGTTGGGATTCAACGCGATCCAGGACGACTTGGGACCGTTCGCCTGCCATCCGCTATACCAACCGGTATCGCCGGGCCCTACGACCTCAGCCGCCACGGGCGGATTCGCACCGACCGTGACCGTCCAGTTGGCATCCGGCGTGTTGTTCGTCGTACTGAGCGTGCCGCCGGAGGTGAAGCCGGTGGAGAGAGAGAGAGGCGCCACGGAGTTCGACGTGGTGAATGTGCTGATGAAGGTCGCGCCAACGTTGCCTGCCATATCGGCATACCCGCTGACCTGCACCGTGTAGACGGTGTTAGGCAGGAGCGAGGCACTTGGAACAAAGTTGAGGGTGACCTGGTCCGAAGCCAGGGTCGCGGTGCCGGCGATCGCCGATCCGCCCGACGGCGTGACGGTCATCGCGTTGGCTACGGTCGGCGCGTTGATCGGTTCGCTGAAGTGGACCGTGACCTGTGCATTCAACGGCGCCGATGGCGCGGTGTTCGCCGGGTAGACCGAAGAGACCTGCGGCGGGGCCAGATCCGAACCGTTGCCCGTGATGAAGTAATACGTGCTTCCGTAGAGGTATACCCCATCCATGTCGTAGTAACCGCTGGACTGGGAGAAGGAGTAGGCAGTATCCGGCAGCAGAGGCATGACAGGTGCGAACGTAGCGCTGAGACCGTTCTGCGCAACGGTGACCGTGCCCTGAATGTACTTGCCGCTGTCGTAGTTGTAGAGGTGAAGCGTACTGGTGTTGATATCGATCGGATTCACGGGCTTCGTGAAGTTCATCGTGGGCACAAAGTTCGTACCCATGTTCGTCTGGAAGGAGGTGAAGTTCACAAAGGTGCTGCCATTGGTGGTGTCCGGTGCGCTGCCGGCGGTGAACGTGAACGAGCCCGGCGTGAGGGCATTGCCGGCGACGTCGACCAGCGGTGCGCCGTAGTTCACGGTGTACACCGTTCCCGGCGTCAGGGTCGCGGACGGGGTGAAGGTCGCAACGGTGCCCGGACCGCAATTGCAGTTGGTAGCAGCGTTCCAGCTATAGACTCCTGCGATGGGATTTCCGCTCGCGCTGACGGTAAACCCAGCTTGGGTGGACTGGTTCATGCTCGCGCTGAACTCCAACTGCATCGCGGCATTGGTCCCGACGGTAGCATTCGCGGGCGGGTCGGCGGCGATGACCGTGGGCGCCGCGGTGTTGGCGGCGTAGGTGGTGTAGATGTAGACCGCGTAGGTGCTCAACGCGTTTCCTGAAGCATCCTTCACCGCGTTGGTCATTTCGAAGTAGTACTGCGAATTCACAGCCAGCGG
>DASRLB010000190.1:0-21380 GCA_035648695.1 Acidobacteriaceae bacterium | reverse complement strand
AAGCCCGAAAAGCCATCCCAACCCGCTCCCGCTTCTTCCAGGATGCGCGCTCCATCTCCGCCTACATCGTCTTCCCCTCATGGCAAAGCCTCATGATAACCCTCAGTTCAGGCAAGCCTCCGCCCATTTAGAACTGCTGCTCCTCTTCGCAGCAATCCACTCCCATACCTCTGTGTCGGCTCGACCATAGTAATTCTCAACGCGAACCAATACACCACTACCGTTGCTTCCGTCCGTTATACCCAGAGCATCCGAAACCTCCTTTGTAGTGATCGCGCTTTTTGTGATGAGAAACCAGCTGTCAAGTGAAACGGTTTGCGAAAGGATGGCGAACGGAAGGTCTAAGGCTGCAAGCCGCGCCTTGATTGCGGAAGGATTTGAGACGTCAAACAGAGCGAACAAATTGTTTTGCGTTGCCATCGGAACAATAGTATCCCCGCTGCATCATTCAGATGCAAGCGGGGATGATAAATTTGATCGGTGAGCGTTAAAGACAAACCGAATCCCGAGCACGAGAAGTTTACGGCAGCGTCGGCTTCCGTCCTCTCCGCATCTCCCGAACAAATCCGGGAAAGTCGCGCTCAAGCCAAGGCCGAGAAGCCTTCGCCTCATATCCGATACACCTACGCCCCCAAAGAGGGCCAGCCTTACAAAGGTTTGGCCGCCTCCTTCACGGTCAACTCCACCCACGTCAAACGCTTGCCGGCGGGTGGCCCACTCATCACTACGGGTGCCCCATTAATGCGCATAGTTTGCGCATGAGTGGGAACGAGGCAACTTACTGTTTGGGCAGGGCGAAAGCCACCAATGCATCGGAGACCGGAGTGCCGAAGGCGCCGTGCCCGCCGGCTGCGATGACGACAAACTGGCGGCCGTCGATCGTGTAACTCATCGGAGTGGACTGCGCGGGGACCGGCAGCGCCCCGTCCCACACCTCTTCGCCGGTGGCTGCGTTGAAGGCGCGCAGCAACGGCTGCTCGGAGGCGGCGGTGAAGACCAGGCCGGAGGCCGTGACAATGGTCCCACCCAGATTGACGGTGCCAGTGTGCTGGCCGGCGATCAATGTGCCGAGCGGGGTCTGCCAGACGGACTTTCCGGTGTCCAGGTTGACCGCCGAAACCGTTCCCCAGGGCTGGACGGTGCAGGGCATGCCGCTCGGAGCGACGATCGGAGCGCGGTCCAGCAGATAAGGCGTTTCAAGCTGCGCGCTCAATTCGTGCCCAAAGTGCTCCACGGAGGTAGGGCGCCTAAGCGAAGGCGCAACGAGATATTGCAGCGCTCCGAAGCCAATCAAGATGACGGCCAAAGCGGTTGCAAGTGCGGTTTTCCTTAGCGACAGGAATCGTCGGAAGAAGCTGAACACAAGCAGAACAATCAGTATCGCCGTGAGAGTCCAGAAAGCGATTACGGCTGGATCATGAAGGAGGTTCGGACGCGGATCCAGGCTCACTCGGAAGGCGTACCGATTGGTGTTGGCGTAGAGAATGCCGCTGGAGGGGTCGAACGAGGCGCCTCCCCAGTCGACTCCACCGAGCGATCCCGGAAACATGAGTGAACCGCGCGTTGTGGGCGGGGTATAGATGCCGTCGTAACGCAGCGCCTTGAAAGCCTGGCGGCAGTAAGCATCGTCCTGGGGAGAAGCTCCGAAGTGTGCGTCCGGAGGGAATGCGGTTGGGGAGAGGCTGGCGATGTCCTGAAAAGGCTGGGTGGGCGAAGCCTGTTCGCCGGGGATGTCGCTGGCCGGCACGGGACGCTCTGCGATGGGATAGAGGGGATCTCCGGTGAGGCGGTTGAGCACGAACAGGAGGCCCATCTTGGTCGTGATGGCGATGGCCGGGACCTTGCCGCGAAAGGTGAACAGCAAGGGCTCGGAGGCGACATCGTAGTCCCATAGATCGTGGTGGACGACCTGAAATCCCCAGACGCGGCGGCCGGTAGTGGCTTCGAGCGCGACGACGGAGTTGGCGTCGCGGTTGTCGCCGGGCCGCGTGACGCCGTAGAAGTCGGGACTGGGTGCGCCGGTGGGGATGAATACCAGATTGTGTGCGGGGTCCGCGGCGATCACGCTCCAGGCGTTGGCGGCGCCGGTGTGCAGCTTCTGCCGTTGTGCCCAGGGGATGGGGTCCCACGACCAGACGAGGCGACCGGAGCGGCAGTCGAAAGCGCGCACCACACCGGAGTCGATGTCGACCCGCATATTGTCGCCTACCGCCGAGCCGACGATGACGAGATCGCCGATGACGGTCGGCGGTGACGTGAAGTAGTAGGGATCGTTCTTATGGAAGTTGCCGACATTCTTTCGGAGGTCGATCGTGCCCGCGTCTCCGAAATCCTGACAAGGGGCGCCGGTGGCGGCGTCCAGCGCGATAAGGCGAGCATCCATCGTCGCCACGAAGATGCGTCCCGCGCACGCTCCGGAAGTGTTCTCCATGCGCGCGCCGGAGGTCGCGGCGGGCCACGCGGCCACGCCCCGGGAGGTGAGCAATCCGAGGTCGGGGTCGATCTTGATGTTTGGGTCGAACCGCCAGAGGCCCGCCCCGTTGGACGGATTGACGGCGAATACCTCGTCGAAGGGCGAGGTGAGATACAGCATCCCGCGGAACAGGATCGGCGTGGCCTCGAACGAGGCTTTGGCCGTCTCGACGCTCTGCTTCGCAATCGCACCCGTATGGAAGGTCCACGCCGGAGTGAGTGTGGAAACATTGGACGGCGTGATCTGTTGCGCGGTGGTGTAGCGCATGCCTCCCGCGTCTCCGCCGTAGGTGGGCCAATCGCCGGCCGGGTGTTGCGGGGATTGAGCGCCCCCAACACCGAGGGACACAGCAAGGAGCCAGAACAGGCTGCCACCACGGCGCTTCATAGCGATAGGACCTCGTGTCGGAGGAACCGACATCCTTATGCAGTGTACTTGCACCTATCGATGCCGATTGAAGCCGCCGGACGCCCGTTCACGCGCAGCACCGGTCGAGCGCACATGCAGACGGCGGGGCCGCATCTATACTTCGTAGATGTCCATCACTCCAGCAGAGCAAACTATTTCGAGCACGCTGGTCGTGGGCGCGACGGGCCAGGTCGGACTGCAGATGGTGAAGGCGCTGGAGTCGCGCGGACGCGGCGTCATTCCAACCGCGCGAGCGCCAAAGGACGACGGCTGGTTGCAGCTTGATCTCGGCGAGCTTGAGGCAGGGCCGCAGGCGGCGGCGTTGCTGGACGAACATTCTCTCGATGCGGTGTTGTGTGTCGCGGGAATGACCCATGTCGATGGCTGCGAGTCGGAGCCTGACCGGGCGTACCGGGTGAACGCTCGCGGTCCGGCGGTGCTGGCCGCTTATGCGCGGCGGCGCGCATTGCCTTTCGTTTACTTTTCCACGGACTACGTTTTTGATGGGCTGAGGGAAAATCCGGGGCCGTATGGCGAGGACGCGTCGCCCAATCCGCTGAGTGTGTACGGGCGAAGCAAACTGATGGGCGAACGTGAGGTACTCGATGCGCACCCGGATGCGCTGGTGGTTCGCACAACGGTCGTGTACGGGCCTGATGATCGCCGGATGAACTACACCTGCAGCCTGATGCGGAACCTTGCGAACGGGACCGCGATGCGTGTCCCGCAAGACCAGATCTCGACGCCGACGTATAACCGCGATCTTGCGCAGACAACGCTGGCCCTCGTCGCCGCGGGTGCTCGCGGAGTCTTTCATGTGGCCGGGCCGGAGCTGATGGATCGCCTCGAGTTCGCCCAGCGAGTCGCGGAGACGTTCGCGCTGGACACGTCGCTGTTGCAAGGTGTCTCGACTGCTGAACTGGGACAGGCAGCCCCGAGGCCGTTGTGGTCCGGCCTGGCGACGAACAAGCTGACGGGCATGTTCCCGAGGTTCCGTATGCGTTCGCTCACTGAGAGTTTGCAAGACTGCGAGGCCGAGCTTCGCGCGTTCATAAATGATGAGAGGCGGCCCGGATAATACAGACTTTGTCTGGGACAGAACCGCCTCTTCCAGTCAATGGGCCATGGGCCCTATCGCGTCCAGCGTTCTTTCAGGTTGAGGAATGGCGTCTCGAAGAACCGGTAGCTGAGGCGTGCGATCAACAGGGTCGACACCAGGGCGATAAACGGAATCAGCAGGCGCGGGTCCAATCGGGCCGACCATGGATAGTGATGGACCATTCTCTTTACAAGTCCGTCATAGAGCAGGTGAGGGATGTCATGAAAGACATACGCCCCGTAGCTGATACGGCCGACCCAGCGCATTCCCGAGAGATGAAAAAGGCGATACGCAAATGAGCCGGGGACCAAGGCGCACACAATAAGAGCTGCGGCATAGACATTGATGAACGTAAGGCCCCAGGTGTGATGCCATTCCGGGTAAACGTAGGCCGCCGAAAAAATGCGGCTAAAAAAATGGGGTTTTGTCGGATGGAGTGTGGCGGCGAGATATCCGATGGCCGCGATTGTGCATAGGACCGCAACGACTCGGGCAACGACAAACAGCAGGCGGCGGTGCTCTCCGCGCCACAAAACTGCGAGCAGCGCGCCCAGCAGAAGGGAGTCGAGTTGAAACGGCGTCGCGCGGTAGAGCAAATCCGAGTCGAGCATCCAGCCCGGTGCGTGGTGCAAGGTCAGGACGCGCAGCAGGGGATCGGCAACGACGGTGATGGCACAAATCCAAAGTATCGTCCGCGTCGACCGAACGCGGAACACGATCCATGGCCAAATGAGATAGAACTGCTCTTCCACGCATAGAGACCAGAAGTGGCCCAGATACAGTGTAGGCAGGCCTCGTAGATCTCCGAAAACATCCATCCACTCGTGAGAGTGAAACGGTGTGGGCTTCAGGAAGGGCAAAAAGTTGCCCAGATAAAGCGGCCACGCCAGCCAATGCCAGGACCATCGCCAATGCAAGAGTGGGGTGAGCAGAAGAAGAAAGAGAAGAATCCCGTAATACAGTGGAAAGATCCGCAGGGTGCGGCGGACGTAAAAGTTGCGAATGCGGTGGGGTCGATCGCGCGTATCGATCAGGATGCCGGTAATCAGGAAGCCGGACAGAACGAAGAAGAAATTGACCCCGCTCCAGCCCCAGGCGAGCCACATATAGTGCTGGAGAAAGACGAGCAGAAATGCCGCCGCACGGATGCCGTCGAGAGCGGGAAAATAGACGCGATTTGCGGGAGCGGTATGCTCGGTGTTCCCAGCGACGAGCTCACTCATCCTGCTGTGGCACTCCTTCTCCACATGCAGCCATCTTAGCGAACGAATAGAAGTCAGACGCAAAGGCCTCCCGAGCGGGAGGCCTTTGCATCTTTCTGCAATCGTAAATTACATTTCCTTGACGCCGTCGACAAACGCCTTCAGCTTGCGGCTGCGGCTGGGGTGACGGAGCTTGCGGAGCGCCTTCGCCTCAATCTGGCGGATGCGCTCGCGGGTGACCTGGAAGGACTGGCCGACTTCTTCCAGCGTGTGCTCGGAGCCGTCTTCGAGGCCGAAACGCATCTTGATGACCCGCTCTTCGCGAGGCGTCAGGGTGCGCAGGACCTGCGACGTGTACTCCTTCAGGTTGACCGAAATGACGGCATCGGACGGGCTGACGGCCATGCGGTCTTCGATGAAGTCGCCGAGATGCGAGTCTTCCTCTTCACCGATAGGAGTCTCAAGCGAGATAGGCTCCTGCGCGATCTTGAGCACCTTGCGGACCTTCGCGACAGGGATGTCCATGCGCTTGGCGATCTCTTCCGAGGACGCTTCGCGGCCGAGTTCCTGCACCAGCTGACGCGACGTGCGGATCAGCTTGTTGATCGTCTCGATCATGTGTACCGGGATGCGGATCGTGCGGGCCTGGTCGGCGATGGCGCGCGTGATGGCCTGACGGATCCACCACGTTGCGTACGTCGAGAACTTGTAGCCGCGGCGGTACTCGAACTTGTCCACGGCCTTCATCAGGCCGATGTTGCCTTCCTGGATGAGGTCGAGGAACTGCAGGCCGCGGTTGGTGTACTTCTTCGCGATGGAGACGACGAGGCGAAGGTTCGCCTCGATCAGCTCGCGCTTGGCGCGCTCGGCGTCCATGTCGCCCTGGACCATTTCGCGCTGCGTGCGCTTCAGGTCGTCGAGCGCGATGCCCGAGTCCTGCTCCACGCGCTCGAGGTCGACGCGGCAGTTCTTCTGCTGGCGCTTGTACTCCTTCTTGAGCTCTTCGGAGCGCGACGCCTCAAACTTCGCGTCGAGGGCCTTGATCTGGCGCTCCAGCGTGCGCATCGAGTCGACCGTCTTGTTGACCTTGTCGAGCAGCCGCTTCTTCTCCGCGTTGGTGTACTTCAGCTCGCGGATAATGCGGTTGACGAACACCTGCTCACGGCCCATCAGCCAGAGGTGCTTGCGCTCGTAGCGATGCTTCGCCTTGGCGTCCTTGCCCTGCGGGTCGTTGGTCTTGGCGAGTTGCTCGCCAGCCTTCTTCTGGTGTTTGACCAGCTCGTCGATCTTGGCGACGGTGGACTTGACGCGGGTCTGCAGGATCTCTTCGGTGAGTTCTTCCTCGTCGAAGACGACCACTTCCTTAATGTTGCGGACGCCGCGCTTGAGGTCTTCACCCAGCCCCACAATTTCGCGAATCACGATCGGCGAGCGGGAGATGGCCTTCATCACGCGCATCTGTCCGCGCTCGATGCGCTTGGCGATTTCGACTTCGCCTTCGCGCGTCAGCAGCGGCACGGTGCCCATCTCGCGCAGGTACATGCGGACGGGGTCGTTGGTCTTTTCGAGCGTGCCCGGCGAAAGGTCGAGCTCGACGTCGTCGGACTCTTCGCCATGCTCGGACTCGGAGTCGGCATCGCGCTCGGCGTCCTTGCCGCGGCGGCCTTCCGACGAGAGCACGTCGATGCCCTGGGTGTTGATGGTGGTCATCAGGTCGTCGAGCTCGTCGGGCGACGTGATGTCGCCGGGCAGCAGGTCGTTGACTTCGCCGTAGGTGAGGTAGCCCTTCTCCTTGCCGGTGTCGATGATGCGGTCTACGTCTTCTTCGTACTTATCGTGTTCTTCAGCCACGGTGGGCGCTCCTGAGTCTCGCGCGCCTCGAAAGGCCGGCGCGAGATAAAATTTTCATGGAACCGGACGCGCACGGATAAAGGGCGCGAGGGACTCCCTGAGTTGAGACGGGGTTCGCCGGGACGGGGGTTGCGGTCAAGGCCGCGGGCGCGGGCGGAAGCGGATATGACTTTCGTCAGGGAAAGCTTCGGCAACTCTAAGGCGCACGTCTCCAGCGAAACATAGTGTAGCACTTATTTAGACGGTTTTGCGGCGAAAAAGATGCAGGAACCGGCAGCGGCATCGCCCGCCGGACTCTTCTCACCCAAAATTCAAGGGGGGGACAATTTGTCCCCCCTTCGCTCCTGTTTGAAGAAGCCTGACCCCACTTGACAGCGTGCGGTACAATTAAACGAGTAGAACTCTTGACCCGGCCCCCCGCCGGGTCGAACGGTTTAAGGGGTGGGGTACCTCGAAAAGTCTAAGTCGCATCGTTTGAATATTTTGAGCCATAAAGTACCCCCGGGGGGAGGGGTGGGGGGCTATGCCACCGGAGTTCCCGCCGAGTTATAGATTGCCTCGATTGCGAGCAGGTCCTTCAGGCCTTCTTCGCCGGGGGTCCGGGGCTGGGTGTTGTTGCGGACGCAGCTTGCAAAGTGGTCGGCTTCGAGGACGAACTGGAACGGCTTCCGGCCCGGAGCGGGCTCGTCGATCGGTCCCTGTAGCGTTTTGCCTCTGAGATGCAGGCCATCGTATCCGAACGCCGGCTGGACCTGTAGGTGGCCTTTGTCTCCACAGACGGTGAGGAAATTTTCGCCGTCCTGTCCGTAAGACGAGCTGCACGAAGCCAGAATGCCGCTGGGAAACTTCATGGTCCATGCGATGCTCTGCTCCATCTCGGCGAAGCGCCCGGAAGTGTCTCTTGTGGCCACTTTGGCCGCATAGGACGCTGGTTCTTCGCCAGTGAGGAAGCGGATGGTGTTGAGCGGATAGATGCCGAGATCGAACATCGAACCGCCACCCGCGAGCTTGCGGTTATAGCGCCAGCCAGGAGGCATGTTGCCGGGAAACGCGCCATCGAAGGCCTGAATCTGTCCAAGCGCTCCAGAGTGGATGAGTTCGGCGACGCGCGCGAACGTTGGGTCGTACTGAATGCGGTACGCGATCATCAGCTTGACGTTGGCTTTGCGGCAGGCGTCGATCATGCGACGGCATTCGGCTGAAGAGATGGCCATCGGCTTCTCGCAGAGCACATGCTTGCCGGCTTCGGCGGCGCGGATGGTGTACTCGCAGTGCATGGAGTTGGGCAGGCCGATGTAGACCGCGTCGATCTCGGGGTTGTCGCGGATGCGGTCGAAGGTCTCGTAGGTGTAGATGGACTTCGCCGGGACGTTGTATTGCGCGGCATAGCGTTTGCCCTTGTCGGCTGGGTGTCCCGTGACGAGGCCCGTGACTTTGGCGCTCTGCGACTGCGAGCAGGCTGTCATGAAGATGTCGGAGATGATGCCAAGGCCAACCGCGGCGTAGCCGACGCGCTTTACGGGTTGCGCGGGCAGTCTGGTCGCGGCGAGTGCCATGGCGGAGAGCTGAGTGAAGTGGCGGCGGTTGAGGGAGGTTGTGGACATGCGAACACTGTACTCCGCCGATTTCCTTCACTCAACGCTGGGAAATCGGGCTGGGAAAGCGAATGCGCTGCTAGACTCGAAGATGCAGGCGGCCGGGCGATCGCCGCCACTTGGACCGCAAGGTGTTGAGTGGGGGAGGAAAGTCCGAACTCCGCAGGGCAGTGTGCCGGATAACGTCCGGGGACCTGGCGTCAAGGCCAGGTTACGGCCAGTGCAACAGAAAGCAAACCGCCTCGGATTGTTGGGTGACTCGCTATGCGGCACTCATGCAAGCGGTCCGAGGTAAGGGTGAAAGGGTGGGGTAAGAGCCCACCGCGCCGGCAGTAATGCCGACGGCATGGTAAACCCCACACGGAGCAAGACCAAATAGGCAGGGACTCGTTGGCCCCTCTTCGGCGGCGAGCTCGTACCGGCCCGGTGCGACAAGGTGAGGAGTTGAACGGCTGCAACCGCAAGGACGCAGCGGCCGGAACCTGCGGGTAGGTTGCTGGAGCGCGTCAGTAATGACGAGCCTAGAGGAATGATCGCTTAGAACAGAATTCGGCTTACGGGCCGCCTGCAAAATTCTCTTCTTTGGAAATCGCGACGGGATGGGGTCGCGCGCATCGAATACGGTATAGCTGCGATGAGCGGGAAGCAGGTCCTTCGCTGCGCTCAGGATGACATATTTAGAGGAGAGTTGAAGATGGAATATCGTTCGCTGGGCCGGTCTGGCCTGAAGGTTCCGGAGTTGTGCTTTGGGACGGGGACGTTTGGTGGAGGCAGCGAGTTCTTCAAGGCCTGGGGCGAGACGTCGCAGGAAGACGCGAAGAGGCTGATCGATATTTGCATGGAGGCTGGATGCAATTTTTTCGATACGGCCGACATCTACTCCGATGGTGCGAGCGAGTCGATGCTGGGTAAGGCGATCTCGCATTTGAAGCGCGAAGACGTGCTGATTTCGACCAAGGCTACATTCCGGTTCGGCGATGGGCCGAACGATGTGGGAAGCTCGCGCTACCACCTGACGCAGGCGCTGGAAGGGTCGTTGAAGCGGCTGGGGACGGACTATATCGACGTCTATCATCTGCACGCCTTCGATGCGACGACGCCGGTGGAGGAGACTCTGAACACGCTGGACAAGATGGTGCGCGAGGGCAAGGTGCGGTACATTGCGTGCTCGAATTTTTCGGGCTGGCACCTGATGAAGTCGCTGAGCGTGAGCGAGCGTTACGGGTGGGCGAAGTATGTTGGGCACCAGGTCTACTACTCGCTGATCGGGCGCGATTATGAGTGGGAGTTGATGCCGCTGGCGCTCGACCAAGGCGTTGGTGCCCTGGTGTGGTCGCCGCTGGGTTGGGGGCGGCTGACGGGGAAGATTCGGCGTGGACAGCCGCTGCCGGAGACCAGCCGGCTGAAGGAAAAGAGTGTTGTGGAGAATGGGCCGCAACCTGACGACGAGTATGTTTACAAGGTCGTCGACGCGCTGGACGAAGTGGCGAAGGAGACGGGCAAGACGGTTCCGCAGATTGCCCTGAACTGGGTGCTGCGGCGGCCGAGCGTGGCGACGGTGGTGATGGGGGCCCGCAATGAGAAGCAGTTGCGCGCGAATCTGGGCGCCGCCGGATGGAAGCTGACGGCGGAACAGATTGCGAAGCTGGATGCGGCGAGCGAGACGCCACTGGCGTATCCGTACTGGCATCAGCGGCAGTTCGAGGAGCGGAATCCGTTCCCGGTGAAGCAGGGCTAATCAACGAATATCTCCCATATGGGAGATGCGCCTTTGGGTCGTCGGAGGAGACTCTGACAGTAACCTTCACGACCCAAAGGAGCTTCCATTGCGAGTCCGCCTGATCATCTTTCTTTCCGCCCTGCTCGCCGTCCCGTCCGCGGCTCTCGCAGACACGACCTACACATATACGGGTAACCCATTTACATCCTTCGGTACAGGAACCAACAACCCATATACTGCTTCCGATTCCGTGAGCGGTTCTTTTACTCTCGCCACTCCTCTCGGGGCGAATTACAACGGCAACCTAACAATTGACCCCACCGGATTTAGCTTTTCCGATGGCATCAATACAATCACAATCCAGAATGTGAATGCCGGTCTCTTCGGCCACGACACTTTGCGCGTGTTTTCGACAGACGCCAACGGTGTGGTTACTGGCTGGGATATTGAGCTAGCCGGCCAGCCAGCACTCGATGGGACGGAGCCATATATAGCGACCTGGGGCTATATCACACCGCCTGCCGGAGTATTTCTTACTCCTGCCGACCTTGGGCGACAGGCTGACAGTCTTCTTATCGCAGGTTTTAATAACAACGATTCGGGCACATGGATCATGAGCTCGAATTCGACTCATGTGGGATCGGCATCGGTCACTCCGGAGCCTTCCAGCGTGCTTCTGCTCGGCACCGGCCTGCTCGGAGCCTTCGGCGCGGCTCGCCGCAAATTGCGAAGTTAGAGCAGTTTTCTCGGGTATGCAAAGGCGAATCGCCGACCTATCCCCGTGCTGCAAAGCCAAGCCGAACGAATATCTCCCATCTGGGAGACGCGCTACGGGGCCGGGAAGGAGGATTCTGATCCTGTAATTCTCTCCGTAACGGATTGCCCTTCCTACAGCCCCACTCAACGAGGCTCTAAACGAAGCACATTCTCAATAAATTCCATGAGGACAGGTCAACGACATGAAGATGAAGTTTCGCACTTCTACGATTGCGGTCATAGCTCTTTCCGTGTCATTTTTTCAAGCCGGCGCGCACGCTGAAACAGTGACCGACATCTCGATTCCATATTCAACCTCTACCTCCGGTTGCTGTGGCTACAATGGCAACTGGGCCAATGCCCTCCAGGGCAGCCAAATTGCCGCCGCTCCGAAAAGTGGCAGCACAGGGACCGGCGTTACCTTCGCTGACTGGAATGGCGGGTTTTATGAGACCGTCCAGGGAAGCTCGACGACTTTCAATCTGGGCGGTGTGGCGTTGACGTCAGACAGCGTCGTCTATAGCCTGGTGAACACATTTCGCGGGTCGGGCAACGAAGATGCGATCCTTATCTTCACCAACAGCCTCAATCAAACGGCAACCTACGGTTTAGTAGGTGACCAGACGGTCCGCGACTACTATAACAACACTGGCAATAATTTTGCGAACGGTCTGCAAGGATATAACACAGACTCCTCCCTTGGAGATGTGACCACCCAGACCTGGTGGACTAACTTTAATGGAAGCAGCGGGTATGTCCGCTTGGATATGCAGACGTTCGTTCTCCCGGCGAGTTGGAACGGTACCAGGCTCGATTCTCTGACAATCGAAAATCCATCCAACTCGAATTCGTCCGACGTCCTTTCGGCGCTACAGGTGGATACCAGTGTGGTTGCGTCTCCAGTACCTGAGCCGTCGTCGCTTGCCTTGCTGGGAACTGGCGTCGTCAGTCTGATCGGCGTCCTGCGGCGTCGTGCGAGGTAACAGACGAAAACAGAAAACGGTCTTGACGAAGACGGGGAGGATGATTTCTTCGCCCGTGCGCCCAGGTTCCGGAGATCACCGCTCATTCATTGACCGAAGGCCGGCCCAGCGCCGGCCTTCGCCATTTCCGACGCCTATTCCCCCGGCATCAACAGCATCAGCCGCATCAGTTCCGGCTGGCGGCGCATTCCCGTCTTCCCGAGCACGCGCTTCACATGGAATCGCGCCGTCTCCAGCGTAATGTGCATGCGTCCTGCAAGCTCTCGCGCATCACGGCCCGCCAGTAGATGTTCGGCCACGCGAATCTCGGTTGGCGTCAGGCCATAAAGCACTCGCATGGCATCGCCGCGCGAGCCTGCCGGTTGCGCGGCGTCGTGCACGAAGACCAGCGCCGCCACGCCGTTCACCCAAGTCTCGCGTCCACTGACGAATGGCGCCGCAGCTATCCTTAGCGGTGGCCCTCCACTTTTTCGCTCCAGCAGAAGGAAGCTGCGTTCCGGGGCCGCAGCGCGCTCGAACGTCAGCGCGCTCACCGCGGCCGCCAGCGTCCTCTGCAGCGCACCCTCCATTTCCGGCAGCGTGGCGTGCAGCCTCTGGTTGCGGAGGCGAAGCGCGTCCGCTCGCTGCAATAGCGCTTCGGCGCGGCCGTTGGCGGAAAGCACGCGGCCGTCTCGGCCCAGGCAGAAGACGGCCTGGCCGCAGGCATCGAGCGCCGCCGCCAGGCCGAGAGTCTTCGAATTCATTTCAGACATCTTGTGGTGCAGGGAGAAGGCGCGTTGCAGATGCGGGCGCAGCGCCTGCATGACGGCGTCGGCCTGCATACCGAACGCGCCCGCTCTCTTGGATCGCTGGCAGGTGAGCGACCCGGCCGCCTCCCCACCCAGCGGAAGCCGCAGCCCGATGGTGTAGTACATGTCGTGCGGACGGAAAAAATCGTTGTAAAACTCCGTGGTTTCCAGTTCAACGTCCGGCACGGCGCGGTCGCTCATCCAACTGGTTCCGGGCAGGAACTTCTGTTCGCATTTCTGCATGATCGGATTGATGGCGGCATAATAGCCCGCAAAATCTCTCCAGGAATCCTCCGTCGTTTCGCGGGCCAGGATGATCGGAGTCTTTACATTCGGAAAGTTGGCGAACAGCACGATCGAATCGCCCTCGAGCGTCCCGCAGATTTCCTTGACCAAGGAATCCCAAAGCCCCGGCTGATCGATCGTTGCATAGATCTTTTCGACGAGGCCGAGCAATCTATCTCGGCCGCCAAACTCCACCTCCGGATTTGAGAACACGGGAAACCTTTCCTCGCGATGAATTTTTCCAAGCGCTGTCTTCAAATGTGCAAGTAGCTAAATAATTTCGCAGGGATGATGCCACAGCCTATCAATCGCCGTCATCGTAGGCAACGGCAGCAGCCGGTGTAAGGTAGGGGAATGGCGAGAAGCGCCGGCGCGAAGGTGAGAATCGGCACGGCTGGCTGGGGGGTGCCGAAGCTCCACGCACATGCGGTTGCAGCGGAGGGCTCGCATTTGCAGCGTTATGCGGGGGTGGCGAATTGCGTCGAGATTAATTCGACGTTCTATCGGCCGCACCTGGCGCGGACGTTTGAGCGGTGGGCTGCGACGACTCCCGATGACTTTCGTTTCGCGGTGAAGCTGTCGAAGGCTGTCACACATGGAGCGAAGCTCTGCCGGTGCGGCGCGGAGTTGGTGGCTTTCTTCGATAACGTGCGGCCGCTGGGAGAGAAACTGGGGCCGGTGCTGGTGCAGTTGCCTCCGAAGCTGGCGTTTGATGAGGGCACGGCGAGAGAGTTTTTTGAGACGGTGCGCGAGTTGCATCAGGGGCAGGTTGTTGTCGAGGCGCGCAACGCATCGTGGTTCGCGCCGGCGGTCGAGCGGCTGCTGAAAGAGTTTGAGGTGGCGCGGGCGATGGCCGATCCGCCGCAGGGATCGGCTCTGGCGAGCGAGCCCGGTGGATGGGCGGGGCTGAAGTACTACAGGCTGCATGGATCGCCGCGGAAGTACTGGTCCGAGTATGGTGAGGACTTTCTGCGGGCGATGGCGAAGCGCATCGAGAGTGAGAAGCGGGCGAAAGAGGTGTGGGTGATCTTCGACAACACGGCGTCGAACCATGCGCTGGGAAACGCCATGACGCTGCGGAAAATGGTGGACCGGTGAGAATTGCGGACCTTTCTCCACGTTTCTGGGGAGACTTGCGATGGGCAATGTCCGGGCGTAAAATTCGCCCATGAAACGCTGTGTGCTGTGCTGTTTCGTGCTCGCCATCCCCGGTTGCGCCGCTCTGGTGGGGTGTGGGCCGGTAGCTTCCTTGGGCAGCACGGCGTGTAGCTTCAGTCTCTCGATCACTCCCACGACTGCGACTCTCGACCACACCGTGGCCGACAACGCCCAAACGTACACCCTCAACGTTGCTGTTCCGAAGGGATGTCCGCTACCGCCATTGCCGGCGCCCAGGTGGACCGTCTCCGACAGCATCGATGCCTCGATCACGACGGGGGGTGTCGCAACATGCAAGGCCGCGGCGATGAATCCGATTGTGGTGAGTACCGGAAGCGCGGAGCCGACGGCAACGCTCATCTGCAACTAGTTTCGGCCGATCGAAGGCTGATTAGTGCCCGGCGCTGGGCGAGGCGTTCTTGGGCGGGCGTGGGATGAAGACCAGCAGCGGGATCATGCAGGCGCAAAAGATCGCCATGTACTGAATGATGTCGACGTAGGCCAGCGTTGCGGCCTGGCGGTGCAGCTGGTTATAGAGGAATGCCTGTGCCGCGTGTATGGCGCCGAGCGAAGGTCCACCGCCCTTCGGTCCCGCGCCGTTTCCCGCGCTGAACATGTGGGCGAACGCGCGCACGCGGTCGTTGAAGCCGCTGTTCGCGGTGGTGAGGTTGCGGGTCATCATGGACTCGTGCGTCGCAGTGCGGCGGGTGAGCATCGTCGCAAGGAACGCAGTGCCGCATGAGCCGCCGATGTTGCGCGCGAGGTTGGTGAGGCCGGAGACGTCGTTGTTCTCGCTTTGCTTCACGCCCACATAGGAGATCATGTTGATCGGTATGAAGAGGAACGCGAGCCCCGAGGCCTGGAACATGCGCATGAAGACAAGCTGTCCGTAACTGAGGCCGAGGTTGAGGTGCGCCAGCCACACAAGGCTCGACGTCAGCAGGATGAAGCCGAAGGCGATCAGCTTGCGCGGGTCGACCTTGCTGGACAGGAAGCCCACCACGGGCATCATCGCCATCATCATGAAGCCGGCTGGAGACAGTACTTTCCCCGCCAGTTCCGCGGTATACCCGAGCAGCGTCTGCACGAACTGCGGGATGAGGACGGTGGTGCCGTAGAGCGAAAATCCCAGCACGAACATCAGCGTGAAGCTGAAGGCGAAGCTCCGCCGCTTGAAGAGCGTGAGGTTCAGGATGGGGCGGTGATTTTCTCGAAGCTGCTTGAGCTCCCACCAGATCATCGAAACGAACGCGATGATCATCAGGACGAGAAAGAACGTGATGATCGGCGACGAGAACCAGTCGTCTTCCTGGCCTTTGTCGAGAACGAACTCGAGCGAGCCGAAGGTCATGGCGAGCAGGGAGAAGCCGATCAGGTCGAGCTTGATGCCGCCCTTTTGCGAGATCGCGACCTGCTTTTTGACGTACGGCGGGTCTTCGACGATGCGGTTGGTGAGGTAGAGCGAGAGCAGACAGATAGGGACGTTGAGGAAGAAGATCCAGCGCCAGTTGAAGTGGTCGGTGATGTAGCCGCCCAGCGTGGGGCCGATGGCCGGCGCGCACACCACGGCGAGGCCGTACATGGCGAAGGCCTGACCGCGCTTTTCGGGCGGGAAGGTGTCGGCGAGGATGGCCTGCTCGGATGGGGCGAGGCCGCCGCCGCCGATGCCCTGGAGGACTCGGAAGAAGACCAGCAGCGGGAGCGTCGGCGCGAAGCCGCACATGGCGGAGCTGATGCCGAACAGCGCGACGCAGATCATGTAGAACTTCTTGCGCCCGATGAAGGTCGTCATGTAGGCGCCGGCGGGTAGGACGATGGCGTTGGCGACGAGGTACGCGGTCAGCACCCATGTCGCTTCGTCCTGCGTGGCGCCGAGCCCGCCGGCGATATGCGGCAGGGCGACGTTGGCGATGGAGCTGTCGAGCACCTCCATGAACGTTGCCAGGGTGACGGTCATGGCGACGATCCACGGATTGATGCTCGGGCGCCATGGGACCTCTGCTGCCGGGGGCGCAACATTTAGGTGCTCAGCTGTCGGGAATTCTATGGTTGCAGCGGCCATTGGGTCGTCTTTGTAGATTCTACGGACGGGCGCGAAGATTCAGAAATGCGGCAAAGCATATCATCGTCTGGAGTGTGCTTCCGCAAGACGGTCTGATCGGCCTCAACGGAGGCATTCGCAGCCCTATACCTGCGGATCGGACATTAACTTCGGCGTCGCTCGCCAAGACATTTGACATCCCTCGCGCAGTAGCGCAGTATTGGTCAACTTAATACCAATTTCAAACGCAGAGGTGTACATTGGTTTCTCGTCGGGGTTTTATTACGCAAGCAGGGCTTGCTTCTGGAGTGGCTTTAGGAATTGTTTCTGAGCCTCTCTCCGCCAAAGGATCGTCGTCCGTATCATCCATTTCAAATTCCGTGCATGTTTCCACCACGCGGATCATTCGCAGACATTTCAAGAAACTCCTGAAGAATCCCAAGCACAATATTTTTGAATCGGGGGAACTCGCGGCGGCTTTCCGTATCCATTGCGATGCCTTATAGTCTTCCGGCATCAACAAGACGATGACCGGAGCGCTTCGCACTTCAGGTACACCACCTGGACTGAGGCAGGAACATCTTGACGGCAGCTTTTCTACCCTCGAGCAACTCGGGATACATTTGCCTGCGGATGCGAAACAGGCTGTTTCGAGTTACATTCTCAGTGCAAATCAACAGGTTGCACCAACAGTGGCTGCAATGCTTCAGCACCATACCGTTCTGAAGCTACAACGTCAGGCTCATGGTCTGATGGTTCGGGCTAAAGTCCTGCATGACGCTAATTTGACGCAGGTGAGTATGGAACAGCGCCAGCATATTCATGCAAAGTTCATTGCTGGACCTTATGTTCCCAAGTTTGGTCCGAAATTGACGTCTGTCGGCACATGGGTTGAAGAAGACGATGGGGACGACGGTGATGGCTGGGCGGACGGCGATGGTGACACTACCGAGCAAGGTTCCGGCGACGAGGGCGGTGGCGGTGGCGGCGGAGACGGCGGCGAGGGCGGTGGCGAGGGCGGTGGCGACGGATACGACTCCGGATTCAGCTTCTCGGCACCTGTCTTCACAACCCCCAGCGGGGGAACACTGTCGATGTGCCAGGTCTTCTGGGGAATTATTGCATTGGGATCAGGCGGGCTTGCCGGTGGAATAGCGATTGCAGATGCCCTCGGAGCCGCTGGTTCCCTGACGATCGCCGGTGCGATTCTTACGCCACCGGTACTGATTGGTCTCTTGGTAATCCTGGCCGCTTATGCAGCCTGGTGTTACATCTGGTGCTAGAAAGAGCGTTCTGAATGCGACCTAACCTGTCCGTATCTTGCACCGTTATTGGTGTGGCAGGCCTAATGCTTATGATTAGGTCTGCCTATGTTTCCAAGAATCTGCTGGTTGCTGCACCCTTGTTGATCCTCGCGGCCATCGTAATTGGAATTGTCCTTGTACTCCAACACCTGCTCGTGAAGCAAGTTCGTCGTTTACAACCGGAGATCGCGCGGATCGCGGGATACATCGCGCTCTTTGCGGTACTCGGCACATTTGTTGGATTTTGCGCGGGCGAAGTCAGTCACAAGGATGTTCACGGTTCAGCCATATATCGGACTCTCACTGATAATTCCCTTCGGTAAAGTCTGCTGCAATCATTGCGCCTAATGTGCGGCCATTTGTTCGGGATCGACGGGTAGGTTCTTCGCGGGGAGACGCATGATCCAGCCATCATCGACGGCATGAGGAGCGCGCCGGCGAGGATGGCGAACGCGTTCTTGCAGGACAACATGCAGGCCTGCTGCAACATCTGGCGGTAGATTTACAAGGATCGCGATGTGCGGGAGCACGACGTTGGCGAGCGTAACCGTCAAGGCAATCAGCGAGGTTTTGTGCTTCGGCTTCCAAACGGACTGCAGGATTTGATTCTCCATATCAGCCTACTGATATTAGAGTATCAGCAGGCTGATATGATGCAGTAAGACTGGCGGTGGCCATGAAACACGACAAAGGCAAGCGCAAGGAACCGAAGGCGCAGCGGAAGGCGGTCGAGGCACGGACATGCACGCTGCAAATGCGGCGGCTGACGGTGGGGTACCGGTCGCTGCTCGAAGATATGCTGCGGGGCGAGGGACTGACGCTGCCGCAACTGCGGTTGCTAAGAGCGGTCAAAGAGCAGACAGATGTGAGCGCGGCGGCGCTGGCCCGCACCTGCGTGGTGACGCCGCAAACGATGCAGGCGGTGCTGGCGCGAGCGGTGCAGGCGCAGTGGATTGTGCGTGGGAAGTCGGCGAAGAACGAGCGCTACGTGACGGCGACGCTGACGCCGCTGGGCGAGTCGATACTGGCGACCGGAGTGGCGATGGCGGCGCGGATCGAGGAGCGGATATGGAGTGGCGCCGGGCTGTCGGATATGAAGCGGCTCAATGAGATGCTCGAAGGGGCGATTGCGAAGATTGAGGGTGACACCGGCCAGTGATGCGACCCGCAAGCTCGCTATAATCCGCGTCATGGTCGATCCACGGAAATGGCCCGATGAATTGGACGCGCTGATCGCGGCGCCTCGGCATCATGTTCTGCTGTTTGAAAATGAAGCTGTTCGGGTACTCGACACCAGCATCGATCCAGGCGACACAGTACCTCTCCACACGCACCGCTGGCCGAGCGCTCTCTACGTGATGAGTTGGAGCGATTTTGTTCGTCGCGATGCCCAGGGCGCGGTCCTGCTGGACAGCCGCACAATTGCCAGGCCGGCTGAGGGAGTTGCGCTGTGGTCGCCCTCGATGCCTCCACATACTCTGGAGAACGTCGGTGAATCGAGGCTGTGGGTTATCAGCGTGGAGTTGAAGAGTTTACAGCCGGAGTCGGCGGCATCGTGCTAGCTTGGTCTTTGGGCTTGCCGCAGGTTGGCCCGGAAGGGGATGCCGATGAACGCCGATCTCGAACGCCTCATCGCGCTCCAGCAGCAGGACCTTGAAGGCAAGCGGCTGCGCGCGGAATTGATGGAAGCCCCCAAGTGGGTGGCCACGGCGGAAGCCGCGCTGAAGAAGGCGCAGATCGCGCTGGCAGCGGCTGAGGACGCTCTGAAGAAGGAAGAAGTGCTGCGGCGGCGGCAGGAGTTGGACGCCGATGAGCGGCGCGGCAAGATCGCGCGGCTCAGCAAGCAGATGGAGACCGCGACCAGCGCGACGCAGATCACGGCGCTCGAACACGAGATCAAGTTTGCGCAGGATGCGATCCGGACGCTGGAGGACGAAGAAATTGCGTCCATGGAGCGGACCGAGTTGCAGGAAGCGGCGCGGGCGGCGGGCCGTTCCGCTGTAGAGACTACGACGGCGAAGCTGGCGAGTGAGCGCGAGCGCGCGGCGGCGACGATTGCTGCCGATACGGAGGGTGTGAAGGCCGTCGAGGCGCAGCGGGCGACGCTGCGCGCGGAGATTGCCGAGGGGCTGCTGGCAACGTACGACCGGGTGTCGAAGGCGCGCGGGACGGGGGTTTCCGAGGGCGTGGAGCATAAATGCTCGGCGTGCCAGATGATGATGCGGCCACAGCGGTGGAACGATTTCACCGACCGCACGAACGATTCGGTTTTCACCTGCGAGAGCTGTGGGCGGGTGCTCTATTTCGACCCGCGCCGCGATGCGCCGGTGGACTGGAAGCCGGGGCAGGTCGCGGGGTCGAAGCCGTGAGTTGGCGTAAGGACAGCGCGCGAAAGATCATCTGCGTCGACATGGATGAGGTCATCGCGGACGCGCTGAGCGAGCATCTCCTCCGCTATAACCGCCAGTTCAGCAGCAATATTACGGTCGAAGACCTGCATGGACATTGGCTGTGGGATTATGTGCCCGAGGAGCGGCAGGCGGCGCTGTATGAGTACCTGACCTCCGAAGATTTCTTTGAAGTGCTGGGCGTCATGCCGGATGCGCAGCGGGTGATCGCGCAGTTGCAGGAGCGGTACGACGTCTTCATTGCGACGGCGGCGATGGAAGTTCCGTCCAGCTTCAACGCCAAGTTCAAATGGTTGGGCAGGCATTTTCCCTTCATACCGCATTCGCGCATCGTGTTCTGCGGCGACAAAAGCATCCTGCATGGGGATTATTTGATCGACGACAATCCGCGCCAACTGCGGCTGTTTCGCGGCGAGGGAATTTTGTTCACGTCGCCGGCGAACGTTGGGGTGAGCGGATTTCGGCGGGTGAATGACTGGATGGATGTGGAGAAGATGTTCCTGGGCTGAGGGTGCTAGGCTAGGCTTGCCGCATGATGTCCCGCTCACAACGCTTTGGTTGCTTCACCCGGCTGTCCGGCTGTCTGATTGCGCTGGCCTGCGTTTTCGGCTGCGCGAGTCCGGGGACGCCGCGTGCGCCCTCCCTGCATCTGCCTGCGAAGGTCAAGACCCTCAGTGCGGAGCGGCATGGCAACAATGTCGTCGTGCGCTTTACGACGCCGGAACGGACGACGGACGATCAGCCTATTACGGTGCCTGTGATGGCGAGTCTGTGCCGCGCGGTGGCGGATGGACCGTGCGGCGCGACGAGCAGCTTTCCCGGGAAAATGAAGATCGCCGGGCCGGTGGAGTGGGTTGATGTGCTGCCTGCGGGCTTGAGCACGGGGACTCTGCGGCGGCTGACCTATCGCGTGGAGTTGTTCAATACGGACGGGCGTAGCGCTGGGCCGTCGGCGCCGGCGTTTGCGGCCGCGGGCGAGGCTCCGCGCGCGGTGGAAGCATTCCAGGCCGAGGGATCGCACGCCGGAATCGTGCTGCGATGGACGCCGGAAGCGAAGCCTACCGGTGAAGTGCTGGTGAAGCGCGAGGATTTGAACGCTGTTCCAAAGGTATCGCCGGCGAAGAAACCCGCGCCCGCGACCAAGGGTATGGGAGGGCGGAAGATTCATCGCTCCGCGCCGGCAAAGGCGCGTGTTGGAGCGTCGAAGGATGAAGCTACCGTCTGGCTGCACGCGGCCGACGCTGCGCCGGGGCAAGATAGCGGTGGATTGATCGATGCGGCGGCGAAGACGGATGAGCCTTATCGATAT
>DASRLB010000189.1:0-24601 GCA_035648695.1 Acidobacteriaceae bacterium | reverse complement strand
GTTGGAGGCAGCGTTTGAGGAGGGGCTATCTTTTTGCTGATGGCTGTGCGCTCGGCGGCGAGGAGGGTGGCGACCTGAGCGTTGGGGGGTGGGCTGACGAAGTCGCCGGGTTCGATGTGCATGAGGGTGGCCGCGAGGATGGCTTCAAGACGCGGCGCGGATGCGGGCGCTTTGCTGAGGGCCCGGGCGCGCTGCATGAGGGCGTAGAGTTGGCGGAGCTTCGCGTTGGGGAGGAGTGGGTTTTCGTGCAATGGGCACCTGGGCGGTGGAGTGGCGGCGGTAGGGGAGCCTGTGGTTCCCCACTCATCGCATAAAGCCGCGATGAATGGGCCACCCGATCTTTTGTGGTGGATGACTCTTTAAAGCTTATGCGTGCGCTGGGCCGATGCCTTCGGTGGTGAGGCCGAGGTCGGTGAAGGCTTTTTCGGCGACCTTGGGTTTGATGACTCCGTCGCGGGCGAGCTTGGAGAGTGCGGCGGCGACGATGGATTCGGCGTCGACTTCGAAGTGACGGCGAAGGTGCTCGCGGTTGTCGGAACGGCCGAAGCCGTCGGTGCCGAGGGAGACGAGACGGGAGCCGTGCTGTGAATTCAACCAAGGGGAGAGGTTGTCGGGCATGGACTTCATGTAGTCGCTGGCCGCGACGATGGGGCCGGCGGCGGAGCCGAGAGCCGTAACGATGTAAGGCGTACGCTCTTTTTCGGACGGGTGAAGGCGGTTGTAGCGTTCGGTGTCGAGGGCGTCGCGGCGGAGCTCGTTGTAGCTGGTGACGCTCCAGACGTCGGCGGCGATGTTGTATCTTTCGGCGAGGATTTGCTGGGCTTCCACCGTCTCGTTGAGGATGGGGCCGGAGCCGAAGAGTTGGAGCTGTGCGGGTTTTTCGGAGGACTTGTATTTGTAGATGCCGCGGAGGATGCCCTCGCGGATGCCTTCGCCCTCAGGCATCGGGGGCATGGCGTAATCCTCGTTGTACATGGTGATGTAGTAGAAACAGTTTTCGGCGGCTTCGTACATGCGGCGTATGCCGTCCTGGATGATGACCGCCATTTCGTAGACGAAGGCGGGATCGTAGGTGATGCAGGTGGGGATGGTGCCGGCGAGGACGGGGGAGTGGCCGTCCTGGTGTTGCAAGCCCTCGCCGAGCATGGTGGTGCGGCCTGCGGTGCCGCCCATCATGAAGCCCTTGCCGCGGGAGTCGGCGAAGGCCCACGCCAGGTCTCCGACGCGCTGGAAGCCGAACATCGAGTAGTACATAAAGAAGGGGACCATGGGGATGCGGTAGTTGGTGTAGGCCTGACCGGCAGCGGTGAAGCTGGCCATGGCGCCGGCTTCGGTGATGCCTTCTTCGAGGATCTGGCCGTCGGATTTTTCGGAGTAGCTGAGGAAGACGTTGGAATCGTGGGGGACGTACTTCTGTCCTTCGGGCGCGTAGATGCCTACGGCTTTCATTACGGATTCGAAGCCGAAGGTGCGGCCCTCGTCGGGGATGATGGGGACGATGAGTTTGCCGATCGCGGGGTCCTTGAGCAGGCCGTTGAGCATGTTGACAAAGCCCATGGTGGTGGAGACGGCGCGGCCCTTGGAGCCGGAGAGCCAGTCCTTGAAAAAGTCGAAGGTGGGGGCTACGAAGGTGGACTTGGGGACGACGCGCGCCGGCATGTAGCCGCCGAGTTCCTGACGGCGGGCCTGCATGTACTGCATCGCCGGGTCGCTGGGGTCGGGGCGGTAGAAGGCGGCGTCCTTGGCGGCGTCGGCGGGGATGGGGATGTCGAAACGCTGCACGAACTGGGCGAGGCCGTCATCGGAGAGCTTCTTTTCGGAGTGGGTGGCGTTGCGGGCCTGCGCCGAGCCGAGGCCGTAGCCCTTGACCGTTTTGGCGAGAATGACCGTCGGGCTCCCTTTGTGCTCGACTGCGTGCTTGTAGGCGTTGTAGATTTTGACGCGATCATGGCCGCCGCGGTGGAGATGGAAAAGCTCGTCGTCGTTGAGGTGCTCGACGAGCTTGAGCAGTTCGGGATATTTGCCGAAGAACTCTTTGCGGAGGTAGGCGCCGTCCTTGGCTTTGAAGCGCTGGTAGTCGCCGTCGACGCACTCTTCCATGCGCTTGAGGAGCAGGCCGGTGTGGTCCTTGGCGAAAAGTTCGTCCCAGTCGGAGCCCCAGACGACCTTGATGACGTTCCATCCCGCGCCGCGGAAGGTGCCTTCCAGCTCGTCGATGATGCGCGCGTTGCCGCGGACGGGGCCGTCGAGGCGCTGGAGGTTGCAGTTGACGACAAAGATGAGGTTGTCGAGCTTCTCGCGGGCGCCGAGGCCGATGGCTCCGAGGGTCTCGACTTCATCGGTCTCGCCGTCGCCTACAAAGGCCCAGATTTTACGGGGCGTCTTCTCGATGAGGCCGCGGTGTTCGAGGTAGCGCATGAAGCGCGCCTGATAAATCGCATTGAGCGGGCCAATGCCCATCGAGACGGTGGGGAATTGCCAGAAATCCTGCATGAGCCAGGGGTGGGGGTAGCTGGAAAGGCCGGGCTCGCCGCGTAGCTCGTGGCGGAAATTTTTGAGGCGGGCCTCATCGAAACGGCCTTCGAGGAAGGCGCGGGCGTAGACGCCGGGAGAGGCGTGGCCCTGGAAGTAGATGAAGTCGCCGGGCTGGTCGCCCTTGGCGGTGGCATATTTGGCGCGGAAGAAATGATTGAAGCCGACTTCGAGCAGCGTGGCCTGCGAGGAGTAGGTGGAGATATGGCCGCCGATGCCCGCGTCCTTCTTGTTCTGGCGGTGGACCATCGCCATGGCGTTCCAGCGGAGCAGGGCCTCGACGCGGCGCTCGAGCGCGCGGTCGCCGGGGTAGGGAACCTCGTCGTGCCTGGGGATGGTGTTGATGTAGGCGGTGACGAGGTCGCAGGTGGCGGGCACTCCTGCCTCGCGAGCGCGGGAGCGAAGGGCGGCGAGGACGGCGGCGCCTTGTTCCCAGTCCTGTGCGACGACCTCGTCGAAGGCTTCGATCCACTCGGCGAGCTCCGCCGTCATGTCCTTTTGAACTGCTTCTTCCACCTTGGTTGCCATCGGCTTTATCCCCTTTATGCAAACTTCCACTACTAGGATAAATGCGGCTTATGGGGATGCGCCAGAGGAGGGGGCTAGGCGGCCTTCTTGAGCCGCCCTTCTTTCGGATGCTCTTCATCGCCGATCGCAACGATGGGCTTGATCTTGCGGCGTTTCACTTTTCGCGCCTGGGCCAGGTCGTAGTCGAACTGCAAGCCCGACCAGAAACCGCTGGACTTGTCGAACGCCTCGTCAAGCTTGAGGGACATGAGCGCGGATATACCGGCGCGTCCGTTGAGGATCATCGAGAGGTGGGCGCGTGTGACGCCGAGATGTTTTGCCAGGGCGCTGACGGTCAGTTTTTCGCCCATGGCAGCGCGAATCAAGCGGCCGGGGTGAGGTGGATTGAACATCTGCATACGATCTCCCAGTTGTGATGAATCTGCTGTTTGCATCGTTTAGCCTTCCCAGTGCCAAGCTATATTCTCTCAAAGCGTTCCACAGTCAAGGCCACATGACTTGACTCGCCTTCAATTTGTAAGTAATAGGCAACATCTCGATTTTCATCCTTGTCTCCAGCCCACCACACAAAGTAAAGGATGAAAACCTCGCCGGGCGAAAAAGTCGAACAAGCCGATTTCATATACTTTGACAACTCATCTTTTACACGAGCGTCGTCATCGGCTCTTTGCATGCGGCACATGAGCAACTTAATAGGCGATCGCACATATAGCAGCTTCTCAAAATCGTGTTTCAGGCCATCAATATTCAAACCGTGTTCGGATTCCGCGGCAATCAAAATGCCTTTGTCACGCACATATGCGATGAAGTCCCACAAAAACTGGGCTCGCTTGTCCTGTGGAGTAGTTCCCTTCGCAGTGGGAAAGCTCTCGGCACCCTTGAGATTAGAAAACTCGCGGAGAAGACTGAAGTTCCGTTCGGACCATTCGAGCTGATGTCTTGTGTCCTCAATTTCGGTTTTGAGAAAAGCGATGAGTTCTAGAGCGAGATTCTTAGACTCTTGTCTTGTCGTTGGAAACATTTCTCCAAGTTATCAACTGCAATCTTCCTATGTCGAATAGTCGGCGTTGATGCTGACGTACTCGTGGGTGAGGTCGCAGGTGAGGAAGCGGCAGTGGCCGGTGGATTGGCCCAGGTCGATCTGGATGGTGTATTCGCGCTTCGACATTTCGGCGTGGGCGGCGGCTTCGTCGAAGGTGGGGGCGCGGAGACCGCGTTCAAAAATGGGTAGCTCGTTGATGCGGATGGTGACCGTGGCCGGGTCGAAGGCGACGCCCGCGCGACCGGCGGCGGCGAGCAGGCGTCCCCAGTTGGGGTCGGCGCTGGACCAGGCGGTTTTGCACAGCGGCGAGGTGGCGATGGTGACGGCGATGGCCTTGGCGTCGGCGCCGGTGCGGGCGCCGGTGATTTCGAGTGTGACGACGTGGGTGACGCCTTCGCCGTCGTCGACGATCTGGTGGGCGAGCGAGTCGCAGACGCGCTGGAGCGCGGCCTCGAACGCGGGGACGACTTCGCCCTGGGCGGCGATGCCGCTTTTGCCGCTGGCGAGCAGGAGGACGGTGTCGTTGGTGGAGGTGTCGCCGTCGATGGAGATGCAGTTGAAGCTGGTTTCGACGACGGCGGTGAGCATGGCGTCGAGGTGCTCGGAGCAGGCGGCGATGTCAGTGAAGATGTAGGCGAGCATGGTGGCGTGCGGCGGGCCGCCGAGGTTGGGGCCGATCATGCCGGCGCCCTTGGCGCAGCCGAAGATTTGCACGGCCTTGGCGTCGACACCGCTTCCGACTTCGATGGTGGCGAGGGCGACTTTGAGTTTGGTGTCGGTGGTGAGGATGGCGGTGGCGAAGGCTTCCGCGTGCTCGCGTGTGTCGCCGAGAGCCGCCGCGGCCGAGGGGATGGCCGCGAGGAGTTTTTCGGTGGGGAATGGGACTCCGATGATGCCCGTTGAAGATGGAAAGACTTCGTCGAAGACACAGCCGAACTGGTCGCCGACGGCGATGCAGGTTTTGAGGCAGGCGTCGAGACCGGCTTGTCCGGTGGCGCAGTTGGCGTTGCCGGCGTTGACGATGAGCGCGGAGACTCTGCCGCCGGTCGCGGCGAGGTGTCGGCGGCCGACGGTTACTGGAGCGGCGACGACTTGGTTGCGGGTGAAGAGCGCGGCGGCGGTTGCTCCGCCGGGGCAGATGGCGAGGGCGACGTCGGGCTTGCCGCTGGCCTTGATGCCGGCCTTGACGGAGGTCCACTGGAAGCCGAGAGGGAGGGTGGTGGAGGGAGTGCTCATGAAATTTAAGACTATCAACCAATAGTCATTACGCGTTGGGCACGAGCAGTCACTGGTTAGACAGGTAGTTGTATATTGATGATGTGGACACACAGAAGCCGCTCGAGTTCCTTGGAAGCAGCCGCAGCGATCTACGCGGCTTTCCCGCGGAAGTTCGCCACGCGATGGGCTTGGAATTGCTGAGTATCCAGCAAGGAGGCTTGCCGCTGGATTTCAAGTCTATGCCAAGTGTCGGCAAAGGAGTTTACGAAATACGAATTAACCTCGGTGGTGCTTGGCGACTACTGTACGTAGCCAAGTTCAGCGAGGCCATCTATGTGCTTCATACTTTTCAGAAGAAGACTCAACAGACTTCCAAGGAAGACATCGATCTCGCCCGGAAACGCTACCGAATGATTGGAGGATGACCATGAAAAAGACAGACCCCCGTTGGGATGACATGAGCGTCATAGAGAGCTGTGGCAACGTTTTTATCGATTTGGGTTTCGATGAAGCCGAGGCCAAAGTCATGTTGATGCGGGCCGACTTGATGCTTGCATTGGAACGGCACATCACTGCTCAGGGGTGGACACAAGCGGAGGCGGCTAAGCATATGGGAATTACGCAGCCCCGCGTGTCGAAGCTCAAGAAGAGAAAGTGGGACGAGTTCAGCCTGGATATGTTGGTGACGCTGGCTGCTCGTGTCGGGTTGCATGCCGAACTGAAGCTGGCAGCGTAGGAATTTTATGGTTTACTTCGCGCACGCCGCGGCGGAGCGGTCGGTGCGGGTCCAGGTTTCTGACCTGCCGAAGATCTTGATGCCGACGTAGCCGCGGAGGTGGAGTTGGTTGCCGTCGGCGGTCATGGCGCCGCGATAGGTTTTGCCGGATTTGGGGTCGTAGAGCTTGCCGCTGTCGGCGTGGGAGGGGTCGGTGAGGTGGAAGCCGTAGCCGATCTGGAGGCCGCAGAGGGAGTGTTTGCGGGCGGCGGGGTCGGGGTTCTTTTCGTCGAATTGCGTGGGGGCTGTTTTGCTGATCGCGACCATGCGGGCGCATACGTCCGTGCCGCAGTGGAAGATTTCAATGACCGAGCCGGTGGGGTCGCGCCAGTCGCCGAGGATGCCGGTTTGGGCTTGAGCGGCTGACGCGAAAAACAGAATGACGAGGGCGAGGATGGCGCGCATGGACATCTCATCGTAGATGCCGGCGGAGGTGCCGGCGTCGACCCCACCCTTTCGCAAGTGCGCGAAAGGATGGGCCACCCGGGCTTTGATGGGCCACCCGGATTGTGCCGTTGCGAACAGAGGACCAATGCCGCGATCTCTCCGCTCCGCGCCTCGGTCGAGACGACAGATTGGGTGGGAAGAGGGCACAGGGGCGTCCGGCGTATACTTTGGCGATAACGATGGACGAGCGCGGACAGGCGCACGGCGACTCTCCGAGGGGGACGTAACAGCATGAGCAGCAACGGAAATGGGCACCAGACAAATGGCAACGGGCATACGCATAACACCGACTGGACGGTGCCGATGCCGCGCACGGATTGGATCGTAAAGCGCAAGGAAGTGGCCGCGAAGACGGGCGACTGGAACATGTCGCAGATGCACTTTGCGCGCCAGGGTCTTGTGACCGAGGAGATGGCGTTCGTCGCGCATAAGGAGAAGATTTCGCCGGAGTTGGTGCGGAGTGAGATTGCCAGGGGGACGATGATTATCCCGGCAAACATCAATCATCCGGAACTGGAGCCGATGGCGATCGGCGTTGAGAGCCTGTGCAAGATCAATGCGAATATCGGCAATTCGGCCATCGTTTCGAATGTCGATGAGGAGCTGCGGAAGCTGCATACCGCCGTGCATTTTGGCGCGGATACGGTGATGGACTTGTCCACCGGCGGCGATATTCCGATGATTCGCGAGCAGATTATCCGGCACTCGCCGGTGCCCATTGGGACGGTGCCGCTGTATGAGGCGCTGAGCCGGGTGAAGAAGGTTGAGGACCTCAATATCGACCTTTACCTTGAGGTGATCGAGGAGCAGGCGCAGCAGGGGGTGGACTACTTTACGATCCATGCCGGTGTGCTGATCCAGTATGTGCCGCTCGTTTCGAAGCGCATTACCGGGATTGTGAGCCGCGGCGGGGCGATCCTGGCGCAGTGGATGACTGCGAACCATAAACAGAATTTTCTGTATGAGAACTTCGACCGCATCACGAAGGTGATGGCGAAGTATGACGTCAGCTACTCGCTGGGCGATGGGCTGCGGCCG
Source organism: Acidobacteriaceae bacterium (assembly GCA_035648695.1). Lineage (GTDB taxonomy): Bacteria > Acidobacteriota > Terriglobia > Terriglobales > Acidobacteriaceae > Granulicella. The sequence continues at coordinate 17,021 of DASRLB010000189.1, read as the reverse complement.
GGGTGCGTTGCCGACGCCTCCGACGAAGCGCAGTTTGCCGAGTTGAAGACGCTCGGCGAGTTGACGCGGCAGGCCTGGAAGGACGATGTCCAGGTGATGATCGAAGGCCCCGGCCATGTGCCGATGGACAAGATCAAGGAGCAGGTGGATAGGGAAGTCGAGTTGTGCGACGGCGCTCCGTTCTACGTGCTGGGGCCGCTGGTGACCGATATCGCTCCGGGCTACGACCACATTACGAGCGCGATCGGCGCGGCGATGATCGGGTGGCATGGCGCGGCGATGCTTTGCTATGTGACTCCGAAAGAGCACCTGGGGCTGCCGAATGAGAAGGATGTGAAGGACGGCATTATTGCGTACAAGATTGCCGCTCATGCTGCAGATATTGCGCGGCACAGGCCGGGCGCGAGAGACCGCGACGATGCGATTTCTCATGCACGGTACACGTTCGATTGGGACAAGCAGTTTGCGCTGTCGCTGGACCCCGACACGGCCCGTGGGATGCACGATGAGACGCTGCCGGACGATTATTACAAGGAAGCGGCATTCTGCTCGATGTGCGGGCCGAAGTTCTGCTCGATGAACTGGTCGTCGAAGGTGGACAAATTCAACGAGGAAGTCCATGGGCTGAAGAAGCCGGACCTGACGCAGATTGTTACGGAGCAAATGGCGCTGCGGTAGGGTTTTCTATTTACAGTTGCCAGTTTCGAGTTGCCAGTTTCGAGTTGCGGTTTGGGTTACAGCTTTCAGCTACCGGCTGCGAACTGCCAGCTACTTCTTTCCGCTGTAGTACCCGGTGCGATAGCGGAGGGTGTACTTCGCGCGGAATGCGGGGTCTTTGAGCTGAATCTGAATGTGCCGGAATCCGCTGCTGTCGCCGCCGCGTTGCGGGGCGTAGTAGCCGAGGGTGTATTGGGTGCGGAGATCGTCTGACACATGCTGGAAGGCGGGGCCGAGGTCGCGGCGGTCTTCGACGTAGAAGTACTTGCCCCCGGTGTCGTTGGCCATCTGGATGAGGGCGTGTTCGCCGCCGGTATTGCGGCCGGCGTCGTTGTGGATGGGGACGATGATGAGCGCGTAGATCATGGCGCCGGCACGCTGCGCTTCCTCTAGCGACGAGGGGTAGCTGCCGTGGTGGGTGGTGTCTTCGCCGTCGGTGATCATGACGATGACGCGGCGGCCGCCGTTGGATTTCGTCGCCTGCAGGCTGTCGCTCGCTAGATAGATGGCGTCGTACATCGCGGTGGCGTCGCCGCGTGTCATGCGGCCGAGGCCGTCGTCGAGGCTTTCGACTCTGTTGGTGAATGGGGTGAGCTCGCGGACGGTGTCGTCGAACTCCATGAGGTCGATCTGGTCCTGCGGGCGGAGGATGGTGCGGACGAATTTCTTGGCGGCCTCGCGCTCCAGGTGCTCATCGCTGAAGACGCTCTCACTGGCGTCGATGGCGAGGACGATGGAGAGCGGCGTGGTCGACTCCTTGTCGAAGACGGCGATTTTTTGCGGCTTGTCGTCCTCTTTGACCTCGAAGTCGTCGACCGTGAGGCCGGGGACCGGGACTCCCTTTTCGTCGACCACGTTGACGGCGACGGGGACGAGGCGGCTTTCGACGGTGATGGTGGGGATCTGTGGCGTCCGCCGGACGATGGGGGCGGCTTCCTGCGGCTGTTGCGCGGCGGCGCCGAGTGCAACGAAAAACGTGATCCCCACCAGAACGGACTTCAAGATTTCTCTCCTGCAATGTCGTCGGGAAACGGCTCGCCGTCGGCCCACACCGCTCCATCGACAAATTGTTCCTTCTTCCAGATTGGGACGGTCTTCTTGAGCGTATCGATTACCCAGCGGCAGGCATCGAATGCAGCCCCTCGGTGCGCGGAGGCGACGATGATCAGGACGCTGGTCTCGCCGACGAGCAAGCGGCCGAGCCGATGCACGAGAACGACGTCGCGGACGCCGAAGTTCGCGATGGCCTGATCGGCGAGGCCGCGCATCTGGGTGAGGGCCATTTCTTCGTAGGCCTCGTAGTCCAGATGGAGGGTGCGGCGGCCGCGGGTGTTGTCGCGGACGATCCCGTCGAAGACGCAGATTGCGCCGTCGCTGCCGGCCTTGATTTCCTGCTGGAGGGCGGCGGAGTCGATGGGTTCACGCTGCAGGGCGACCTTCATGGGCGGCCTCCGCTGACTGGCGGCAGGATGGCGACCTCGTCGCTGTCGAGGAGGACGCGGGTGGGCTGCGCGTACTCCTGGTTGACGGCGACGGCGGAGGCCAGCAGCAGTTTTTCCGGCAGCACGCCGTCGCGATGGAGGGCGGCGAGGAGACCGGCGACGGTCTCGCCTTCGGGCAGCTCTCGCCACTCATCGGCGGCTGGCGCGATTTCTTTCAATGGCCCGAACAGCCGCATTCTCACCCGCATGGCATTTGGTACCCGATACCGTAAGGACGCATTCCAGAAGAATACGTGAGGCGCGACGCGGAAACGAAACGGCGGCCTGCGATATACTCGGCCAATTCCGGGTACGAACAATCCGGCGGGAGATTTTGCCATGCTCAAGGGTTTTCGCGACTTCATTCTGCGCGGCAATGTGGTCGATCTTGCCGTCGCGGTCCTCATTGGCGCGGCGTTCGGACAGATCACATCGTCGCTGACCTCGAACGTGATTACACCCTTCATTTCGGCGCTGATCGGCGCGCCGGACTTTTCCGCGCTGGTTTTCCACATGCATGTGTTTGCGCACGGAGCGTCGGCGGCTAAAGCCTGTGTTGCTACGGCGACGGCGCCTTGCCCAGGGGACATCCACTATGGCATCTTCCTCAACGCGCTCATCAATTTCCTGATGATTGCGGTGGTTGTCTACTTCTGCATCGTGATGCCGCTGCAAAAGCTGCTGGCGCGCATCCACGGCCCGGTTGAACCTGAAGCCGTTACCACCAAACCTTGTCCGCAATGCCTCTCGGATGTGCCACTAGCCGCGACGCGCTGCAAGTTCTGCACCGAACCCATCAGCTAAGCCCTGGAGCCTCGATGACGCACGTTCGCCTCGCCTGCCTGTTGCCCCTGACTCTTGCCGCGGGCCTCGCCGCCCAAACCACGCCCGAGCCGCCAGCGCACGTTTTCGGCTATGCCGACTTTACGCAGCAGGCCAAGTGGGACGCCGCCTTTATGGTCGTCCCGAACGCCAAGCTGGCGGGGGAGCACCTGAAAATCCTGACCGCCGAGCCGCACTGGGCCAGCTCGCCCGAGGACCACAAGACGGCGCTGTATGTCGCCGACAAATTCAAGGCAGCCGGGTTGCAGACCGAGATCGTCGAGTACCGCGTGCTGCTGAACAAGCCGGTCAAGATCCTGATCGAGGCGTTCGATGAGCATGGGAAGAAGATCATGTCCGGGCCTACTCCCGAGCATGTCGACCCTAAGGCTTACGGCGGCGATCCGTTCCAGGACGATCCACGTATCCTGCCCGCTTTCAATGGCTCTGCACCATCCGGCGATGTAACGGCTGAGGCTGTCTATGTGAACTATGGGACGCTGGCCGACTTCAAGAAGCTGGCCGAACTGGGCGTCAGCGTCAAGGGGAAGATCGCGATCGTGCGGTATGGCGGAAACTTCCGCGGGGTGAAGGCTTATATCGCGCAGCAGGAAGGAGCGGCGGGGATGTTGATCTACTCCGACCCCGCGGATGACGGCTATGTGCGTGGCGATGCGTACCCGCGCGGGCCGTACCGTCCACCTTCGGGGGTGCAACGGGGCTCGGTACAATTCATGCCGCTCTATTCCGGAGACCCTGAAACTCCAGGTGTAGCTTCTACGCCCGATCTGCCTGATTCGCAAAGGATTCTGGATCCGGCCCAGATGAACCAGCCTTCTATTCCCGTCAACCCGCTGTCGTATCAGGATGCGGCGCCGATCCTGGAAGCGCTGGGCGGAGCGGACACTCCGCGGGAGTGGCAGGGAGGCTTGCCGTTTACGTACCATCCCGGCCCGGGCAAGGTGACGGTGCATATGCACCTGGAGCAGGATTACAAGATTCGGACGATTTGGGACGTAATTGGGACGATCCCCGGAAGCGACGCGAATGCGTGGGTGGTGGCGGGAAATCATCGGGATGCGTGGGTATTCGGGGCAGTCGATCCGAACAGCGGCACGGCGGCAATGCTTGAGACGGTGCATGGGCTGGGGGATTTGTTGAAGCAGGGCTGGAAGCCCAAACGCACCATCAAGATTTGCTCATGGGATGCTGAGGAGGAAGGGCTTATGGGTTCGACCGAGTGGGTCGAGGCGCACATGCCGCAGTTGACCCATGCGGTTGCCTACTTCAATACGGACGTAGGCGTGTCGGGTCCGAACTTCGATGCGGCGGCGGTGCCGTCGCTGAAGCAATTCGTTCGCGAGGTGACGCAAGAGGTTGCGAGTCCCAAGGGCGGCAGCGTGTACGAGCAGTGGAAAAAGGACCAGGAGTCGGGCGTCGGGCGGCGGCCGAACCGGCCCAGCGCCAGTGTGGAAAACGGTGAGGTGCGCATTGGCGACCTGGGGTCGGGGTCGGACTTTACGCCGTTTATCCAGCACATGGGCGTGCCGTCGACGGACATTGGGTCGAGCGGCCCTTACGGCGTCTACCACTCGGTTTTCGACAACTACAACTGGTTCATCAAGTTCGCCGATCCGACGTTCGTTTACGAGCAGCAGCAGGCACGGGTGTTTGGGCTGGAAGTGCTGCACATGGCCGACGCCGATGTCCTGCCGTACGATTACCGGCTGTATGGCCGCGAGGTTGTCGGGTATGTGAAGGCCGCGCAACAACGGTCGAAATTGGCGGTGGACTTCACGGCTGCCAGCAAGGCGGCGGACCGGTTCGCCGCTGCCGGCAATGCCGTCTATGCGAAGCAGGCTGCGCCGGGTGGGGCCAACGATGCCCTGAACGGTGCGTTGCGCGAGGCGGAAACTGCCTTGCTGAACCCGGCTGGGTTGCCGCACCGGGCGTGGTTCAAGCACACGATTTACGATCCGGGGGAGTACACGGGTTATGCCGCCGTGGTGATCCCCGGCGTGAATGAGGGGATCGACGCGGACGACTCGGCGCGGACGCAGGCGCAGTTGGACGCGTTGGCGGCGGCGCTGAATCGCGCTGCCGAAACGCTGGAGGGCGCCGCGAAATAACGTGGCCTCGGCCGGACCGCCGCAACTTATGGAAGCGATTGCACGTACAATCTTCTGTATGCCGATGAAGAAGCGCCATAAGGGCCCGCCGTCGGGCGAGACGGGACAGGAAGCCCTCTATCTGAAGTCGCTCTCGGAGCGGCAGGTGCAGGTCACCGTGAAGCTGCGCGACGGCGAGGCTGTCAGCGGATGGATTGAATACTTCGACGACATGATGGTGCGGCTGACGCGCGAAGGCAAGCCGAATTTGTTTATCTACAAGACGCAGATTCGCACCATTACCGAGGCGGGCGGCGTCGAGCGGAAACGCAGCGGGAACAGAGCAGGGGATAGTGGGTAGGGGATAGAAGATAGTGAGAAGCCGTAGAATGGTGCGGTGAGAGAATTTGTTGGAGTTGCTGAAGAGATTGCGCGCGAGGCCGGTGGGCTGCTGCGTGAGTTTCATCACCGCGGAGTTGCGACCGAGTACAAAGGCGATGTCGATATTGTGACGGTCGCCGACCGCACCAGCGAGGCGCTGATCGTGGAGCGGCTGCATGCGGCGTTTCCCGAGCATGGCGTGTATGGCGAAGAGGGTGCGCGCTCCGGATTAGCCAATGAATTTCGGTGGTATATCGACCCGCTGGATGGGACGACGAATTTTTCCCATGGCTTCCCGGTCTTCTGCGTAGTGCTGGGGTGCGAGCGGCGTGCGCCGGGGCTGGCTGCGGACGAAGATGGAGAGATGGTCTGCGGCGTGATCTACGACCCGCTGCGCGATGAGATGTTTTCGACGGTGCGAGGCGAGGGCGCGACGCTGAATGGGGCCGCGATCCATGTGTCGAAGGCGGCGAAGTTGCAGGAAGCGTTGATTGCGACCGGGTTTCCGAGCCAGAAGCGGCATGAGTCGCCGAACGTGCATTTCTACCAGGAGTTCACGCTGCGGTCGCATGGGGTAAGGCGGGCGGGGTCGGCGGCGCTCGATCTGGCGTACGTGGCGTGCGGGCGGCTGGAGGCTTTCTGGGAGTTCAAGCTGAACCCGTGGGACACGTCGGCGGGGTTCCTGATGGTCGAAGAGGCTGGCGGGAAGATTACGCACTTCGATGGCGGGAAATTTACGCTGGACAGCCGCGAGGTTTTTGCGACGAACGGGCTGATCCATGCGGAGATGCAGACGCTGTTTGAGGATTTGTTTGCGGGCCGGAATCTCGAACCGATTCCCACGCCGGCGGAGTTTGCGGCGCGGCGGAAGGCGGGGGGCTAGATCTCTGCAGCCTCTTCGGCCATGAAGGCAGATAAAGCAGGTTCCGTGAAGACGCCAGGCTTGCCCTTATTTTTCTTCGACTGAAGTTTTGCTAGTTTTGGCGCGAGCCAATCGAGGTCTTCCCATACGCCCGGATCGCGGGCTTGACGCGCTTTGATGTAAGGCTGAGCGATGGCGTAGTATCTCTCCATCCAGTAATCGAACGTATGCCAGACCATGTAAAGGTCCAATGCTTTTTTTCGCGTGAGCATCGCAATTGTCTCAAAGAAGTCGAGAATGTCTTCCATCTCTATAAAGTCTTGTGGATTCACCAGATAGTTTTGTGCTGCGAGCGCACGTTGCTTCACCTTGTCGGCGCCGAAGAAGTCATTCTCAAGGCGGAACAAAAGATCGACCGATTGATTGAAGCGGGCGCGATGCACCTGGTAGGAAAACGCAATCAGAGCGATCGTCGTGCTGACGAGCGAGACGCTGACAGGTAGCCAGGCCGGGATAGATGTCATGCAATTATGATAGTGCAATGCGCATTTCAGGTGGCCACTGGCAGCAACAATCCTCTGCTGCTAAGATTTAGTTCGATGAAACAACTCGGATCTATCGTTAGGAGATAAGCGAAATGGCGTACGTAATTGCGGAACCCTGCATCGGCACCAAGGACACGGCGTGTGTGGATGCTTGCCCGGTGGATTGTATCCACCCGAAGAAGGACGAAGGCGATCACGGTGAGGCGGAGCAGCTGTTCATCGATCCGGTGGAGTGTATCGATTGCGGCGCGTGCGTTCCGGTGTGCCCGGTGTCGGCGATCTACGCCGGGGACGACCTGCCGGACAAGTGGGCGGAATATACGGAGAAGAACGCGACACATTTTGGGCGGTAGTTCTTCGGTTGGTTTGCGAGCGCGCGGCCTTCGGGTCGCGCTTTGCTTTAAGTCGTGAGGGGCGTGAGGGGCGGCGATGGCGGAAGGGCGGCTGGTCCAACATCACGGCGAGGCCATTGTGCTGCGGACGTGGCCGTTCCATGAAGCTGACCTGCTGGTGAGTTTGTTTACGCGCGAGCAGGGAAAGGTGAAGGGCGTGGCGCGTCATGCGATGCGGTCGCGGCGGAGGTTCGGCGGCGCGCTGGAGCCGGCGACGCATGTGCGGGCAAGCTATGCGGAACGTCCGCGGCAGGATTTGGCGAGGCTGGATTCGTTTGAGATCGTGTGGTCGCCGCTTAGCGATGCGGTCGATTATGTGCGGACGGCCGCGCTGCAGTTGGTGGTCGAGGTGCTCGACGAGGCAATGCCGGATGGGGCGCCCGAGGATGCGGTGTTTCGGCTCGCGCTCGCGGTGCTGACGGAGATGCGGGCGGGGCGGGTGTGGCTGCCGGTGACGTATTTCTGTCTGTGGATGAACCGGCTGATGGGGTGGATGCCGGAGCTCGGACACTGTGCGGTGTGTGGGCTGGACTTGCGGGGCGGCGCGGTGTGGTGGTCGGCGGTTGGCGATGGCGTGACGTGTTTCGATGACCGGCGGCCGGGTAGTCAGGCCGTGAGTGCGGCGTCGGTTGCGGAAAGTTATGCGATGTTCCGGACGCCACTGGCTGCGCTGGCGGAGAGTGAGTGGCCGGCGGCGCGGGCGGCGGACCTGAGGGGATTTGCGATCGGCACGCTGGAACGGCATTTGGAAAAACGATTGATGAGCGCGCGGGCGCTGGGGCGCTGACACTTTCGCGTGAGCGGTCGCCCGACCGTGGGATGACGAGCGACGCTGCGGCGGGGCTAAACTTGAGCGACTGACGACGATAGGAAATCGCTTGGCCTCCGCCGATCCGCAGGACAAATTCGAACGCACGGCCAGTCCTCTGCCGCAAATTTTGCGGATGTTCTGGCTGTGGTCGCTGATCGCGTTTGTGGCGATGATTGTGATTGGCTATGTGGAGTTTCGGATGGGGTATCCGAAGCCGCACTACAGCCCGCTCGGGGGATCGCGATTCGACGATCTGACGGAGTATCTGCCGACGTACCGGCTGCTGCACACAGCCGCGTTTTTCGGCAATCCGGAGTCGACGCCGGTGGCGTACCCGCCGTTCGGCGCGGTGATGTATGCGCTGGATTATGCGTCGGGACATGCGGTGGGTTTCTATCTGGCGACGGCGCTGGTATGGCTCGCGGCGGCGGTGTGGGGAGTGCGGCGGGCGCTGATAAAGAGCGGGATCGGCGGCTTGAGCGCCACGTTGTTTCCGCTGACTCTGGTCCTGCTTTCGTTTCCGATTGCGGGGCTGATTCAGCGCGGAAACATCGAATTATTCTTGTGGATTTTCGCGGCGTGCGGGACGTGGGCCTTCGTGTGCGATAAAGACGATGCGGCTGCCGTGCTGTGGGGCCTGGCGGCGGCGATGAAACTGTATCCGATTATCTTTCTCGCGCTGTTATTGCCAAGGCGGAAGTATCGCGCGTTTGCGGTGGGGGTCGGGACGTTTGTTGTCGCGTCGATTGCGTCCATGGCGTGGCTGGGGCCCCGCATCGCCGTGGCGTGGAAGGGCTCGCTGCACAACGTGTTCGGGTATCAGGGTGTGCGCGTTTCGGAGTGGAGCATTCATGAACTTGCGGCCAATCACTCGATGTACGGCCTCGCGAAGATTGTTGCGATTGGCGTGAACCTGCCGGTGTCGAAACTGATGCTGCCATACTATGCGATGGGTGCCGTGGTATTCGGGTTGCTGTTTTTCAGGCGACTGTGGAAGATGCCGATGGCCAACCAACTGCTCGCGGTGAGTGCGTTTATGGTGATGCTGCCGCCGGTTTCGTACTTCTACACGCTGGTGCATTTGTACGCGCCGTGGCTGGTGCTGGCGTTCATCGCGATCAGAGCGGACAGGGCCGGCGTGCGAATTCCAGGCTTGCAGACCACCATACTTTTGTTTGTGCCGCTGTTCGGATCGTTCATGCTGTTCACGTATCCACGGGTGATGTTGTTTGGGGGAATTGTGCAGTGCTGCGTGTTGATTTTGCTGTTTCTGTGCGCCGTCACGTTTCCATTTACCGAGGACCGGGCGCAAACGCCGGAGGTGGCAGCGTGAGCCGGCAACGCAAGCCCGAAGCGGCGCCTGTCGCGTTTCCAGAGGTGCTGCGGAAGTTTTGGATACGCTCCGTGGCGGCGTTCGGGTTGATGTTTCTGCTGGTGTGGCTGGAGCAGCAACACGCGAACCCGGGCGCTCGGATGACGCCGCTGCCCGACCCGATCTTCGGCGATTTGACCGAGTATTTTTCCACGTTTCACATGGTGCATACGGCGGCTTTTTTTGATTCCACGAGCCTGGCGTATCCGGCGGTGGCGTATCCGCCGTTTGGGGCGGCGATGTTTGCGGTGCTGTATGCCTTCTCGCGCCCTGTCGTCGCGTATATGGCGCTGGCAGGTTTGTGGATGACGCTGGTATGGCTGGGAGTCCGGCGCGCGCTGCTGCGCGAAGGCGTCGGTCGGGTGGTCGCGTTGATGTTTCCGGTATCGATCCTCGTCGCATCGTTTCCGATCGAGGGCCTGTTGCAGCGGGCGAATGTCGAACTTTTTCTGTGGATATTTACCGCGACGGGAATGTGGGCTTACCTGCGCGGGCGAGACGATGCGGCGGCGATCCTGTGGGGCTTGGCGGCGGCGGGGAAGTTCTATCCGGTGATTTTTCTGGTGTTATTTTTGCCGCGAAAAAAGTTCCGTGCGTTTGGTATAGGCGTGGCGGCGTTTCTCGTCGCGACGCTGGCTTCGGCGGCGTATTTTGGGCCCAGTATTTGGGTTGCGTTGCAGGGTGCGCTGCACAACACGTTCGGATACCAGGGCGTGCGCGTGGCGGAGTGGGGGCGGCACGACCTCGGCACGAACCACTCGTTTTTCACGCTGCTGAAGGTGGTGGTAGTGGCGTTGCACGGGTCCACAGCGCATTTGGCGCTGCCGTACTATGCCTGCGGCGCGGTGGTGTTCGCGGCGGTTTTCTTCGGGCGCGTGAGGAAGATGCCGGTAGCGAACCAACTGCTCGCGGTGACGCTGTTTATGGTGATACTGCCGACGATCTCGTATTTCTATACGCTGACGCACCTGTACGCGCCGTGGCTGGTGCTGGTGTTTCTCGCGGTCCGGGCGGCGAAAGCGGGCGTGGAGATTCGCGGCCTGTCGACGACGATACTGCTGTTTGTGCCGGTGTTCGCGGCGTATACACTGTTTACCTTCAGCAAAATTCATCTGTGGGGCGGAGTGGTGCAGGGACTGTTCCTGGTGTGGCTGTTCGTCTGGGTGGTGCGGTTTCCGTTTGCGGAGCCGGTCGTCGAAGGAGTTGCCGCACGCACCATTTAGAATCGAAGGATTCGATAACTAAGGTGCGGTGGATGCAGGCGACGAAGGAAAAGAAGGCGTTGACGTTTCAGGAACTGCTGTTCGCGCTCCAGAAGTTTTGGGCGGAGCGCGGGTGTGTCTTGCAGCAGCCGTACGACCTCGAAGTGGGCGCGGGGACGATGTCTCCCGACACGTTTTTGCGGGTGCTGGGACCCAAGCCGATCAAGATCGCGTACGCCCAGCCTTCGCGCCGCCCCGCCGACGGCCGCTATGGTGAGAACCCGAATCGGCTGTTTCGGCATACGCAGTTGCAGGTGATCCTGAAGCCGCCCCCGCAGCGCGTGCAGGAGCTTTACCTGGACTCGCTTGTCGCCATCGGCATCGACCTGCGCGAGCACGATATCAAGTTCGAAGAGGACAACTGGGAGTGGCCGGTGGGCGGCGCCTGGGGCGTGGGTTGGCAGGTCATGCTCGACGGGCAGGAGATTACGCAGTTCACCTATTTTCAGCAGTGCGGCGGCATGGACCTCGATCCGATTTCGGGCGAGATTACGTATGGCCTGGAGCGCATCGCGCAGTTCTTGCAGGATGTGGATTCGATCTACGACATCGTGTGGGCGCGCGATCCTGAGACCGGCGCGGAGATGACGTATGGCGACGTGCGGCTGCATGAAGAGCAGCAGTTTTCGGCGTACAGCTTCGATTATGCGGACGTCGAGAAGCTGTGGGAGCACTTGAATTTGTACGAGGCCGAGTGCAAGGCTTTGCTGGAGCAAGCGAAGACTGTGGTGAGCGAAAAGAATGCGGATGCGTTGGCGGTAAAGCGTTTTCCGACGATGGGAGCGTATGAGTTGGCGCTGAAGTGCTCGCATACATTCAACCTGCTCGATGCACGCGGAGCGATTTCCGTGACGGAGCGCGTTGGCGTGATGGCGCGGATTCGCAACTTGATTGTGGGTGTGGCGAAGGTGTATGCGGAACAGGGACGGGTCGTTGCGGCCGGGGTGGGTGCGTAATGGCTGATCTACTTTTTGAGATTGGGTTGGAAGAAGTCCCGGCGCGGATGATCGCGGCGGCAGAGGCCGAGTTACTGCGGCGGACAGTCGCGCTGCTGGGCCGCGAGCGGTTGCTGCCTGAGGGCTTCGATGAGTTGAGCGGAGCGAAATCATATTCAACCCCGCGACGGCTCGCAGTGCTGGTGCGCGGCGTCCGCGATCGCCAGGACGACGTGTCCGAAGAGGTCGTCGGCCCCGCGCTCAAGATCGCCTATAAGGACGGTGTGGCGACTCCTGCGGCCGAGGCGTTTGCGCGCAAGTCGGGCGTTGCGGTTGCGGATTTGAAGACGGTGACGACGCCCAAGGGTGAGTACCTTGCCGCGACTTCGGTGAAGGCCGGGCGCACGGCCGCTGAGGTGATTGCGGCGGAGTTGCCGAAGGAAGTCGGCGCGATCTATTGGGCGAAAAATATGTACTGGCGCGCGGGCAAGCCGGAGCGGTTTGTACGGCCGGTGCTGTGGATGGTTTGCCTGCTCGGTGAGAAGGTTGTGCCGGTAAGTTTTGGCGGAAAGACCGCGGGTCGCGCGACGTTGGGGCACCGTGTGCTGTCGAGCGGCGAGCCGTTTGAGATTGAATCGCCGGAGAGTTATGAGGCGCAGTTAGCCGGTGAGTATGTGCTGGTCGATGTCGAGGCGCGGCGGCAACGGATTCGCAAGGCGATGGATAAGGTCACGCGCGAAGTGGGCGGAGCGCGCTGGAGGGAAGACGAGGCGCTGGTCGATCAGGTCACTCATCTGACCGAGTGGCCGGACGTGCTGCTGGGGAGCTTCGAGCCGGAGTATCTCGCGCTGCCGGAAGAGGTGCTCGTCACCGTAATGCGCGACCACCAGAAGTATTTCGCGGTGGAAGATGCAGAGGGAAAACTGGCTCCGCACTTTCTTACGGTGCTGAATATTTCGACGGATGAGAATAGTGCGGCGATCATCCGGCAGGGTAACGAGCGGGTGCTGCGGGCGCGGTTTAATGATGCGCGTTTCTTCTGGGAATTCGATCAGCGGGTGCCGCTCGCGGAGCGCGTGAAGCTGCTGGAGACTGTGACTTTTCAGAAGGACCTTGGGAGTTATGCGGCGAAGAGCGAGCGCGTGCGTGGGCTTGCAGCAGCTTTCGCCGAACGAATCGGCGGGACGGTCGATGCGGCGGCACTGGACGAAGCTGCGCGGCTGGCGAAGACCGATCTGACGACGGAGTTGGTGAAGGAATTTACGGAGCTACAAGGCATAATCGGCGGACTGTATGCGAAGGCGCAGGGTATCTCGCAGATTGCCTGCGACGCAATCTACGACCAGTACACGCCCGCGAGTATGGATGATGGCGTACCGCGTTCTGTCGAGGGCGCATTGCTGGGAATCGCGGACCGCGCGGATACGATTGCGGGGATGTTCGGGCTTGGGATGGAGCCGACCGGTTCCAAAGATCCGTTTGCACTGCGGCGCGCGGCGAACGGGATTGTGAAGATTCTTGCGGAGACGGAATTGTCGTTGACGTTGGGGCCGGTGACTTCGCTGGTGGCGAAGGATGAGGCGACCACGGACAAGATGCGCGGATTTTTTCGCGAACGCGTCGAGTTCTATCTGCGCGAAGTTCGCGGGCAGGCATACGACGTTGTGAAGGCTGTCGTTGCGGTGGGGAGCGACGATGTGCGAGATGTTGCAGCGCGCGCGGAAGCTGTGACCCATGTGCGTGGCGGCGACGATTTCAGGGCGGTAAGTGCGGCGTTCAAGCGGATGAAAAATATTCTTGTGCAGGCAGGATTCGAATTGCCTGGGCTTGGGGCTGTTGCCACGGGCAGTGGTCAGGGAGATGCGGAAGGCGCGCTCATGCGCAAGTTTGGCGTTGTCGATGCGAAGGTGCGTGAGCTGAGTTCGCAGCGTGCGTATCGAGCTGCACTCGAAGCCATTGCGACGCTGCGACCGGAGATCGACGCCTTCTTCGATCAGGTGATGGTGATGGATCCCGACTTGACAGTGCGTAACGGACGGCTGACTTTGCTGGCGATGATCGTGGCGAGTTTCTCGGGGATTGCGGACTTTTCGGAGATTGTGACGGCTGGGTCGTTTGCGTTGGGGAGCTGACACCCGAACCGATAATCGGCCAGTGGTTCCGATGCATCGATCATGTGGCTGTGATACGAAATAGCCTCTAGGCATAAGTGTTTTGTGCATGGCTGTTGAAGACGGCGCGGCAATTCGCCTTGTCGCAAACGGTGCCTGCCTTTGACCTGGGTTAGAGCGAATTGATACTGTTTCTCATTAGTGAAACTTTAAAGTTCACACAGGGGAAACGAACTCATGGCGACAGAAACCGTCGCGCTGGCAGCAGGCGCCGAAGGCGGCTCGTTGGCCGAGCCGGACACGCAACAGCAGTCTCCGCAATTGCAAATCATCAACGACTTCAGCATTCAGGTCGCGACGGTCAACGGGTCGGGCTCACAGTCGGCCAACTCGGTTTTGCTGAAGTCGATCTTCCGGATGGGAATTCCGGTCAGCGGCAAGAACCTATTTCCTTCCAACATTGCCGGCCTGCCGACGTGGTACACCATCCGCGCCAGCAAAGATGGATACGTGGCGCGCAAGAAGGAGATCGACATCCTGATCGCGCTGAATCCCGAGACCGCGCAGGAGGACATGCTATCGCTGCCGAAGGGTGCTGCCGCGATCTATGACGAGGCGGCGAACCTACAGCAGTATCGCAGCGATGTGGCGTGTTATCCGGTGCCGTTCGATAAGCTGACGGCGGCGGTTTGTCCGGAAGCGAAGCTGCGCAAGCTGGTCAAGAACATGATCTACGTTGGCGTCGCCGCGCAGCTTTTGAAGATGGATATGGCCGCGGTCGAGCCCGCGCTGCGCAAGCAGTTTGCGAAGAAGGTGAAGGCTGCGGACTTGAACTGGTCGGCCGTGCAGGCGGGCTACGATTATGCCGCGGCGACGTTTACCAAGAGCGATCCGTTCGTGCTTGAGCCGATGAGCGAGACGGCGGGAAAAATCATTATCGATGGCAATGCGGCGGCGGGCCTGGGCTGCGTTTTTGCCGGGTGCACGGTGGCGATGTGGTATCCGATTACCCCGTCGACGTCGCTGGTGGAAGGCTTCATCGAGTACGCGAAACGGTATCGCATCGAAGAGGATGGCAAGGCAACGTTCGCTGTCGTACAAGCGGAAGACGAGCTTGCGGCGATTGGAGCGGTGCTGGGCGCGGGTTGGGCGGGGGCTCGCGCGATGACCGCGACTTCGGGGCCTGGGATATCGCTGATGTCGGAGTTTGCCGGGCTCGGGTATTACGCGGAGTTGCCGGGCGTGATCTTCGATGTGCAGCGTGGAGGACCTTCGACCGGAATGCCGACCCGCAATCAGCAGGCTGATCTGCTGGCGGCGGCGTTCCTTTCGCATGGAGACACGAAGCATGTGTTGCTGATTCCCGGCAGCGTCAAGGAATGCTACGAGATGGCGATGGAGGCATTCGATCTGGCGGAGCAGTTGCAGACGCCGATCTTCGTGATGTCCGATCTCGACCTGGGCATGAACAACTGGATGTCCGAGCCCTTCGCTTATCCTGAGAAGCCGTTGAACCGCGGCAAGGTGTTGAGCGCGGAGGAACTGGCGAAGCTGGGAAGCTTTGCTCGCTATAAGGATGTGGACGGAGATGCCATTGGGCAGCGCACGCTGCCGGGAACGGCGCATCCTTTCGCGGCTTACTTTACGCGCGGCAGCAGCCACAATGAGAGAGCGGTTTATTCGGAGCGGCCGGACGACTATGTCATCAATGTCGAGCGGCTCGCGCGGAAGTATGAGACTGCGCGGTCGATGGTTCCGCGACCGGAAGTTGTGCAAACGGGCAAGTGCAAGATTGGGTTGATCGCTTTCGGCTCGTCGGACTTTGCAACGCGCGAAAGCCGCGACCAGGCGAAGAAGGAATATGGGCTGGAGACGGATTACCTGCGGCTGCGGGCGTATCCGTTCTCGCGCGAGGTGCAGGAGTTTGTGGCGTCGCATGAGCGCATTTATGTCATCGAACAGAACCGCGATGCGCAGATGTTGAGCCTGCTGAAGCTGGACCTTCCGGCGGAAGAGGTTGTGAAGCTGCGCAGCATTCGCCACTTCAACGGGCTGCCGATCGACGCGCGCTCGGTTACCGATGAGCTGATTACGCAGGAAGGAATTTAAATGGCAACGGCGCCTGTACCTTCACCCACCGGCCAGCCCAAGGCGGTCAAGACGAACTACATTGGCTTGCAGGTGCTCGACTATCGCGGCGGCAAGACGACGCTGTGCGCGGGCTGCGGACACAATGTAATTTCCGAACGGATCATCGATGCGTTCTACGAAATGGGCATTCAGCCGGAGCGCGTGATGAAGCTTTCCGGGATCGGTTGCTCGTCCAAAAGCCCCGCCTATTTTATGAGCCGTTCGCACTCGTTCAACAGCGTGCATGGGCGCATGCCTTCGGTTGCGACGGGCGCGCTGCTGGCGAACAAGACCATGAAGGCACTGGGCGTCAGCGGAGACGGCGATACGGCGTCCATCGGCATGGGGCAGTTCGTCCACATGATCCGGCGCAATCTTCCGATCATCTACATCATCGAAGACAACGGCGTTTACGGGCTCACCAAGGGCCAGTTTTCAGCGACCGCCGATATGGGCTCGAAGCTGAAGACCGGCGTGATCAACGACTTGCCGGCGATCGATACGTGCGCTCTGGCCGTGCAACTTGGAGCGACTTTTGTCGGACGGTCTTTCTCCGGCGACAAGAAGCAGTTGCTCGCGATGCTGAAGGCCGCGATTGCTCACAACGGAACGGTTGTGCTCGATGTGATTTCGCCGTGCGTGACGTTCAACGACCACGAAGGTTCGACGCGCAGCTACAAGTACATGCAGGAGCACGATGAGCCTATCTCTGAAGTCGGGTTCGTTCCTCACTTCCAGGAGATCGATGTCGAGTACGATCCCGGCACAACGATCAACGTGCGGATGCACGACGGCAGCCAGCTGCGGCTTCGCAAACTGCATGAGGACTACGATCCAACCGACCGTGTCTCCGCGATTTCGGCGCTGATGCATGCCCATGCGAAGGAAGAAGTTCTGACCGGAATTTTCTACGTCGACACGCAAAAGGAGAGCTTCACGGAGTTGTTGAACCTGGTCGACGAGCCGCTCGGCACCTTGCCTGAGGCGCGCGTACGGCCCAGCCGCGAAAAACTAGAGAGCGCAATGCAGGCTTTGATGTAGGTCGCGCTTAGCGACAGTCGATGCCGGCGCGGCACGGGAATGTGTACGCCC
>DASRLB010000188.1:0-7670 GCA_035648695.1 Acidobacteriaceae bacterium | reverse complement strand
GATAAGAGTGGAGAAAGGATTTCAAAATGGGCTCCTCGATCATTATCCGAGTTGTTGCCGGTGTGTTGTTCATCGCCGTGCTTGCCATCATCGTCATGCGTCGCAAAAGCAACGCATAAGGATGGGTTGGCGATCGTTATCAATTTCAGAGATGGGCGGCGAGTCATGTTGCCGCCCATCTTTCATTCCCAGTCACTTTGGGAGAAGGAAAAATCATCATGGGAAGCCCGCAAGGACAGCTCGTAATCAAAGACGGCACCAAGGGAAGCGTGGTTTGTACGCAAGGTGTTCTCGCCAACACTTTCCGGACGCGCTTGTTCGGCCTGCTGGGCCGCAAAGGGCTGAAGCAGGGCTGCGGACTCCTCATCAGGCCTTCATCCGGTGTGCATACCTTCGGCATGTCGTTTCCGATCGACATCGTCAGCCTCGACCGCGACTATCGCGTGCTCGGCGTGTTTGAAAATACAGGCCCATGGACGGTCCGCGGCCTTAGCCTCAAAACGCGCAGTGTTCTGGAATTGCCAGCCGGCCGCATCCAGGAATGCAATATCGAACCTGGCGATACTCTTACCC
This sequence comes from Acidobacteriaceae bacterium, assembly GCA_035648695.1. Classification (GTDB taxonomy): domain Bacteria; phylum Acidobacteriota; class Terriglobia; order Terriglobales; family Acidobacteriaceae; genus Granulicella. The sequence goes on along the minus strand of DASRLB010000188.1, from coordinate 7,097 downwards.
TCGAACCCTGCTGAGGTCTGGCACCGGTCCAATAGACCGAAAGAACCGGGAACCTCCATCCTTTGCAGTATGGCGCTGAAATTCTGGCTTCGCATCAAACAATGTCAAAGCCAGTATTTGCCAAAGAAACTTTGAATCTGTACCCGCGTATTTTTCAGCGCTAATTTTTGACCGCGGTTCTATCGGCCCAGCTTATATATGCAGAGTCTTCTGATCGAGATCGTCATTGCGGTGCTACTTTTGTTCCTGCTTTGGTCTATGGAGCGGGGACGTTCGGACCTGCGCTTTCGTTTCTGGGTGATCGGCTGGTCGCTCGTCACGCTTCGCCTTATCAGCCTGTTATGGCGCCCGATAAGCCCGCTTGTCCTGCGCCTTCGCGAGGGGCATTTCGCTGCTCTCGAAATTTTCGCCGCCGTCTGTTTCATTCTTTCCGATCGCGCCATAACGCACCGGAAGGATCGAATGGTCCGGACCGGCCTTCTCGCAACTCTCCCGGCAATATTTATAGCCTTCGTCATTCTTTTCCGGACTGCCGATTTGTGGCTGCTTTATCCATGCATCGTAGTGGCCCATGTGTTCGCGATCATGCTTTTGCGCGAATATAGCGGGTGGCGAAAAGCCAAGCTTGTTCCACTGGCTGCTCTGCATTTTCTAAGTGCGTGCTGGATGTTGGGCGCGCTGGCACATCATCGGCCTCAAATTGCCCTGGCATGCGTTCCGGCAGAGCTGCTTCTCGTGAGTGCAATTTTATTTAGCCGCCGCTATTCTCTGCGAAGCGCCGGAAACCTGCTCGCAGTAACGGGATTTGTGCTCTGGGCCTGGTCTTCTTTCATCACCATTTCCCTACAGCGCCTTGGAACAGCTCACGGCGTGGTCCCGAGAACTTTGAACCTGCCGCCGTTCCTGATCGCTATCGGGATGATTATGCTCATCCTCGAGCAGGACGCCGCCGGCTCGCAGGAACTTGTCCGGGAGTATGAATTTCTATTCAACAACAACCCCTTCCCCCTATGGATTTACGATACGAGGACCCTCGGTTTTCTGAGCGTGAATGCGGCTTCCGCCAAGGTGCATGGCTATACCATCGAAGAACTCTGCAAGAAGAAGCTGACGGACATCGTCCATCCGGACATAAAAATAGCGCCAGCGCATCGGGGAGCTGGATCGGCGCGGACAGAGCGGCACTCGCGGCACATAAGGAAAGATGGGTCGATCATCTCGATGAACGTCACGGCGTACGACATCCGGTTTCACGGGCGGCCCGCACGCATCGCATTGGCGGAGGACATCAGCGAACGCGAAGAGATGGCCTCGCAACTGATGTATCAAGTGCAGTACGACCTGCTTACCGGCCTGCCCAATCGCGCGACGTTCCTTCGCAAACTCGACGAGACCTTCATCGCCGCCAATGGCAACGGATCGGGATGCGCGGTGATGGTGCTGCATATCAACCGCTTCGAGAGGATCAATGAGAACTATGGTCATGGGGTGGGCGACGGGGTACTGAAGGAGATCACGAAGCTCCTCCAGGCCCACGTTAGGCCCCCCGACGCGATCGGCCGGACCGGGAGCCGCGAATTTACCATCACATTCGCATGCGCGCCCCATGGACACGCCATCGAGGCCCGCGCGAGAGGCCTGCTGCGCCTTTTCGACCAACCCATCACGGTCGGCGAGCACAGGATCGACGTATCGATGAGCATGGGGCTGGCCGCATTCCCGGAAGATTCCGACGATACCAACGCGCTGCTGAGAGACGCTGCGAGGGCGCTGGCGCTTACCAAAGTGCGCGGCGCGGAAAAGTTTGTCAGGCTCTCGCGCGAATTGAGTTTCCAGGCGCAGGAAGAGAGTCGAATCGAAGGTCTCATCCAGCGCGCCCTTCTGTATAGCGGGTTTGAAGTCTATTACCAGCCCATCCTGGATACCGATGGCACGCTGCACGGCCTGGAAGCTCTGCTCCGGCTTCACGACGAAGATGGAAGGCTCATCAGCCCCAGCCTGTTTATTCCTCTCGCGGAATCGACAGGGACGATTATCCCCGTGGGCCGCTGGATCGTAAACGAGGTGTGCCGCCAACTGCGGGAATGGCGGGAAGCCGGCCTGGAGATCGTTCCGGTTGCCATCAATGTTTCGGCACTGCAGATTGTGCAGACAACGTTTTCCGCGGACCTTATGGCTATCCTGAGCCGGTTCCAGATCGCCCCCGCATTGGTCCACCTCGAATTGACGGAAAGCAGTGTCATGCCGCGGGGTTCCCTGGCCCTGGACAACATGCTGAAGCTCGCGGCCAAAGGCATAAAATTCTCGATCGACGACTTCGGCACAGGGTTTTCCTCGCTCGACCGCCTGCATCAACTTCCCGTTTCGATCCTGAAAATCGATCGAACATTCGTCATGCGCATGCTGGACCCCGACGGAACGTTGCCGATCGTGAATACAATTATTTCGATGGCGCACTCACTCAACGTCGGCGTGGTTGCGGAAGGCGTTGAGACCAGGGAGCAGTTTCACGCTCTGTACGAAATGGGCTGCGATTTGTTCCAGGGCTACTTCTTCAGCCGCGCGGTCGACGCATCCGGGGCAGCGGTCGTATTGGCCCGGGAACCCGGCGCATTGATGCCGATCGAGACGCCGCTTGGGGCTTCGGCTGTAACGACAATGTCACGCCGGCAATTTCCACCCAGTCAGGCCGGCTCTCACCTCTGGTGACGATTGTGGAGCAACGTGTCGATCGAAATGCGCGCGTTGCCCCCGCATTGCGGATTGTCGTCTGCGTGCTGCTGTTGTGCCAGGCCGCCGCGTGTTACCTCGGGGCCGATGCGCCGCTGAAAGGCAACGTGGACCTGCGCGCGTTTTATGCCGCCGGAACGGTCCTTCGCAGCGGCCATGGCGCTCAACTGTACGATTACGACTACCAGGCGCAGGTCCAGAATGCAGTCGTCGGCCCGCGCGCCAACGCTCTGCCTTTCCTCTATCCATCCTTCGCGGCGCTGCCCTTTGTACCGCTATCGCTGTTGCGTTACCGAGCGGCGTTTTTCGTCTGGCTTGGCTTGAACTTAGGGCTTCTCGTTCTGGACGCATTTTTACTGCGTCCCTGGCTGCCCTATTTTGCCGAGCGAAGTTGGATCGCGTTGCCGGCGTTCTATGGCTGCCTCTTCGGGGTCTCCGTCGCACTTTTACAGGGCCAGATTTCGTTTCTGCTGCTAGTGGTCTATTGCGGAGCGTGGGTACTGTTGCGCCAGAAGCGCCCCTTCCTTGCCGGTCTGCTGCTTTCGCTCGGGTTGATGAAATTCCAGATCGCGATTCCTGTTCTTGTTTTATTTTTACTGTGGAAACAATGGCGCGTCGTTTCCGGCTTTCTCGCGGGCGCGGCGGCGTTGGCCGTTGTCTCGATCGCGCTGGTCGGCAGGACAGGTGTTTCCGTCTACTTTCACGCCATGTCGAACATGACCAGGCAGACGGCGTTCCACGCCGCGGCGGCAAAGGTCCACTACGGCATGTTTCCCGTGGACATGCCCAACCTGCACGGCCTGACCTTCGGCCTCACTCACGGCGCAAGCTGGGGACTGGCGCTGAACATCGCTCTGTGCTGCATCGTGATGGTCTTCGCTGCGCGCCAGAAAGCTTCGCTGTCGATTGCGCTGCCGGCTGCCATGTTAGTCAGCTATCACATGCAGCCGCATGACCTGACGCTTCTGCTGTTGCCGCTAAGTTTCGAGCTGGATGCGTTACTTCGGCGAGTAAGAAGAAATAATAGCGCCTATGACCTTGCGTTGCGCTGGAGCCTGCTCTTACTTATCCTGCCGCTGGCAGCCGTAGTGATGACGGCGAGCATGAACTACTTGGTCTCGCTTGCCGTGTGCGCGGTTATGCTCATTGCGGCAAGAATGAAAACCGAAGATATGGCGGCTGCATCGGCGTAATTAAAAGAAATTCGCACGGACAGCAGCCGGTGGGTTGCCGTTCGTGCGAATGGATAGAGTTGTAGCTGGCCCGCGTGCCGCAACCTGCAAGACTAGGTTGCGCTGGTAAGTGAGCTACCGACCGAACTGAAGGCGGTGCCAATGGTTGAGGCCAAAGACGACATCGCGGCGACTGCGCCGAGGCCGATAAGACCCGCTACGAGAGCGTATTCGATGAGATCCTGTCCGGACTCATCATCCTTGAGTGCGCGTAAAATTAATGCAACCTTCGACATAACCTGCTCCTGAGTGACTTAGATAGACAGAAGCCTGGTAGCGCTTGATCGCCCCTCAGCACCTGATGCCTCAACAATAACGCCGCAATCTTCTCCTCGCGGCATAAACGTATCTCATTGCCATGACGGAGGTAATGACACGTTTGATGTACGTGATGGATAACTGCTCATTTTTGCGCGCGAAATGTCCCACCCTGCCTTGCAATTGTGACTGAACGAACGACAGTGTGTAACACTCCCGAATGTGGGCTACGATGAACCTCACAGACTAGAGCAGCGCGCGCGCGGACACGCATCGTTTGGCGCCGCGGTCTTGTATGCGGCGTTTACGGCGACAGGGGTGGCCCTGGTGTTGCCGGGAGCGCTGCTGCCGGTGTTGCTGGCCCGGTGGTCGCTCAACGATGAGCAGGCGGGGTTGCTGTTCTTCCTGTTCTTCCTGGGGTCGATGAGCGGCGCCGTCCTGTCGCGCGGCTCGTTGCCGAGGTCGATCGCGCGAGGCTGCGCCGCGGTCGCGCTGGGGGCGTCGCTGCTGGCGGTGGCTTCGCATGGGACCGCGTTTGCGGCGATGGCGCTGTTCGGTCTGGGCCTCGGCATTGTGATGACCTCGGTGAGCGTGCTGGTGTCGCGAAGCTACCCGGCAGACCGCGCAGCGCACATCACGCGCCTGAACCTGCTGTGGGCGCTGGGCGCATGCTTTGGTCCGGGCTTTGAGCTGCGGGGCGCGGCTGCGTGGGGAGCGCCGTGGATGCTGTATGCGATCGCCGCCGCGTTCGCGGTGCTGGGCCTGCTCACGCTGCTGCTGGTGGAGCATGTCGGCGCGGAACCGGTTTCGGCCGGCGCGAGTTGGTGGCGGCAGTTGCGCCGAACGCCCGTTGCGCTGCTGCTGATGGTGCCGCTGGCCACGGGCATAGAGAGCGCCGCGGGAGGATGGCTGGCGACCTACTCCAAACGCTCGGGAGGAACGCTGGACGCGACCATCGGAGCGGTGACCTGCTTCTGGGCAGGGCTGCTCTTAAGCCGGCTCGTGCAGTCCAACCGGCGAATCTCCACATCGACCGCGAAGCCGCTGCTGCGGCTGAGTCCGTGGTTGATGAGCGCGGCTCTTGCGCTGCTGGTTGCGGCGAACGGCGGAGCGCTGGTGCCGGTCGCGGCGCTGCTGCTGGGGCTTGGCATCGGGCCGACGTATCCCGCGGTGCTGGCGCGTGTGCTGCATTGCGGCGAGGGCGGCAATGCGGTGTTCGTCGCCGCGGGCGTTGGAGCGTCAGTGCTGCCGCTGCTGACGGGTCTGGTGTCGGGCCGGACTGGATCGCTGCGCTTGGGGCTATGCGTCCCGCTGTTTGCTGCGCTGGCAATGGTCCTGTGCGGATGGATCGCGACGCGCAGAGACGTCTTCTCCCGTTAGGGTTGCGGCGCATCTGGCAGCAGCGCGTGGATGTAGCCGGAGTTCAGCTTGCAGTTCGCAAAGCGGATATTTTGCAGCAAACCGGCAAGCGCGGCATCGATGACAGCCTGCGGCGGACGCAGCTTCTGGCGCTCTTTGACGAGGCCCATTCCGCGCGGCAGTTTCGCGTAGGCCACGATCTGGTCCCATCCTGGTGGAGGCGTAATCGTTGCTACCGCCGAAGTGATTTCCATCTTCTTGTAGGGCCAGAAAGCCCAGCCAATATCGTTGCTTTCGAGTACCTTGCGGAAGCTCGCGACCCACTCGTCGGTGTTCTCTCCGGTTTCGCCCATCCACATCGGCACGTTGTATTTGTCGCGAAATGCGACGAAGGATTTCACCGCGGCTTGATTCGGTTCGGCCTTGTAGCGGTGACAGGTGAAGATGGTGTTGGGGTCGAAGGGCGGTTGGAAAATGTTGAAGTTGTTGTCCCATTGCGCTCCGCCGAGAATGAGCGCGTGGTGCTTATCGACCGTGCGGACCGCGGCGGAAAGCCGAGTGTAGAAGGCCGCCACATCCGGGTTCAACACTTCAAGCCCCGGATAATTCGGCACAGGCTCGTTGAGCAGGTCGTAGCCCAGGACCGTCGGGTCGTTGGCGTAATGGCGGGCAAGCCGGGTCCATAGATCGACGGTCTGCCGTTGCGCTCCAGCGTCGCGGAAGAGCCAGGGATAACCGTCGCCGTCGTCGATGTTGTAGCCCGTCTGTCCGCCCGGCGCGGCGTGCAGGTCGAGGACGACGTAAAGTCCCGCTTCGCGGCTCCAGCGCACGACGCGATCGAGCAGGCGGAAGCCGTCGGCATTATCGGTCTGGAAGAACTTCCAGTGCAGCGGAACGCGGATGACGTTGAAGCCCTGCGCATGGATGGCGCGGATGTCGTCCTGCGTAATGTAGTTGTCGCGGTACTGCCGCCAGAACTCGGCGGCGCGGGTCGGGCCGATGAGCTCGACGATGAGCCTTTCGATCTCCGTAGGAGATTGCGGCCCGCCCTCGAAGCGCCACATGTAGCCCTCGGGGACCATCCAGTTGCCGAGGTTGGTCCCGCGCAGGTGCAGCGGCTTGCCGTTGCCGTCGACGATTTCCTTGCCGCTGGTGTGGACGAACTTCGTCTGCGCCGGCGCAGGAATAGCAAGCAGAGTGAAGAGGCCGAGAGCGAGGCGAACGATCTTCATGCGGTTGTCTCCGGTGGGGAACCTTTGATTGAGCACAATCATTGTCTACCCAAAGATGTGTGCGCAAAAAGTACGGGCGGCACATGAGTGCCGCCCGCTTGGAGTTAAGAGTGACTGGGGTTAGAACAGGATACGGCCGCCAACCTGGATGATGCGCTGGCCACCGCCGCTGCCCGAGATCTGACCGAAAGTGCCGCTCGTAACGGAGGCCGACGGTGCGCCGAGGTTGACCAGGTTGAAGACGTTCGCGAACTCGCCACGAAGCTGGAAGCGAGCCTGCTCGAAG
>DASRLB010000187.1:0-18724 GCA_035648695.1 Acidobacteriaceae bacterium | reverse complement strand
GATGCACAGCCCAGCCGGTCGCGAGGACCATGATGATCGCGAGGTATAGGACGATCTTTTTCACCGGCCCATCCTTCCTGGTGAGTTAGAACGTCTTGATGAATTCGATCAGCGCGCGCTTGTCGGCGTCGCTAAGTCCGGGCTCTTCCTTGAAGTGGTCGGTGCCGAAGTAGTGGCCGCGGTTGACCACGTAATCGGGACACTTGCTGAGCTTGACGAGGTCGGGAACGAGGTTGGCGAAGGCGGCCTTCTGCTGCTCAACGGTCGCGTTCGCGGGCAGCGCGGCGAGGTCGTGACGGGCGCGGGTGAGGAAGGCGAGTATCGCCTTGTCGCGCTCGGCGACGGAGACGGGATCGCGATTCTCGCCCATGAGGTCGAGGTTGGAGATGAGGCTGACGGGCGTGCCCACGGGGATGGGACCGATTTTTATTTCGCCGGCGTCGCCGAGCCAGGGGAAGAAGCGCTGGTTGAAGGCCAGCAGTGGCTTTGCGACATCCGGCAGATAGCCGCCCGGAACGGTGAGGTAGCTCTGCGCGGTGGTGCGATCGATGTGGCCGTGCGCCTTGTCGCCGAGTTCCGCGTCCTGGTCCCGCTTTTCAGGCCAGAGCATCTGCTCGATCGAGGCCTCGAAGACTTTCATGCGCGCGTCGACCGCGGGGCTGGGATCGAATGGCCCCACCGAATTGTTTTGCAGGAACGGCGCCGTCGACCACGCGCTGATGAGCGAGGCGGGACGCATGTAGCCGCGGCCTCCGGCGGGCATGGTGTACGGAATGTCCTTGCCGGAGACGAGATCGTAGATCTGAATTTGCCCGACGGAGGGCAGGTCTTTATAGGTCTGCGAGGAGAAGTTGTCCCACACATTGCCGGCGATGGCGTTGGTCGCGAGCGCGCTACAGGCGTTGGTTTGCAGCAGCGTGATCGGGACGCGCATGTCGGTAGAGAGGTAGTTGGCGTCGAGGAAGTCCGGCGCGAGGACCATCTTGCGCATGTCGGCTTTGAACTGCTCGGTCTTGGTGTAGGTCCAGTAGGAAGCCCAGCAGTTCAGATAACTCTTGCCCTGGCATTTGCCGGGGTCGGCGTAGGCGGGCAGCTCTGGTACTTTGCTGGAGTGGCAGCGCGCGCAACGTTCCGCGAAAACAATTTTGCCGCGCGTGAGCACAGCCTGGTCCTTGCTGAGATAGGTGGAACCGCCGGGTGCATCTTTCAGCAGGTGCGGCGCAGTGCTCTTGAGGAAGAACAGCGCCATATACGGCGTCTGTTGCTCAGTCGCTTCCCAATAGGCGGAGTTTTTGTTAGCGACACTGATTTCCATCGGCGTGATTGTCTTTCCGCCGACCAGCGGACGGAAGTGCGTCAACCACTCTTCGCTGAAAAGACCGATGTTGAGGTAGACGCGATTGAGCGCGCCAAGTGCGCCGACGGAGTCCGAACCATCCTTGAGTATTTTGCCGGTATAGACGATGTCGGGCGCGGTGAAAAACTTTGTGAGCGGACCATCCTTGTAGAAATCGTTGAACTGTTTGTTATCGAGTTGGCCGCCGGTGAGGCGCTCTTTGCCCCAGCGCTGCGCGACCGCAAGCCGCCACGGCAGGCCATAGACTGCGTTCATTGTGCGCGGATTGTTGATGCTGTCGGTGGAGACGAAAGACGTGTCCAGCGTGCCTGGGCGCGAGGTATGGAAGATTTGGAAAGCGAAGCTGGACGCGTCGCCTTGGTAGGCGAAGATGCGATCGACCCAGTAGTACTGCGCCCCGACGTTGGAGCTGAGGTCGGCCCATTTGGGGTTGTTGGGGTCGGCCGGAGGATGGACGGGGTTCGGACCCACGTGGCAGAAGGCGCACGACATGCCGACGCGGTAGGGACGCACGAGGTTCTTATCGTTGTAGTACGAAGGATCCGTGTAGAAGCGCTTAGCGTCCCATTTTTTCGCGGCTGCCGCATCGAAGTCGGGATTGGGGAAGAGGCGGAGGCCGACGATGCCGGTCGCCATGCCGTAGTACGAGCCAACGGGGATATTTTTGCCGCGGGCCCCAATTTTTACTCCGGGATACTTGGTCTCATTTTCGTAGGGATCGGCAGGACAGTCTTTGCTGCGCTTGTCCAGCCACAGACCGTAGTGGTCGGGCTCGGGGCCGGTGGCTTTTTCGAAGCACGGTTCGTTGACGACCCCGAGATAGTTCCAGCGGTTGTCGCGGGTCGCCTTGAGGCTGGGGTAGTCAGAAATGGTCTTGAGCAGGTCGAGCGTGCCGACACTGGCTTTGGTCATCACGTCCCAGAAACGGTCGTCGCCGCCGGTCCAGACGAGCCACATGTTGCGGCCCCTGATTTCGTCCGAGGTAAGCGCGATCTGGCCATCCATGTCGTGGAAATAATCTTCGTCGGCGGCGGGAAAAGAGGCGGCGGCACGGCCGACGCGGCGTGCCTCATCCTGGACACGTCCGGACTGGTTGCAGGAGACCGACGAGAGCAGCGTGGCAGCGCAAACAAACACTGCTACAAGTAGGACGACCCGGATCGTCAGGCGTTTCATCGGTCGTTTCTCCTCAACCCATCAACGTGAATTTGGCCCCGGAACACAAAGTGAAGCAGTACATCATGGCGTCGCGCCAGCGAGGTTCGGCGCAGCTTCTAGATTGGGATTGCTGGAAACGAGAACAGCATACGCCCGCCGCGACGTGGAAGCAACCGCAATAGTGTGCGCACTTGCGGGTGATGGGGCGGGCTAGTTTCCGGGAAAACGCTCAGAGCCGTCGGGCTCGATGTGAGGCTCGCGGTTCATCGACTGGCGCAGGCGCGAGAGGGTGGTGTAAATCAGGAGGCGGGCGCGGTTCTGATTGCCGAGGGGGCGGTGCTCGGAGAGCGCGTGCCAGGGGTTATACGAGAGTTCGCGGGCAAAGTTCGCCTGCTGCGGAGACGTGAAAACCTGCGCGGGCACGCGAATTTTCGCAACGGGAACGAACGGCGAGAGCGACTCGGACCACTCCATGCCGGCATTTTCGATGGGCATTCTCTTGGAGTCGGTTTGCAGTTGAAGCATGAGATCGAACTCGACAGCCGATGTCGCCAAGCCCGCTGCCATGGACTGCCGAAGCCAGTCGGTTGGAATCTTCCAGGGAACTTTCGTGCGGTGGTTGGAGCAAGGCCGGACGGAGTACTTCATCGCCTGGCCCTCGCCGCAGAGGTAGGGGACGCAGCTCCAATAGCGGACTTCGAGCGGGCTGCTGTTCATGCGCGCGTAAATGCCCTGCATCACGAGGTCGAGGAAATGCGAGTCGGTCGGCTTGAGAAAATAGAATATCGGCGTGCCAGCGCCGATTTGCTTTTGCAGCTTTAGGTTTTCAATGACGTTGGGCGTAGTGAAGGTGGGGCTGCTGATCATCAGAAAATCCTGCGTGAGGCGCTCATCGTCGATAAGTTTTGGGCCGGGAACGCCCATCAGCTTGATCGACATGCTGAGGATGCCACTGTCTTCGACGTCGGGCGGCGAGAGCGGACCGGGGCCGCCGAAGCGGATCCATGCGGGGAAGGTGCGCGGTTCGGCGAAGATGCCGTGCTTCATTGCGGCGGGAATGTCGGCAAAGATTTCGCACTCGGCGCGGACGACGCCGTAGGTTTTGGTATTGCCGGCGCGCTCGGCGGTGCGGCCTCCGCTGTAGCGCTGTTCGGTGAAGCGGGACATCAAGGCGGTGATGTCTTCGGCGGCCTTGGTTTCGCCGGGGATTTCCATTTCCTGGCAGAGTCTGGTTTCGCGGCTGGGGTGCAGGCGGCGCACGACCCACTGCGCGCAATGCGCAATCGGCCGCTGGAAGACGCGGTCGAACGCGGGGCGGAAGTGGGGGTCGAATCGACGTTCGATGCCGATGAGCTTGATGAGCGTGTCGTTGACCAGTGGCCCTATTGCCATGGGAAATGCCCTCCGCTGTAAGCTCGTTTGGATTATCGCGGTTGAGTATAATCTGTGCGATTGCACCCCATCCTAAACTGCGAGAAAGCGAGCGCGTGATTTTGACTTCCCTTCACCGACGGACTCTGAGGGTTTTCGCATGAGCGTAGATGCGGAGTGCGAGTACATCGTCGTCGGGTCGGGCGCGGGGGGCGGGACGCTGGCTGCGCGGCTCGCTGAGGCGGGCAAGACGGTGGTGCTACTCGAAGCGGGGCAGGATGCGAAAGCGGATGCTGTTGGTGATCCTTCCAGTGCCGGGAGCGGTCGACTCCCCGAAGATTATGACGTGCCGGTTTTTCATGCGTTTGCGTCGGAGAACGATGCAATGAAGTGGGATTTTTTTGTCCGGCATTATGCCGAGGCGAAGTTGCAGGAAGCGGACCCGAAATATCAGGCAGCGGAGCAAGGCGTGCTCTATCCGCGGGCCGGGACACTGGGTGGATGCACGGCGCACAACGCGATGATCTTCATCTATCCGCATGATGCGGACTGGAACTATATTGCGAAGCTTACCGGCGATGAGTCGTGGTCGGCGACGCGGATGCGGGACTTTTTCGAGCGGCTGGAGAACTGCCATCATCGTCCGCTGCATCGTTTTCTTTCGTGGTTCGGGATCAATCCTTCGCGGCATGGTTTCGGCGGCTGGCTGCATACGCAGAAGGCGATCCCGATGCTGTCGCTCAAGAACATCGCTCTGTTTCGCGTGATCGCCGATGCGGCCAAAGAGGCCATCGCGGATATTGGCGAATTGCGGGAGCGGCTGCGCTGGCTGGTCGAAAGCCAGCTCGACCCAAACGACTGGCGCACGGTGAAGGACAACTCGGTGGGCCTGCGGTATCTTCCGCTGACGACCCACAAACATGCGCGGATGGGAGCTCGGGAGCGTGTACTTGAGGTATCGACGCGGCTGCCGGAAAAGCTGCAAGTGCGGTTAGGGGCGCTGGCGACGCGCGTACTGTTCGATGAGAACAACAAAGCTATCGGCGTCGAGTACCTCGAAGGGCGGCATCTTTATCGCGCGCATGAGAGCCCTTCCGCCGAGGCTGGCGTACTGCGGCGCGTGTATGCTTCGCGCGAAGTGGTCCTGTGCGGTGGTGCGTTCAATACGCCGCAGTTGCTGATGCTTTCCGGCGTGGGGCCGGCGGAAACATTGGCCCGCCACGGGATTCCTGTGCGGGTCGACCTGCCGGGTGTGGGACGGAATTTGCAGGACCGCTATGAGGTCGGGGTCGTGCAGAAGATGGACTTCAAGGAGTGGACCGTCTTCAAGGATGCGAAGTTCGATAAGACCGATCCGCAATTTCACGAGTGGCAGACGCGGCGCGCCGGTCCCTACATCACGAATGGTGCGGTGCTGTCGGTATTTCGGCGGTCGGCGCCCGAACGGCCGCTGCCGGACATTTTCTGCCTCGCGCTGCTGGGACGTTTTCAGGGATATTTCCCGGGCTACTCGAAGTGGTTTGCCGAGGACCTCAACTACCTTACGTGGGCGGTGCTGAAGGCGCATACGAATAATTGCGCGGGCGAAGTGACGCTGCGTTCGACGGACCCGCTGGACACTCCGCTGATCAATTTCCGCTACTTTTGCGAAGGCACGCCGGACGGGGATGAAGACCTCGACTCCGTCGTCGAAGGCGTTCGATTCGTGCGCCGCATGTCGGAAAAACTGCGGCACAAGGGCGTTATTCACGAAGAAACGCTGCCCGGCGACGCGTGCCAATCTCAGGACCAGTTGCGAGAATATGTGCGCAGCAATGCGTGGGGGCACCATGCTTCCTGCACCTGCGCGATTGGGCCGCGCGAAGCGGGCGGGGTAGTTTCGAGCGACTTTCGAGTACATGGAACCGAGGGTTTGCGGATTGCGGATGCGTCGGTGTTTCCGAAAATTCCTGGGTTCTTTATCGCCAGCGCGGTATACATGATCGGCGAAAAAGCGGCGCATGTGATTTTGAAGGGAAACGCCGCAAGTTGATGATCTGCACTATTTACGCGCTTGACATGCGGCGACGCAGCGCAGATATTTAGTTTGACTCCCCCGGCCATCCGTACTTTGCTTCAATTTTCCGAGCAGCGCGCGCCGAGGGTCTACTGCGGCCGCGAATTTCACTTCGAGGTGCAGTGCATGAGCTACACAATTCCACAACTTCTCGCCATGACGTCGGACGAACTGGATGACCTGTTTCGTGCAAGTCCCGTCGGCGATATTCCCAACGGCGAAGCCCAGGGTACGGCGATCATCGCATCTGGCACGGCGTATTCGCCGGAGATCGCGTCAATGGTGAATCACTTCGCATGGCAGGGCAAGAACTTCGACGCCGCGACCGGCACGCTGAAGAACCGGATTTCGCCGTTCGGGTTGGCTGCGATTCTGGCCAAGGTCTATAAGGGCGAAAGCTGGCTCGATCAGAAGGACTGCATCGTTCTGGACTACTCTGAAACGTCGATGGTCGCGCATTGGATTCGCGATGAGATTCGGCTGATCGGGCCGGGAATGTACCTCGGCGTCGTGTATTGGGACAAGACGAAATTGATTCATTTCGCGTTGCAGTTCTAATTACGAAATTTCTGAGCCGATGACTCCTCAGTTTCATTTCATGGTCGCTGCGCCCGTCCCCGCCGCGGGGATCGAGTACCTGCGAAAACTGCTGCTGACAATGAATGTTGCCAGCGGCGACGCGGACCCGGCGAACAGTGTGTTTCCGTTTGGAGAGTTTCCGCGGCTGCATTTTGCTCGGTTCGTGATTCTCTCGGACCGAACGATGGCGGACATTACTGTCTATGGCCTGCCCGCACCGAGCTATCCCACCTACCTCGCGTTCCTCGGCGAGTTCGACGGGCCCGACGAGGATATTTTTGCGGAGTTTGGGGAGCGCGCCGGGGCAGGGCTGGCGCAGATTTTCTCCTGCTGCGAAGGTTTCAGCGCATGGCGCGATATCGCCGAATGGATGCGGGCGCATGATGTTCCCGCCTCCGCAATGTACATCAACCAGCTTGGCCGCACCATGCTTTCCGTACGTGAAAATATGGCGCTTTATGACGCGCTGCAAACGTATATCGAGGCGCACGACGCGACGTTGCGGGTGCAGGCCGCCGCTGGAATTTTCGCGCAGTTGAAGCGGTTTGTCAGCGGCGAAGTGCAGGAGGGGCGGCTTTCGTTGACACCCCAGGAACCAACTTCTGCGGCTTGGGAACTCAAGCGGATTCTGCATTTGATCGGCGTGCCGATCGTTCTGCTGCTGCTCGCTCCCGTGCTGCTGCTTCTCAGTCCTCTGTTGATTTTTCTACTGTGGCGCCACGAGTCCACCGACCCGGAGATCGCGCCGCGCATCGACCTGGAACACGCGAACACACTCGCTGCAATCGAGGACCGCGATACGAACAATCAGTTCAGCGCATTCGGCAGCATCAAGCCGGGGCCGTTTCGGCGATGGTTGCTGGTTTTCGTGCTGTGGATGATTCAATACACCACGCAGCACATCTACAATCGTGGCCGGCTGGCGCGGGTGAGCACAATTCATTTTGCGCGGTGGGTGTGGATCGACGGGCATAAGCGGCTGTTCTTCGCGAGCAACTACGATGGCAGTCTCGAAGCGTACATGGACGACTTTATCAACAAGGTCTCGTTCGGACTGAATGCCGTTTTCAGCAACGGCATCGGCTATCCGACGTCGCGCTGTCTGATTGCGCAGGGAGCGAAAGACGAGCAGAAATTCAAGTACTACATTCGCCGCCACCAACTGCCCACCGAGGTTTGGTACAACGCTCATCCCGGCCTCAGCGCGTATGCGATGCAGCGCAACGAGGCGATTCGCCAGGGGATCGAGCGCGGCTCCATGACGGAAGCCGAAGCCTCCGCATGGCTCGGGCTGCTGTAAGAGGATACCGCGATGCCAAATCGATCCGTCGACTTTAGGGATGTGCAAGGGCTGCTGCGGTTCGGCTACGGAGCGCTCACGGACTCGTGCTTTCTGCTGCTGAAGGTTCGCGACGCCGCGGCTGCGCGCGAGTGGCTCGCGGGCGCTTCGATTGGCAATGCCGTCGAGTTGGACAAGGCCCCGGCGACCGCTGTGCAGGTTGCATTTACGATGCAGGGGCTGCGCGCGCTCGGGCTGCCGGATGACCTGATGGCCGGCTTCTCAAATGAGTTTCTCACCGGAATTTCTGCCGATGAAAGCCGCTCGCGGCGGCTTGGCGATGTCGGCCCGAATGCCCCGCCGGGCTGGGCGTGGGGCGGCGATGATGCGAGTACGCCTCACGTCGTCGTGCTGCTCTACTGCCTGCCGGGAATGCTCGATTCCCTGCGCGCGGAGATTCGCGGAGCGAACTGGGATGCTGCATTTGATGAAGTGGCCTGCCTGCTGACTTCGAACATGCACGACATCGAGCCGTTCGGGTTCAAGGATGGCATCAGCCAGCCGACTATCGACTGGAAGCGCAGGCGTGATACGTCCGTGCCGACTCTCGACTATACAAACGAAGTTGCGCTTGGCGAATTTCTGCTGGGTTATCCGAATGAGTATGGAAAATATACGGACCGTCCGCTGCTCCCCGCAGAGACGAACGCCGCGCTTCCATCGGCCGAGGACAATCCCACGCAACTCGACTTCGGGCGCAATGGATCGTACCTCGTGTTTCGTCAGTTGGAGCAAGATGTCGCCGCGTTCTGGCAGTTTGCCGAGCGCGCGGCGGCGGGTGACGCCGAACTGCGCGAGAAGATCACCGCCGCGATGGTTGGGCGGCATCGCAGCGGCGATCCCGTCGTTCCGCTGGCGACGGAGCGCATTGGCGGCATCGATTCGAAGACTGCGGCGCAGAATAATTTTAATTATGGCGAGGATGAGAGTGGCTTGCGGTGTCCGCTGGGCTCACATATCCGGCGCACCAATCCGCGCAATGCTGACATGCCTGCGGGCAATACGACGTGGCTGCGGCGGCTGTTGCGTGCGCTCGGATTTCCGCGAGAAACTTTGCGCCAGGACGTCATCAGCTCCACGCGCTTTCATCGCTTGTTGCGTAGGGGCCGCGAGTACGGCACGCTTCTGACGCCGGAAGATGCGCTGGAAACATCGTCCGTGGCGGCCGGGCTGCGAGGCATTTATTTCATCTGCATGAACGCGAACATCGCGCGACAGTTTGAATTCATTCAAAGCGCGTGGGCAATGAACGCCAACTTCGACGGCCTTACTGGAGAGGTCGATCCGCTGCTCGGCCCGCGATGTCCGTTGTACGGCGGACAGCCTACCGACTCGTTCTCGATGCCTGAAGGCCACGGGCCACGCAAGCATGTTGCGGGGATGCCGCGTTTCGTTACGGTGCGCGGCGGGGCCTATCTGTTCATGCCCAGCCTGGCTGCGTTGCGGTACATCGCGCGGCAGGGCGAGTAGAGTTCCCTCTACGCCTTCGCGTCGGAAGCTTCTTTGCTGTTGGCGGCTTCCGTCGCGGCATTCGACATGTCCTGTAGCGTGCTGACGACGGCGTCATGCACTTCTTCGCGGAAGGCCTCACGCAGGGTCTGCGCCATTTCGTCGGGCTGAAAGTCGATGTTGGTTTTGTTGTCGGCAACCTTGTCCAACAACTGCTCGACGACAGGGCCGACGTTGATCTTTTTCGCGACGCTCCTGGCGACCTTCTTGGCGGAAATGTCGAAAGCTGTCTGCATCGCGTCCTGCGGCGCGGTGGCCACGGGTTCCGCGTTCTTCCAGTCCTTGTCGAATATCTCAGCCATCTGCTTGACGACCTTGGCGTCATGCACGATGACGCCGATTTCCCGGCGTGCTTCGAGCTCCAGTTTGCGAAGGCTCATGCTGCCCAGAAATGCGGACTCGCCGTCGCGCATGATGGCGCGCGCATGCAGCCGCATGGGAAGCTTGCGGATTGCCAGTGGACTGCCTTTGGCCGGCGTCGTTCCGATGATGCGCACGTCGACGCCTGCCGACACTTTGTCGGTGAGCATTTTGATGAACTCGTGATCGCTGATCTTCATTTCGTACATCAGCAGTTGCTTCTTCGCGCCCATGATGAACTTCGTCAATTCTTCGCGGGCGTTCGCCGGGCTGACCACAAACTCCTTGTGCCCGGCCTCGTAGGGGACCCGCTTCACGTCGGCTTCAAATAGTTTGCACGCCTCCTTGACGATGGCGGGTTTGGTAACGACAACGGCGAACGAGCGGCTCATGCTGATGTCGAGGTGCGTGAAATTGAACGCCAGCAGGTAGAGCTCCTTGCCGTCGACGATGAACATTTTGCCGTGATAGCGCACCAGGTCGTCGGAAGTCCGGGTGACTGTGATGCCGCGTTCGAGCAGCCGCATTTCGAAGCGGCGCAGGTTCTTGTCGCCGCCGCGGTTGGTGTAGGCGATCAGTGCTTGTACTGCGACACCCCGTCCGGCCGCCTCTACCAGCGCCTTTTCGATCTCGCTGCGGTCGATGCGGAAAATCAGGATCTGAATACTTTTTTTGGCCTTGCGCAGGCCGTCGAGCAGGGGCTCGATGCCACCCTCAGGTTGAATCAGAAGCTTCACGAAACTTCCCTATCTTTCTTCATCAAAGTCGTTGTCCCACCGTCTATAGAGAGGGATGCGGGGATTGGCGAGGAGGATGCCGCGAGTCACGATGCAATGTTTTTTCAAGCAGCCAAGTATCGCAAACGTTGTTAGATGCTTCCAATAGGAAGGCGCAAAACTCAAAAGCGCACGGAGAAATTCATGTCACGCACGGCACGTATGCCACTCGTTCTGCTCGCACTCAGTTTTGCCTTCCTCCCTGTCTATGGGCAGGATGCGGTCCCCGTCCTACCGCCTCCCGATCGCGGTGCATCGCAGCAAACGGACGTGAAACCGCCAAAAACCGCGGACTCGGACGCGAAAAAAGATTCGGACAAGAATGACAACGACGACCCGCTCCCAGCCTCCGCGGTGCACAATCCCGTTTTGTGGCAGGACCCCGGCGACATCGCCAGCCGCGATCTCTTCTTCGGGCAGGGCGGCGAGAAGCACCAGCCCAAGCCGCCATTCGTGTTCGTGTCTGAAGACTCGAACGGCACCAACCCTAAGTTCGACGTAAAGGACGCCGACGGCAAGAAGTGGCGCGTCAAACTGGGCGAAGAGGCGCGCCCGGAGGTCGTGGCATCGCGGCTACTGTGGGCGGTCGGCTATTTCGCGAACGACGACTATCTGCTGCATGAGGCGACAGTGCAAGGCCTGCAACTGAAGCGTGGCGAAGGCCGCGTGAAGACCGGCGCGCCCGACGCCGGACAGGTAATCGACGTGCGCTTCGAGCGCAAGCCCAGCGGCGAAGACAAGATCGGGATATGGGACTGGAAAGAGAACCCGTTCTACGGCAAGCGTGAGTTCAACGGCCTGCGCGTGATGATGGCGGTGATGAATAACTGGGACCTGAAAGACGTCAACAACTCCGTCTACTCCGACAAGCAGAACGACCGCCAGATCTTTCTCGTGAACGACATCGGCGCGACCTTCGGCACCAACGGCCTTAGCTGGACGCGCGCGCGTTCGAAGGGCAACATCAGCAGTTTCAAAGGCTCGAAGTTCATCACACGCAACACCGATACGGAAGTCGATTTCGCGACTCCGAAAGCGCCGACGGGTGTGCTGCTTGCATCGGCCGGACTGATGGCGAAGTCGTACGCGATGCGTTCGGGGCTGGACTGGATCGGCAACAACGTGCCGCGAGCGGATGCGAAATGGATGGGATCGCTGCTGGGCCAGTTGAGTCATCAGCAAATAACCGACGCCTTCCGCGCCGGGAATTTTCCCGCTGACCAAATCGAGGCTTATGTTCAGATCGTCGAAAGCCGCATCGCCGAGCTGCAAAAACTTTAGGCGAGCGTTGCGTTCGCGTCCTCGGGACTGCTGTTGAACTGGATGTCGTAGAGGGCCTTGTACTCGCCGCCCTCGCGCTGCAGCAGTTCGTCGTGTGTACCGCTCTCCACGATGCCGCCTTCCTGCACAACATAGATGCAACTGGCGCTGCGGATGGTCGAGAGGCGATGCGCGATCACGATGGAGGTCTTGCCCTGCATCAGGCGGTCGAGCGCCTCGAACACCAGTTCTTCAGAGGCCGCGTCGAGCCCGGAGGACGGCTCGTCAAGGATGAGGATCGGGCTGTTGCGGACAATGGCCCGCGCGATGGCGATGCGCTGCCGTTGTCCACCCGAAAGCGTCAGTCCGCGCTCGCCGACAACCGCGCCGAACTTGTCCGGCAGCTTGTCGATGAAGTCCATTGCGTTGGCGGCTTCAGCGGCTTTCACAATGTCGGAGTGCGAGGCGCCGGGGCGGCCGTAGGCGATATTTTCCCAGATCGTGCCGGTGAACAGAACGGTATCCTGCAACACGAAACCAATCTGGCGGCGCAGCGATTCCTGCGTCACCTGCTTGACGTCGTAGCCATCGATTTTCACGACACCGTGGACCGGGTCGTAGAACCGCGCGATGAGGTTGACGATGGTCGTTTTGCCCGAGCCGGTGGGGCCGACCAGTGCGATCGTCTTGCCAGGCTCGACCTCAATGTTGACGTCCTTGAGCACAGGCTGGTCTTGGGTGTACCAGAAGTCGACGTGCTCGATGCTGATCTGTCCCTTAATCGGCGGAAGGTCGCGTGCGCCGGGTGCATCGCACATTTCGTTCTCATTGCAAAGCACTTCCTGAATGCGCTCGTAGCCGACATCGGCCTTGCTGTAGCTGTCCATCGCCTTCGAGATGTCCTGCATGGGCTTGTACATGCTGCGGATGTAGGTGATGAAGAGATAGATCGATCCTCCGGTGAGACCGTATTCGATCGCGGACCTCCCGCCGAAGTAAAGCACGGCGCAGGTGCCGATGCCTGTCACAACCGTCACAATCGGCACGAGCCGGGCTTTCAACGCGCGTGCCTTGAGCGACGCTTCTACCGTTTCGAGGCTCTCTCCTTCCAATCGCTGAATCTCGTACTCCTCGCGTGCGAAAGCCTTCACAACTCGAATCGACCCCAGCACTTCCTGCACCACGGAGAGCAGCTTGCTCTCATGTTTGCGCACATCGCGCGAAGCTTTTTTCACTTTTCGTGTGTAGGTGTACACGATCGCGAAGAGCGGCGGCACGACGACCAGCGCGATCAGCGTCAGCCTCCAGCTAAGGTAGAACATGATGCCGATCATGCCGAACACGGTGACGATGTCCACCAGCATCGTCAACATGCCGCTGACGATGAAGGTTTGCACGGCATCGATGTCGGTGGTGACGCGGCTGATGAGGTCGCCGGTCTGGTTCTGGTCGTGGTACGTGAGCGAGAGGCGCTGCACCTGCGCGTAGAGCCTGCTGCGCAGATCGTGCGTGACCCATTGGCCGACGCTGGTCGTCACATACTTGTCGCCATACGTGCAAATGGCATCGAGCACCGCAATCGCCAGCACCGCCACGCAGGCGAACTCGAGGATGTGCATGACCCCGGTCCCTGCTGTGCGTTGAATAACGGCGTCGAGCCAGCCGTGGGACTTTTTGTGCGTCTGTCCGAGCACATTGTCGAGCACGATCTTCAGCGGCCATGGTGTGAGCAGGTCGGCGACGCTTTCGCCTGCGATCGCGAGCAGGCCCACTGACAGCGCCTTGCGATGAGGGCGTAGAAGTTGCATGATCGTGACGCGCCGTTTCGGTTCCGTACCTGATTCCATGCGAGATTAGACGCCAAGGGCGACGCGCAAGCCGCCTCAAAAGACCGAAATGACATGGAGAACGGAGTCCTCATCCGTATTGCCAGGCAGAGGATAAACTTGACGTGCGTGGATCGGCTCTCCCGGCCGCCGCCATACCGAAGGAGCACGATGCAGACACGGCGGGACTTTCTGAAGATCGCCACGGCAATTGCAGTAGGAGCAGGATTTTCGGGGGTGTTCCCAGAGTCCATCGAGCGCGCTTTCGCCATCGATCCGGCACCCGGAAGCTCCTATCTCGACGCCGAGCATGTGGTGGTCCTGATGCAGGAGAACCGCTCCTTCGATCACATGCTGGGGGCATTGCAGGGCGTGCGCGGCTTCAACGATCCGCGAGCGGTTACGCTTCCCGACGACAATCCGGTGTGGCTCCAAACCAATGCCGCCGGCGAAACGTATGCGCCATTCCGGCTCGACATCCGCAACACGGACTCGACGTGGACCGGCAGCCTGCCGCACTCGCGCGAGAGCCAGGTCGATGCCTGGAACCTCGGCAACTGCGACCGCTGGCTCGATGCCAAACGTTCCGGCAGAAGCGAGTATGCCCACCTGCCGCTGACCATGGGCCACTACACCCGCGAAGATATTCCCTTCTACTACGCACTCGCCGACGCCTTTACGGTTTGCGATCAACACTTTTCGGGAGCGATGACCAGCACCTCGCCCAACCGTTCAATGTTCTGGACTGGAACGGTGCGCGATCCGCGGAACGCGACTTCCAAAGCCTGTATGCGCAACGGCGATTACCCCATCGGCGGTCAAAGCTGGATGACGTTTCCAGAGCGACTGCAGAAGAACGGCATTTCGTGGAAGGTTTATCAGAACGATCTCGACGTTACGGTGGGTATGACGACCGAGCAGCGGAGTTGGCTGTCAAATTTCAGCGACAACCCGCTGGAGTGGTTTGCGCAATACAAGCCTCGGCTTGCGCCCACCTACATTGCGGCGTTGCCGGGCGAGATTGCGCGGCTTGAGGCAGAGATCGCGAAGTTGGGAGCGGCGAACGATGCGAAATCCCGCGCCAACCTCGCGAAGAAACAAGCGTCGCTCGCGGTCTTCCGAGGCGATTTGGAACGCGCAAAAGCGGGTGGCCTCGCGGCGCTGTCGCCGGCAGCCCGCGACCTGCATCAACGCGGCCTCTCAACCAACGCGGATGATCCGGATTTCCACGAACTGGCAGAGTTGACCTACATGGATGGCGCGACCAAGCGGACGCTGGCCGTGCCCAAGGGGGACGCGCTGCATCAGTTTCGCGCGGATGTACACAACGGAAAGCTGCCCACGGTCTCGTGGCTGGTCTCGTCGGAAAAGTTCTCCGATCATCCGTCGGCGCCGTGGTATGGCGCGTGGTATGTCTCCGAGGTGATGAACATTCTCACGCAGAATCCGGAGGTATGGAAGAAGACGATTTTTATTCTCACCTACGACGAGAACGACGGGTACTTCGATCACATTCCGCCGTATGTTGCCCCCAATCCGAAGGACAAGGCAACGGGCCGAACGTCGGACGGTATCGATACGGCGGCGGAATACGCCTATGCCGCCGACGAGGTGCGCGATGGAGTTCCTGAAGCCGAGGCGCGGACCGCTCCGGTTGGCATGGGGTTTCGCGTGCCGATGATCGTAGCGTCGCCGTGGAGCCGCGGCGGCTGGGTCAATTCACAGCTTTTCGATCATGTATCGACGATCCAGTTTCTGGAGAAATTTCTCAACGCCAAACTCGGGACGACGATTGCAGAGGAGAACATCAGCCCATGGCGACGTGCCATTTCCGGCGATCTGACCAGCATCTTTCGTCGGTTCGACGGAAAGACTCCGTCGCTTCCTTTTCTCCAGCGCGACCCCTTCGTCGAAGACATTCACAAGGCGAAGTTCAAAGCCACGCCCGCGCGTTTTCGCAAGCTCAGTGCCGAGGACATTGCGAGCGTCAATCGAAATCCCAGGGCGTCCACGCTCGTCGCGCGGCAAGAGAAAGGCGTCCGCCCCTCCTGTCCACTGCCGTACGAACTTTATGGCGAAGGTGGTTTGAACAGCGATCGGCAGAGCGTTGGAATACATCTGCGGGCTGCCAACGACATATTCGGAAAACACGCTGTGGGCGCGCCGTTCAACGTCTGTGTGCGGCGCACAAAGCTGCGTCGTACCGCGTCCTACACTGTCGCCGCCGGTGCCAGTCTGCGCGACATGTGGCCGCTCGACACGTTCGTCGATGCGAGGTACTACCTGTCCATCGACGCGCCGAACGGGTTTTTCCGGCGCTTTACTGGCGATGCGCATGAACCAGGGCTTACTGTGGCGTGCGAGTACGAGGCACATTCCGAAAATCCGCTGCTCCTGACGGGGAATGTTGCGCTCAGACTCAAGGCAACGACACCGGTCACCGTCGAGATCGTCGATAACGCTTACGGCGCTGCCCCGCTCAGGAAGATAGTGTCAGGACCGCTCAGCAACGTCGTTGTCCTGGACCTTGCGAGGAGTTTTGGGTGGTATGACTTTAGTCTCAGGGCCGACGGATTCGATCATTTTGAAAAGCGGTACGCAGGGCGCGTGGAAACCGGCCGGTCGAGCTACAGCGACCCATTTATGGGCAAAGTCGTGGGCGCTTAGTTATCTAACGCCCACCAGAAGCATTCTCGGCGCTACACTTGAAGCGTCGGATTTTCCGGCATGGTTGTGCAGCGAGGAATCGAGTTACGGGAGACTTCATGAATCGGATGGTTACGGCAGCAAGCGTGATGGGCATATTGGCAGTTTCCGCGGCGGCAATCGCAGCGCAAACCACGGTCAAGAGCGAAGACTGGGGCAAGACGAAGGCCGGCACGCCGGTACAGATTTATACGCTGACGGACTCCGCTCTCACGGTCCGCATCACGACGTTTGGCGCGCACGTTGTCAGCATTTCCGCACCCGACCGCAGCGGCAACCGCGCCGATGTCGTACTCGGTTTTAGCAGTGTCGCGGGCTACGAATTCGACGGCGGCACCTACATCGGCGCGATCGTCGGACGCTACGGAAACCGCATTGCCAAGGGCACGTTTTCGCTCGATGGCAACACCTACCATATCCCGATCAACAACGCGCCCAACGCTCTGCATGGAGGGACGCTGGGTTTCGACCACAAGGTTTGGACCGGCCGCGCGCTGCCGAACGGCGTGGAACTGACCCTTGTAAGTGCCGATGGCGACATGGGATTTCCCGGCAAACTGACCGTCCACGTGGAGTACACGCTCGCGGGCAATTCGCTGCACATCGGCTACAGCGCGACGACAACGAAGCCGACCGTCGTCAACCTGACCAACCACAGCTACTTCAATCTTGGGGGAGAGAATAGCGGAACGATCCTCGACCAAAAGCTGATGCTGAACGCCGACCGTTATACGCCGGTCGATCCGACGCTGATCCCGACGGGCGCGCTGGACCCGGTGGAGGGAACGCCGTTCGATTTCCGCAAGCCTACCGCGGTTGGCGCGCGGATCCATGATGCCAACGCCCAATTGAAGATTGCCGGCGGATACGACCACAACTTTGTGCTGAATGGCGCGGGCGCGGGATTGCACCTGGCCGCGCGCCTACTCGATCCAAAGAGCGGACGCACCTTGACGGTGACAACAACTGAACCGGGCGTGCAGTTTTATTCGGGCAATTTTCTGGATGGAACGCTTGTAGGAATTTCCGGAACGAAGTATGCCCGCAATGCGGGCTTGTGCCTGGAGACGCAGCACTTTCCCGACTCACCTAACCATCCGAAGTTTCCATCGACGGTGCTGAGGCCGGGGCAGACCCTGCAATCGACGACGGTGTTTACCTTCGGAGTGCAGAAGTAACTCGTTGAACGCTGGAGACTGCAATGGAAATCACCATGCGTGGCTTGTGGACCCTGATACACGGTATGGGTTTCGGCGCTCTGTATCTCCTGGCGTGTTCGGGAGCGATATTCGAGTTATATCGAATATCGTTTCCCGGGGCCGCAGGGCCGTCGAATCTCGATGGCACGAGATTTCTTCGCATTTATTTATTCGCTATGGTGATACTGGCGTGGGCGGCGGTATTCACCGGCGCCTACGTAATTTATCCGTGGTACCGCGCTGTTGCGCCGGCTGGCACGGCGGACCTCTCGGGATTTCCACAACTACTCTTGAAGTCGAGTCCCGCAACCATAGGCTGGCATTCGCTCGGCATGGAGTGGAAGGAACACGTGGCGTGGGTGACGCCGATTTCGATCACTATGGTGGCATTCGTTTTTGCGAAGTACGGGCGAGACTTGAAGAACCATCCCCAACTCCGATCCGCAGTGCTGCTGTTTACCGTGGTTTCGTTTCTTAGCGCCGGTATCGCCGGGTTTTCCGGAGCGATGATCAATAAATACGCGCCAACGCAGGGCGGCAGCGTCATTCATCTAATGCACGGAGAGTGATCTTTTGGACACGCAAACCGATTCACTGACTGATAGCTCGATTCCTAACGGCTCCGGAGCAGCAGCAATTCTGGCGGCGGGTATTGGCCTATTCGCACTTGGAGTATGTACCGTGGCCGGCGATACAGTCCCAGCAATTAAAAGTCTTTTTATCTTTTATAAGCGCACTGGCCCACTTTCTGGCGTGACGACGACAGCGATTCTTATCTGGCTACTAAGCTGGGTTTTACTCAATTGGTGCTGGAAGGCTAAGACGGTCCCCATGGGTCGCGTGAATATCATTGCTTTCACGTTGCTGGGCCTATGTCTCTTGTTGACCTTTCCGCCTATCACCAGGTTATTTTAGGCGCGGCGGCGCCATCCGAAAAGAAACATCGTCAAGCCGAATAGCACCATGACGATACCAGATCCCAGGTTGAGGTTGACGCCCATCGAAGGCGCGTACAACACGGTATTCGCGCGCGTGGCGAAGCCGTAGATCGTCAACAGGCCGCCGGTGATAAGGAAGATAAGTCCGAGAGGAATGCGAATATCCAAGCCCATTATTTTTCCTTTCGGAGTTATGCAAATACGAGATTGAGCACGACTAGAATAGCCAGCACCGCGATGCCCAGCGTCGCGGGCTTTTGATACCAGTCCAGATGCCCTTCTTCGGGCTT
>DASRLB010000186.1:0-9435 GCA_035648695.1 Acidobacteriaceae bacterium | reverse complement strand
GGCCAGTTCCTTTTCGGTGTAGACGACTTCGACGGTGCGCTTCTGGAACTTGACGGCGTCGCAGCCGGCGGCGACCGCTACCGAGATGAGGCGTTTGGCCAGATCGATGTCGCCGTTGTGGTTGATTCCGATTTCGGCGATGACGTAACAGGGGTGGCCGGCGCCAAGCTGGCGGTTGCCGATCTTTACGCTGCGGGGTTCTGTGCTGCTCATGGTGTCTTGCTCCAGGTGCCCGTTACGGGCGGATAAGGTTTAGCTGCGAACGACAACGGATTGTTACAGAAAGAAATAGAGGGCGTCTATGATGCCAACCGCGTTCCCAACGAGCGAGAGTTGTAGCCTGTCCCGTTGGATGCACCGGACCCGAAAGCGGTTGGGAGCCACCCCTGAGCGTTTTGCAGGCTGGCGGGTTTGACAGCTTTAGCGGCGAAGGTAGGCGTCGTTGCCGGATTCCCAGTCTTCGCGGACAGGAGTGAAGACGTCGAGGTTCAGGGTGTCTTCGAGCGCTTGAGCCATGTGCGGCACGTTGCCGGGAATGATGAGGAGGTCGCCGGGGCCAAGGTCGAATACCTCGGCGTCGCCGCCGGGGTTGAGGGTGAAGCGCATGGCGCCGCTGATGACCGCCGAAAACTGCTCGTTGTGGTGGACGTGGGTGGGGACGATGCAGCCCTTTTTGAGGTGGATGTGGGCGATGGTTCCCTGCTCGCCCGAGACGAACTGGCGCTTGAGCAGAGGGTTCAGTTCTTCGAGTGGAATGTCGGACCAGCGGTGGAACTTGGCGAGAGTAGTCATGCAGACAAGGGTACAACGACAGGAACAGGAATTAGGGATGGACAAGCCGCGGATTTTGCGCTGGGGCCAAGGTTGTGTATGGTAGACGCAATAGCTTCAAATCAGCTTGCCGATGGGGCCGAAACTGGCCTAGGGCAAGCGCTTCCCCTAGGAGGGCTGTGCCGCGCGGCGCAGATGCCGAAGTATCTTTTTCACTTGATCTTATGGAACAGGGTGACCGACATATGCGTTTGAGGGCGAAGCTGTATCCGGCGGGACGTGGGCGCAAATTGGGCGCGGTGTTGCTGTTGGCGTTGTGCTGCGCGCTGTGCGTGGGGCGGAGTTTCGCCCAGACCGCGGCGACGGCGCAGACCGACCGGATCGCGGCACTCGAAAAAACGGCGGGCGAGAACGCCAAGGCCATCGCAGCGGCCCAGAGCGCGGGCGACAACGCCTGGATGCTGACCAGCGCGGCGCTGGTGCTGATGATGAGCGGCCCCGGGCTGGCGCTGTTTTACAGCGGCCTGGTGCGGCGCAAGAACGTCCTCGGCACGATGATGCAGACCTTCGCCATGATGGCCGTGATTACCGTTCTGTGGGCGCTGGTGAGCTACTCGCTGGCCTTTGGGACGGGCAACGCATTTATCGGCGGCTTGCACAACGTATTCCTGCGTGGAGTGGGCCTGGCCCCGAACCCGGCGTATGCGGGGACGATTCCGGCGCAGACCTTCATGATCTACCAGTTGATGTTCGCGATCATTACGCCGGCGCTGATTACAGGAGCGTTCGCCGAGCGGATGAAGTTTTCGGCGATGCTGGTGTTCATGATTCTGTGGGCAATCGTCGTCTACAGCCCGATGGCGCACATGGTGTGGGGCGTGGGCGGCGTGCTGAATGCCACGGCGAGCGGCGGCTGGGCCGGGAAATTTCCGTGCCTGGACTTTGCCGGCGGAACGGTGGTGCATGTGACCTCCGGCGTCAGCGCGCTGGTGATGGCGCTGTACCTGGGCAAGCGGCTCGGATACCCGAAGAAGCCGATGCCGCCGCACTCGGTGGTATTGAGCTTTATCGGCGCGTGCCTGTTGTGGGTAGGCTGGTTCGGGTTCAACGCCGGGTCGGCGCTGGGGGCGAGCGGGCTGGCCACATCGGCGTTTGTGGCAACGCACTTTGGCGCAGCGGCCGCGGCCATCGGCTGGTGCGCGGCGGAGTGGATGCGCAACGGCAAGCCGTCGGCACTGGGTGGGATTTCAGGCGCGGTTGCCGGACTGGTCGCGATTACTCCAGCCTCGGGGTTCGTGACCCCGATGAGCGCGCTGTGGATCGGTCTGTTCGCGGGCGTGTTCTGCTTCTTCATGGTGGTGAAGGTCAAGAACTGGTTTGGGTACGACGACTCGCTGGACGCGTTTGGCGTGCACGGAGCGGGCGGGACGCTGGGCGCAATACTTACCGGACTGTTTGCAAACTCGGTGATCAATCCGATTTTTGGCGCGGGCAAGGCGACAGGATTCTTTGAGGGCAACCATTTTCAGGTGGTCAACCAACTGGTCGGCGTCGTGATTGCGTGGACGCTTTCGATCGTGGGAACGCTGGTGATCCTGTTCCTGGTCGATAAGACGATTGGTCTGCGAGTAAGTGAAGAGGATGAGCATGAAGGGCTCGACCTGACGCAGCACGGCGAAGAGGGATATGAGTTCGATCCGAACTGAGAGCAGTGAATGGTCGATAGTGAATAGTGAATAAGGCAAAGGCTTGTGAGGCGGAGATGCAAAAGATTGAAGCGGTGATACAGCCTTCGCGGCTGGATGCGGTGAAAGATGCGCTGGTAGAAGTGGGCGTGTCGGGGATGACGATCCTGGAGGCGCGCGGGCACGGGCGCCAGAAGGGCCACACGGAGTTTTATCGCGGGCGCGAGTATGAGATCGACCTGCTGCCCAAGGTGAAGCTCGAACTTTTTGTGGCCGACGACATGCTCGACCGCGTGGTGCATGCGATCAGCACGGCGGCCCGGACGGGCAAGATCGGCGATGGAAAGATCTTCATTTCGCGGATCGATGAGGCGATCAGGATCCGCAACGACGAGCGCGGGGACATTGCCCTGTAGCAGAACCAAGGGCGCGAGGTTGGAGTGCGACGTTTTAGAGCGTATCCGCCGATGTATTTAGAACGGATCCGCCGATGTTTTAGAACGGATCCGCCGATGTTTTAGAGCGGATCCGCCGATGGTGTAGAGGGCCAAAGGCCCGCGCTATACCAGCATGGGGCAAAGCCCCATGGTCACAGCCCCAGATGAACCAGAGGGCTGAAGGCCCGACCTATTTCGGGCCACTACACCATCGGGAGATTTGCGCTAGAAGGAGAACGGTAGCGGAGGCTTGGGTCGGCGAAGAAATTTGACGAAAGCGGGGTAACGGCCACGGACAACGAGACGATGCGCGAGGAATACGTGCGGCGGATGGAGGCGATCCGGCGCGAGTTTGAGGCGAGCGGCGATGGGGTCGCGGTGATCGCCGCGCGCGCGAAGCTGGTGGATGAGTTGCTGGCGCGGCTGTGGAGCGCGGAGACGGAGCGCGATCCGGAAGCGGCCCGGCGAGTGGTTGTGGTGGCGATCGGAGGATACGGGCGGGCGCAGTTGTTTCCCTACTCCGATATTGACGTAATGTTTTGCATGGAGAAGGGCGAGCCGCCGAAGGAAGCGGTGCGCCGCACGACGCAGGCGCTGTGGGACTGCGGGCTGCGCGTGTCGCCGATGACGCGCGCGGTGGGCGAGTGCGAGCGGTTCAATTCGAGCAATGCGGAGTTTGGGCTGTCGCTGCTCGACCGCCGGCTGGTGGCGGGCGAGGCGGCGGTTTTCGAGAAGCTCGAAACGAAGGCCATCGCCAAAATGATGGCGCGCGATGCCAAGGCCATACGCGCGGAGCTGCTGGCGCTGACGCGGGTCCGCCATGCGAAGTATGGAGAAACACTGTTCCATCTGGAGCCGAACATCAAGGACTGCCCGGGCGGTCTGCGCGATGCGCATGTGTGCGAGTGGCTCGCCACGCTGCGCTGGATGGGCAAGCCCGAAGGCGGCCTTACCGGCGGAGAGTTTGGCGCGGCGACGAGATTTCTTGCGGCGGTGCGCTGCTTTCTGCACTACCGGCACGAGCGCGACGACAACGTGCTCGACTGGCAGGCGCAGGATGCGGCCGCGGTAGTGCGCGTCGGGTTGGGGCGGGTTGCGGAGCCGTCTGAAAGTGCGCCCGTGGATGGCGCGTACTGGATGCGCGCATATTTTCGCAACGCGCGCGTGATCGAGCGCAGCATGGCGTGGGAGATGGAGTCGGCCGGTCTGGAGCTGCATCCGGTGCCGGTGCGGAAGCTCAAAGTGACTGGGCAAGAGGGCTTTCGGCTGCGCGACGGGCGGCTGGAGCTGGACGCCGTGCTGCCGCCCGGGATCGATCCCGCGGAGGAACCCGAGATTGTGCTGCGGGTGTTTATGGCCATCGCGCGGACCGGCGCATCGCTGGCGCAGGACAGCGAGATGCGGATCGCGCGGGCGATCCCGCTGCTGGGCGCGCATCTGGAAGAGGGGCCGGGGTTGTGGCGAAGCCTGTCCGCGGTCCTTACGGGCGAGTATGCCGGCGCCGCGCTGCGGACGATGCATGCGCTGGGCCTGCTCGACCTGATTTTGCCGGAATTTCACGGCATCGATGCGCTGGTGATCCGCGATGCATACCACCGCTACACGGTGGACGAACATACGTTTGTGCTGATCGACACGCTGCATGGGCTGGAAGCGGAAACGTCGAAGAGCAGCCCGGAATGGCGGATAAAGTTTGGCCAGATGGTGCGCGAGTTGCAAACTCCGGAGCTGCTCTACATGGCGGCTCTGCTGCACGATACCGGCAAGGGACGCGCCGGGGCCGAGCACGCCAAAGAGAGCGCGGTGATGGCCCGGGCCGTGCTCGGGCGGCTGGAAGTAGACCTCTACGACGCCGACCAGGTGATGCGTCTGATCGGAATGCACCTCGAAATGTCGGCTGCGCTGCGGCGCGATATTTTCGACGCGGAAACGGTGCGCGTCTTCGCCGCCAAGGTGCAGACGCCCGAGATGCTGCGCATGTTGACGCTGCTGACGTATGCCGATATTCAGGCAGTGCATCCCGACGCGCTGACGCCGTGGAAGGCGGAGAATTTGTGGCGGCTCTCGATGAGCGCGGCCAACCAGATGGACCGCAGCGTGGACGAGCAGCGCGTGCGGGCCACCGGGGCGGACGACCGCATCGACCGTGTCGTCGCGCTGCTCCCGGGAAAGAAGCGTGAGGTAGAGGCGTTCCTCGAAGGCTTTCCGGAGAGGTATTTGACGACGCGCTCGCCGGAGCAGATCCGGCTGCACTTCGACATGGCGCAGCGGTTCGACCAGGAGCCGATGCAGATCGAGTTCCAGCATGGGCAGGCGATCAACGAGATCACGGTCGTCACGCGCGACCGGCCGAGTTTGTTTGCCGGCATCGCCGGTGCGCTGGCGGCGTGGGGCATGAACGTTGTCACCGCCGATGGTTACGCCGACCGGCAAGGCGTGGTGGTCGACAGCTTCCGTTTCACGGACACGTTTCGCACGCTGGAGCTGAATGCGAGCGAACGCCAACGGTTCATCGACAGCGTGCGGGAGATCGTTTCAGGCAGGGCGTCGGCGGAGGCGATGATCGCGGGGCGGCGCAAGAGCCGCAGGAAGAAGCCGCTGGTCGAAGTCGCAACGAAGATCGACTTCGACGAGAGCGCGTCGTCGCACAGCACGCTGCTGCAAGTGGTGGCGCAGGATGTTCCCGGGCTGCTGCGCGCGATCAGCACGACGTTGAGCAGCCTGGGCTACAACGTCGAAGTGGCGTTGGTCGATACCGAGGGCGAGACCGCGATCGACGTGTTCTACCTGACGCGGATGGGCGCGCGGCTGACTGGCGAAGAGGAAGAGGCCCTGCGAGCCGCGCTGGTCGAGGCCATCGGCGAGAACGCCGGTTAGCGGACAGTAGAAGCGGCACAAACTGACATCCAACGAGCATGGTGAGAAACCGTCCGCATAGCCGCTGAGGTATGCTCTCTTTCGAGCCGTCACCGCACTACAGGAGTCACCGTGAAGGACCTGGTCCGCCGCCAACTTGCTCAATCCATCGCCACCATGTCGGCTGTACTTGCCGACGAGGCCATTCACGACGCGGTCGTCAAGGCCGGCCAGGTTACAGCCGCGGCCATGAAGTCCGGGCGCAAGCTGCTGGTATGCGGCAACGGCGGCTCGGCTGCCGACGCGCAGCATCTCGTCGCCGAGTTCGTCTCGCGGCTGACAGTTGACCGCCCTGCCCTGCGCGCCATCGCGCTTACCACCGACACCAGCATTCTCACCGCCGTCGGCAACGATTACAGCTACGACAATGTGTTCGAGCGGCAGGTTGAAGCGCTCGGCATCGAGGGCGATGTGCTGCTGGCGATCTCGACCAGCGGCAACTCGAAGAACTGCATCAAGGCGCTGAAGCTGGCGAAAAAGATGGGTCTGCATACGGTCGCCTACACCGGCAACAAGGGCGGCGACATGGCCTCGCTCGCGGACATCAATGTCATCATCCCGTCGGACACGACGATGAATATTCAGGAGTCGCATCTCGCGCTCGAACACATTTTCTGCATGGTCGTCGAGCGCTTTTATTTCGGTGCCGACTTTGGCGAAAAGAAACAGCATCTCGCGGAGTAGGCCTCCGCGAACGAACGGAGAATCCCGATGCCCATTTCCTACAGAGCAGCCCAGACCATCATCAAACGCGGCGACGAAGCTGCCCTGCGCACGGCGCTCGACCAGCACCTCGACCCCAACCTCGCCAACAGCAACGGCTGGACACTGCTGATGCTCGCGGCGGTGGAAGGCGCGGTACCGCTTGGCCGGTTGCTCATCGAGCGCGGCGCTGCGGTCGACGCGAAAAATGGCAAGGGCGAATCCGCTCTGAGCATCGCGACGAACAGGGGCTATGATCTGTTCGTCGCACTCCTCAACGAGCAGGCTGCCTCGACTTAGACGAGGCCACCAGCAGCACCACCACCGTCGCCAGATAAATCGCCGATACCGCCAGCGGCAGCACCGTAAACCGGCCCGACGGCAGCCATCTCCACAACACGAAGCACACCACCGCCCGCACCACAGCGTGGGTGCTGTAGAGCGCGGTTCGCCCGTAGCTCCAGCCGACCACGGGCCACATGATCGACATCCCGACGCCGAGAATCAGCGGCACGAGTTCGGGACAGACCCAGAACGCCGTGATGGCCATCGGCCAGAACAGCAGCATCGAACCCATCGCAGGGAATATCACCTCCGACACCGCCGTCCTGTCCGCCATGAAGTTGTTCCGGAACAAACGCCCGAACAATATCGCCAGCGGAAAGAGCAACGCGGTGCAATAAAACGTCAGCAGTATCCACTGCAAATGCGTGTGCAACCGATATCCCGCGAGCCCCATCCCCGCCCACCATACCGCGCCGGCGAGAGCAACGGGATAGCCGCCCCGCAGCCGGAAGAACGACGCTTCACGCTCGGCCCGCAGCGCTTCCTTCAACTCCAAAGTAGAAATTTGCATGGGACGATACTTGCAAAGCGCCTCGCAGGGAACAAGTGACAAATGTCATCGAAATCCCGGGAGGGCGGGCCATCGTGGCGCTACAGCGGGCGCGCCGGAAGTCCTCTACTGTCCCACGCTGTCGTCCGTATCGTTCTTGCAGTAGAAGGTGCCGAGCGCCTGATCGCGATCGACCTCGCACGCCGCCACGACCTTCAAAGCTGTCGTAGCTGGCGCCTTCACGGGCGACTCCTGTTGCACGATCGTCACCGTATCGAAACGCACCCCGGTCAACGCTGGATGCGGGCATTCGTTGTCCGTTCTATCGAAAAAGCAGGCGATGCCGTGGCTGAAAGAGTCCCACTGCCAGAGCAGAACGTAAACCCGGTTGAGTTGAGCGCTCTGCGTGACGGGCGAGTAGAAGCGAGCTGGCTTCCGGATGAAGTAGTCGAAGGTTTGCGGTTCGGCGCCCTTCAAACCGCTCTTCACCGCGGCTTGCCACAACTGGGTAAGACGCTCCTGGATCGAACTGCCAACCTGGAGCGTGTCGTTCACGTCGCCCGCGTCTTGCAGGTTCGACAGCATGTTGAAGAACACCAGGTCGAACGTCTCCGGCCGCTCCGTCTGGTACAGGATGGTGCGTTCGATCTGTCGGGCGGAGCTTTTGAAATCGTCGTCGTCATCGAAGGTCTCCATGATAAAAGCGGTCGACACCAGGCTGGGCTCGTCGAAGGTCACTTTTTGCAGGGCTTCGCGCCATTGCGCCGCGCGGGTTTCATCCGCGGTTTGCTTTGCCTGATGGGCACTGAATAAGAACCCAACGACAAAGCTCCCGACCGTGAGGACCGGCGCGACGGCGGTGACGAACGAATGCCAGTTGTCGATGAACCGGACCTTGGCTTTGACCTCGATCGGATGCTTGTCGCTTTTAACTGAATCGCCGGTGGGAGTATTCATGCGGGCCCCTCAACTGAAAGTATTTGTGGGCGAAATGCTAACACGGCAGGCAGGGCCGTCAGGAACTTTTTATCCGGCGCGACATGCGGCGGCTACTACTGTAGGGCTGCCACCGTCGAAGACGCCCGCGTACGCTGGTCCTCGGCGGCCAGCGGCAGGCGGATCGTCAGTCGCGCTCCACCCTCCGCGCGGTTTTCGGCGACGACTTCTCCGCTGTGCGCGCCCACCACCGCCTCGACAAACGCCAGCCCCAGGCCGTAGCCCCGCGAGTCCTGCCCCTTGGCGCGCGGCTGGAACATGCTCGAACTGATCTGCGACGTGAAGCCCGCGCCATCGTCCTCCAGCACCACAACGGCGAAGTCGCCGACCGCGTTGAGAGAGATCGTCACCGAGCAGGACGGCGGCAGATGTTTCAGTTCATTGTCGAAGAGGTTCGCGAACATGCGATGCAGCAGCGCGGCATCGGCGAACACTTCAACAGGCGCCGCACGGCGCAGCTCGATGCGCAATTCCTTCTCCGACATCGAGGGCTCATACAGCTCGATCATGACCTGCAACAGCTCATTCAGGTCGATGACGGTGCGGTTCAGCCGCAGCGCATCCGCCTCCGCCTCGGCAACATCGAGCGACCGCGTCAGGACCTCGGTCAGCATATCGATCTCGTCGATCGCCGCCACAATCGAATCCACCTCCGGCCCCTTCGCGTCCGCAGTCAGCGACATCTCCAGCTTGGCGCGAATCGCGGTCAGCGGACTGCGCAGATCGTGCGCCAGCGAGTTGGTGATGGTGTGCAGTTGGTGGATGGATTTCTCAATACGGTCGAGCATTCGATTCAGCGTCGACGCCAGTTGGCCCACTTCATCGTTGCGCCCGGTAGCGGGCACCCGCTTGCTCAAATCCGACTCGCCGATCCGCGAGGCAGCGTTGGTAATTTCCTGTACGTCGCGCAGCATTCGCCGGGCCGTAAAAAATACGATCGCAGATCCCAGCAGCACATTCAGCAGCCATAGCAGCAGGAAGCGCCAGCGCAATTTCCGCAGGACGTGCAGCTCATCGCGCTCCGAAACGCCGAGGTAGATATGGCTGCCGTCGTGCAGCGGAACGGAGACCACGCGGAAGGGCATCGCCGTTC
>DASRLB010000185.1:0-3047 GCA_035648695.1 Acidobacteriaceae bacterium | reverse complement strand
GGGACACCCCCTCCCCCTCCCTCATTTCTATTGCCCGGGGATAAGTGCTTTAGAATGTTGAGCCCAGGGGCGGCGACCACTTGCAAGCGACTGATTGCAAATGGCTTCGTCGTCAAAATATTCTCCGGTAAGAAGTTAGCGGCTGGATTGGCGGTTTTGGGTCGATTTTCAGCTACGAGCTACGAGCTACGAGCTGCGAGTTTTCAGTTGCCAGGTTCCAGTTTAGGGCGGAGAGCGATGAGGGAGTACACCTACCTTTCTGTTCCGGCGCGAGGGTAGAGGGGTTGAGGAGCGAGGGTTTTGGACAGCTCAGAGCTTAGAGCGATTGAGCGTAGAGGTGTCTGGGCGTGGTTGGCGTCGGGAGGTCTCCTGTTCAGTTTTGAGTGCTGATTTAATTGTAGCTAGTTGAGAGAGAAATCACGCCAAGTTTTGGAAATTAGTTTTGCCAATGTTTATGCGGGGTTTGGGAGTTTTGCACAGGCTGGAGGGCTTGACAACTTGGGCTCAACGGGTGAGTAGGACGACGCCGACGGCGACGAAGCCGGTCGCGAGCCAGCGGCGTTTGTCTACCTTTTCCCCGATGACGAACTTGGCGGCGATGGCGTTTCCGATGTAGGTGAGCGAGGCGATGGCGGGGCCCGCGAGGGAGAGGTCGGCGATGGAGAGCGCGAAGAGCATGGCGAAGAAGTTGAAGGCCATGCAGAGGGCTCCGATGACGAACTTTACGCTGCTGAGCACCGCGCGGATGGTGCCGAGGAGACCGACGCGGGCGCGGATGTGGTCGAGGTCGCCGAGGTCTCTCATGCCCGAGGCGATGAGGACTTCGCCGGCGACGGCGAGCGCGGCGACGAAGGCGATGACGCCCCAGACTTTGAGCATGTCGGCGGAATGAACTGCGGGGTGCATCAGCGAGCGGCCCCGGCGTCCATTTGGTCGAGCTCGGGGTGCACTGGTTCTCCGTGTTCTGTGCGCGAGGGACCGCCGGCGACGAAGCCGACCGCGCAGACGATGAGCGCGATGCCCAGCCAGCGGGAGAGTGAGAGCTGCTCGTGCAGCCAGAACTTACCCATCAGCGCGATGACGACGTAGCCGAACGCGGTGGCGGGCATGACGAAGCTGAGGTCGGCCCAGCTGAGGGCGGTTGTGTAGCAGGAAAAGAAGCCGATCAGGAGGACGATGCCCGCGTCGACGAAGGGGTTGAAGAGGGCGTGCCAGAGGAGGCCGAGGTGGTGGATGTCGACGTGGCCGACCTGCACCATGCCGCGGGCGAGGAGGGAGTCTCCCACCGATGCGGTGAGCATGATGGCGATGAGGACGGCGTATTGCGAGGGTTTGAGGCGGTGAGACACTACGGTTATTTTACGGTGTGGCTGCTTGCGGGTTCCTGCCGCAGAGATATATAGGTCGCGCCTTCAGCGCTTTATTTTTCGGCGTTATCGAACGTACGGCTTCGCCATAGGCTGGTATAGAGCGCGCCGTTGGCGCTTGATTGCGCTTACATCGGCAAGGCAGGGATTACCTGTTGGGCGTGTGGCTTCCACGCGAAAGTCTGCGTGGGGGGCGAGGTTGGGAGGGTGGCGAGGAAGCCGGTGCGGTCTCACTTTACGACCGTATGTGGCACACAAAAAGGAGGGCCAATTCCTCGTCCGCGCTGCCAGAACTGTTCATCCATAGGATGACGAAGTTACTGCAAGAACGGATTTGAAAAGACTTCCTCTCCGATAGTAGTATCGGGCCCGTGTCCAGGAACGACGACGGTCTCAGGGGGCAGCGGCAGCAGCCGTTCGCGGATGCTTGCCAGCATCTTTCTGAAGTCGCCCCCCGGCAGGTCGGTCCGTCCAACCGAGCCCGCAAAGAGCGTATCGCCGGCAAGCAGCAGGCCGGCTTGCGGGACATACAGGCTCACGCTGCCTTCGGTGTGGCCCGGGGTGTGGAGGATGGTGGTTTCGATCCCCCGGACAGACAGTATCTCCCCATCGGCGGGGGAGTGGTCCGGGGGAGCTACTTCCGGCGTCGCCACGGCGATCCAGCCAGCCTGCTGCTCCATCATCGCGACCAGCGGCAGGTCGGCCTGGTTGTAGATGATGGGAGCGCCGGTGATCTTCTTCAGCGCGAGGGCGCTCGCAATGTGGTCGATGTGGGCGTGGGTGACGACGATTTGGCGAACCGTCAGTCGATGACGCGCCAGCAGCGTAAGAATGCGCGGAATTTCATAACCCGGGTCAACGACGATGGCCTCGCGCGAGGTCTCGTCGCCGAGAATAGTGCAATTGCATTGCAGGATGCCGACGGGGAAAGTTTCGCGGATCATGGCCGTCTCCTGAAATCCCGGCGGTTAAACGAAAAACGCAGGCCGTGGCCCACGCTTTCGGACGTATCGAGGCCGTCTACTTCTTGGCCGGTGTGGAAAGGCCGGAGAGCACGGAACGGCTGGTGGTCGCGCGCGACATGGTTACTGTGAGGCCGATCGAGGTCAGCATGAAGATGACCGCCGACCAGGTGGTGAGGCGGGTGAGCACATTGGATGCCCCACGGGGGCCGAATGCCGTCTGCGAACCCTGGCCACCGAACGCGCCGGCCAGGTCCCCCGCCTTGCCCTGCTGTACAAGAACAACGCCAACCAGGAACAAACAGACGATAACGTGAATGATGACGAGCAGAATAACCATGAACTGGAAAAGCCTTCCGAAGCCCGCGCCTCAGCGCACGGCAATATGAGTTGGACCGGTGCCTGTGCGACACTCCAATCCAATATCGAGTGTATCACCGGGAGACATTGCAACTCAATGCAGACGCGGCCATCCGACACATCGCCACTTCGCCTGGAGCGGGCCGAAAACGGCCAGCGGCCCTCGACAGAAAAGGACCAACCTATTGCGGCTGGCCCTCGTCATTTTCCATCGAATTTGGTGCGGAGGAGGGGACTTGAACCCCTATGCCTTGCGGCGCTAGCACCTCAAGCTAGTGCGTCTGCCAATTTCGCCACCTCCGCTTAGAGGCCTGCCACCCGCATAGGTGCGACAGGAGTGACGCGCGATCCGATGCCT
>DASRLB010000184.1:0-23337 GCA_035648695.1 Acidobacteriaceae bacterium | reverse complement strand
GGCGCTCTCGAAGCTGAAGCTGCCGGGGACGGTGGTGTTTGTGGCGGTGGCGGGCGAGGAGCAGGGGTTGAACGGCTCGCACCACTTGGCGCATATGGCGAAGGAGCAGGGATGGCCGCTGGAGGCTGTGCTGAATAACGACATCGTCGGCGGCGATACCACTCCCGGCGACACGATGGAGGACAAGTCGGCGGTGCGGGTGTTCTCGGAGAGTGTGCCAAGCTCGGCGACTCCCGAGCAGCAGCGGATGATCCTGGCGCTGGGCGCGGAGAACGATTCGCCCTCGCGGATGCTCGCGCGTGAGGTTGCGGAGCTCGCGCCGGAGGATGATGCACCTCGGTGGCATGGAAGTACTCCGGCGGCTCCGGGCGTGATGCGGAGCGGGCTCGTCCAGCTGGAACCGGCGTTCCATCCGGTGCTGATCCTGCGCCGCGATCGCTACCTGCGCGGAGGTGACCATACGAGCTTCAACGGCGAAGGCTTTGCGGCGATCCGGTTTACGGAGTGGCGCGAGAACTTCAACCATCAGCATCAGACGCTGCGAACCGGGAACGGCATCGAGTACGGCGACTTGCTGAAGTTCGTCGACGTCAACTACGTTGCGAATGTCGCGCGGCTGAACGCGGCGACGTTGGCCACGCTGGCGTCCGCGCCGAGCGAGCCGCGCAACGTAAAGGTGTTGACGCGGGCGCTCGACAACAACTCCGAGCTGACGTGGGAGCCGTCGGCGTTTGCGCCGCCGGGGACGACGTACGAGGTGGTGTGGCGCGACTCGGCGACGATGCTGTGGAGCCACTCGTGCAGCGCGGGGACGGCGACGACGCTGAAGGTGGATGTGTCCAAGGACAACGTGCTGTTCGGCGTGCGGGCCGTGGACGCCGCGGGGCACCGGTCGCTGGCTGTGCCGCCGGTTCCCGGGCGAGGATAGTGGCGAGCGCATAAGATAAGGGCTGTATGGCATTTCAGTCGAACGGCCCCGTCATGCTGGCGCTTCCACCGTTTCGCGGAGTCACGCGGAAGATCGTCCTGATTGCGCTGTTGGTGTTTGTGGTGCAGATCGTTGTCGGGGTGGTTTCGGGGAAAGCGGCCGCGGCGCTTACCGTGGGTCTCATCCTCGTCCCGCAACTGGCGTTCCATCACATGCCGTGGCAGTTTGCGACCTACGGCTTTCTTTCCGATGGCCCGCTGAACACGGCGTTCGCGCTGCTGGCGGTGTGGTTCTTCGCCGCGGACCTGGAGGAGGAGCGCGGCGGACGCTGGCTGACGGAGTATGCCGCAGTGTCGGTGATCGGCGGCGGATTGCTGGCCGCGCTGCTGAGTTATGCCCACATTCCCCGGATCGATCCCGTCGATCCGGCGTTTGGGTTGTGGCCGCTGGCGCTGGCGCTGACGGTGGCTTTCGCACGCAGGAACCCGGAGGCGGAGATACGGCTGTACTTCGTGTTGCGGGTGAAGGCGAAATACCTGGTGGCGATCTTTCTGGGGATCTACATTTTGAGCGCGGCGATTTCGCATGACTTCTTCAGCACGCTGGTGGTGTTGTGCGTGGGGCTGGCCGGGTATCTGTACCTCCGGCTGGCGCCGCGGCGAGGCTTGCGGTATGCGGCGTCCGAAGGCTGGTTCGGCGTGCGGAACTCGTTCTATCGCGCCAGGCGGCGGCGCGCGGCGAAGAAGTTTACGGTGTACATGAAGAAGCAGGGCAAGGATGTGAACCTCGACCCCAGCGGGCGGTATGTGGACCCCGATGGGAACCCGCGCGACCCAAATGACAAGCGGTGGATGAACTAGGGCGGAGATGCAGCGGACCCCCTCCCGAAGTACCCACATCGTACACAACACGCCGGCAGAAACTTCTAACCCTTCGTCGATCGTCCCAGCCCGCTAAGGACGGTCGTGACGAACGAAATCCCCCGGCGGCCGTCGTCGGAAGTGACTCGCCGAAACAGCCGCCACAAACTCGGAGGCTTTTCTTCCGCTTCCTTCTGCCGCGCGGCGCCGTCGAGCGCCTTCGCCAGGTGGTCGAGCGTGCCCGGATCGAGCGACGCCAGAGTGCGCCCCATCGAGATCAGGTTGCGCATCGCGCCGATGCTCTCGGGCGTATTGGCCGCCGCGGCAAGTTGCGTGGCGATCATGTCGCGCCCGCCGATCAGGCCCTGCGCGAGGTCGAGAATGCCCTTGTCGTGCGCGGTCTGCAGCAGGTCCCACGTCACCAGCAGCGCTTCGGCGTGCTCGCGGGGGGCGCGCGCCAACCGCCGCTCGAGTTCCTCGTGCGGATCGCGCTCGACGGGCTTGAATGGAAGTGGATTTGCCATAGATTTTTACCTTGTCGTGGTCTCGATCTGCACCAGCTTGTCCTTGGCCCGCGTCCCCGGCACATAATAGTCGGCCCGAGCCCGCTTCTTCTCGACATCGACACCGCTCGTAGGAGTCCGTTCGCCGAACCGGAAGTTGCGCCGCGGCAGCGGACTCGTTCCGTCCTCCGCGATCACCGTCATCTTCACCGAGCACTCCTTGAACGCCGGTGTATGCGTCGCGCGGTCGACGTGCGAGCTGGTCAGCTTGTTCACCGGCTCATCGACCGAGTTCATCGGCATATACATCTGCTTGCCCGCGACGCGCGTGCTCACCAGCACCTTCACGCGCACGCGACCGTACGGACTCTCCAGTTGCACCAGGCTGCCGTCCTTGACGCCGCGCTCAGCGGCAAGCTCAGGTGATACTTCGAGGAACGTCCCCGGGGTCATCGCCTTGATCCCCGGGACGCGGTCGGTCATGTTGCCCTGCTCAAACGTTTCGAGCAAACGGCCGTTGTTCAGGTGCAGGTCGTAAGTCGTGTTGACTTCTTCGCTCGGCACAACATACTCCAGCGGGAAAAACGTCGCCTTTCCGCCCGGCAGCGGAAAGTCCTGGGTATACAGCAGCGGCTGGTCGCTCCCGTCCTTCGCGACCGGCCATTGCAAACTCTTGTAGCCTTCGAGCCGCTCGTACGTGACGCCCGCAAACGTTGGCGTAAGCCGCGCAACTTCGTCCATCACATCGGATGGATGCTTGTAATCCCATCCACCCGCGCCGCCCATGCGCTGCGCGATAAGCTGGA
The DNA here is from genome assembly GCA_035648695.1 of Acidobacteriaceae bacterium. Classification (GTDB taxonomy): domain Bacteria; phylum Acidobacteriota; class Terriglobia; order Terriglobales; family Acidobacteriaceae; genus Granulicella. The sequence continues at coordinate 20,240 of DASRLB010000184.1, read as the reverse complement.
TGATTTCCCAGTCGGGCTTCGATTCGCCGAGAGGCTCCAGGGCCTTGTACAACCGCTGGATGCGGCGCTCGGTGCTGACATACGTCCCATCCTTCTCCAGCGACGGACACGCCGGCAGAACAAGGTCCGCGTAACGGCAGGTCTCGGAGAAAAAGATGTCCTGCACGATCAGGAAGTCGATCTTGCGCAGCGCCTGCTCGACATCGTTCGCATTGGCGTCGGAGGTAATGGTGTCCTCGCCCTTGATGTAGAGCGAGTGCAGCTTGCCTTCGTGGATCGCCGTAATCATCTGCCGGTTGTCGAGGCCCTTCGTAATCGGCAGCGTAACGCCCCAGTCGGCCTCGAACTTGCCGCGGATTTCCGGGTTGTCGACTTTCTGATAGCCGGAAAAAATGTCGGGCATCGAGCCGAAGTCGCTGGTGCCCTGTACATTGTTGTGCCCGCGCAGCGGATAAGCGCCAGTTCCAGGCCGCTTGAAGTTGCCCGTCGCAAGCTGCATGTTGCAGATCGCGGTCGACGTATCGGAGCCGCCGCAATGCTGCGTCACTCCCATCGCCCACAGCACGCAGACCTTGTCCACGGCGGCGATTTCGTCCGCGACCTGCATCAACTGCGCGACGGAAATGCCCGTAACTTTCTCCGCATACTCCAGCGTGTAGGGCTCGAGCGACGCGCGGTACTCGTCCCACTTGTTCACCCACTGGTCGATGAACGCCTGGTTATGTCGCCCGGTATCGATCAGATGCTTGGTCACAGCCTGCAACCAGACTTCATCCGTGGAAGGATTCGGGCGGATAAAGATGTCGGCTCGTTCCGCCATCTCATGCTTGCGCAGATCGCTGACGATCAGCCGCTGTCCGCGGTGCTTGTGCGAGCGTTTGATGCGCGTTGCCAGCACGGGATGGCTCTCCGCGGTGTTCGACCCGATGATGATGACGAGGTCTGCGATCTCGATATCGGCAATCGATCCCGAATCCGCTCCGTAACCCACCGTGCGCGAAAGCCCTTTGCTGGCGGGCGTTTGGCAGTAGCGGCTGCAGTTGTCGACGTTGTTGGTTCCGATCACCGCGCGAGCCAGCTTCTGCATCAGGAAGCTCTCTTCGTTGGTGCATTTCGAAGAGGCGATGAACGCCAACGCATCCGGTCCGTGCTCGGCCCTGATCGCCGTAAACCGCTCGCAGATCAGGTCGAGCGCAGCGTCCCACGAGATCTCGACGAACGTGTCGCCCTCGCGCTTCAGCGGCTTCACCAAACGCTCGGGTGAGTTGATGAAGTCCCACGCGAACTTGCCCTTCACGCAGGTGGAAATGCCGTTCGCCGGTCCATGTGCAGGCTCGACCTTCAGCACCTTGCGGTCGCGCGTCCACACATCGAAGCTGCAACCGACACCGCAGTACGTGCACACGGTTTTCGTCCGCTTCACACGCTGGTGGCGCATCTCGGCTTCCACCTTTGACAGCGCGAGAATGGGCCCGTAACCGGTGCTCGGCTCAACGCCCTTCACCATCGCAATCATGTCGTCGAGCGCCTTCGTCGGCAGCGACGTAAGATAGCCAGCCTGCCCGAGCATGTTCTTCTCCATCAGCGCATTGCACGGACAGACCGTGACGCAGTGTCCGCAGCTCACGCAACTGGAGCCGTCGATCTGCTCGCCGCCGTCCCACAGCACGCGCGGATGCTCGCGTTCCCAGTCGATGGTCAGCGTCTCGTTGACCTGCACATTCTGGCAGGCCTCCACGCAGCGCCCGCACAGGATGCACTGGCTGGGATCGTAACGGTAGAACGGGTTGGAGTGGTCCTGCGGATACGGCTTCGCCTTGAACGGCCGCGCCTGATGCTCAACCTTCATCTCCGCAGTGGTGTTATGGACGGTGCAGTTCTGGTTGTTGTTGTCGCACACCGTGCAGTAAAGGTCATGGTTCTCCAGCAGCCTGTCGAACGCCTCCCGCTGCGCGCGGTCCGCAACGTTGCTCCGCGACTCGACGCGCATGTCCGCCGCGACCGCTGTCTCGCACGCGCGCACCAGCTTGCCGTCGACCTCTACCATGCACGTATCGCACGAGCCGATCGCGCCCATCGGCGGCAGATAGCAGACCTGCGGCACGCTGCGTCCGCCGGGGACCGACGCGGCAGCGCGGTTCAGTGCCTCGATCAACGGCTCGCCGAGTTCGGCTTGAAAACGCACGCCGTCAAGCAGGATTTCGGTGTCGGGGTGAGGAGTGTGCGCAGTGTTGAGCAGCGGCTTCGGGTGTTGCATGAGTTGTCAGATGCCTCCGGCTGCGAGAGCGTTGGCGGCGCATCCTGAAGCATACAAGGGCGGCTGGAAAGTTCGCTCAGAATCAGCCCCTACGGATGCTGCTTCTTCCGTTCCGCGTACTGCGCCAGCGCGCGCTTCGGGCTCTCGCCATACCAGGCGTATCCGTTGCGGCGCTCCAGTGAAAGCTCCATCACATTGTCATGGACCGTCTTGTCGCGGTCGCCGAAGATCGGCTTGCCGGTGGTCAGCGAGTAGTACCGCGCCCACAGCGGCCCCGCGCCTGCTACCGGCGCGAAGGTACGCCCGCCCGGAGTGCCACGGCCTCCGCTCCATCTATACCCCATAATCTTGTGCGCCTCAAACCACGCCGCCGCTGCGTCGACAGACCGCACCACGGCCGGCGACGGATGCGGCAGCGACATCAGGTACTCCATGACACTCGCAGATTCACCCGAAGCCAGCGCCTCGGGTTCGTAGTTGCGCGCGGTGGCCGGCTTCAGCGTCAGCGGATCGTTCTGCTGCGCCCAAACGGCCAGCACTCTGCCTTTGCCATGGGGCGCGGGGACACGAAGCTGCGTCGCCAGAATGCAATCCAGGGCCTTCGCCGCACCTGCCTTCGCACGCGCACGCATCGCGGGTGGAACGAAGCTGTAGTCCTCGGTTGTCGTCTGCGGGACCGGGACCTCACGCCCAAAGCGTGCGGCGGCCTGCTGGGCCGCGGCGATGTCATCGGCGTCCGGCTCCGACACATGCTGCTTGCCTTCCGCCGCAAGCGTCAGCACCTCCGCCGACTCCGTCACAGCATCGTCGTTGAACGTAATCGCATCGTGATAGCCGCCTTCGAGCGGCCACACCTGCGGCCAGCCGCCATTGGGGTATTGCGCATGAAGCAGATACTCGATGCCGCGCAGCCCCGACGCACGATATGCATCGCCATCCTTGCCCGGAAACGCCGCCGAAAGCTCCGCGAGGAAATGAATCTCGGTGTTCGTCGCATCGTTATCGAGCGTGCCCATGTAGTGCCACTGCGGATCGAGCGGCTTGTCGAAGTCGCCTTCCTGCTCCGGCGTGGGCGCGAGGTTCGCCGTGGCGTACAGTTGTCCACGCAGGCGCGGCGCATCCATGGCGAGGTTCTTCGACCACCCTCCCGAGGCAATCTGAAAGGAAATAATTGCGTCGCCGATACGGCGTGCCTCCGCACTTTTGTAGAACTCCGGCGCGCGATGCAGCGGAATCGCACGGCCCGAAAAACCCTGCTTCGGCAATGGCGGAATATCGGTCATGCCCTCGCGCTCTTTAGCAAGCGCGGCCTTGTCTGCTGCCATCTGTGCTTCAGAACGATGCAGATAATCCAGCCACGCCTTGCGTTGCGCAACGGGCACCGTGGCGTTGATGCGGGCCGCGGTCAAGGACTCCGCGGGCTTGCTCGTGCCGATGACGGCAGCGTGGAGAGGCAGCAAAAGAAGCAGCGAAAACACGCACGGGCGCATAGCCCAATCCTACGCCGGTGGGCCAAACTTCCGCCGCAGCATCGTCAGTGCTTCATCGCGCGTGGCGACCTCGCCTTCAAGCTGCGCATCCTCCGCGGCAACCAGCATCGCCTTGAACGCCGGGCCGGGGCGATAGCCGGCCTCGATTAGTTCGCGCCCAGTGACGAGCAGCTCCGGCCGAATGATCTCCGGCGAAGACTCCTCGTAGTGCTGTTTCGCAAACTCATACAGCTCCGTCTGGCGGTTGGAGCTCATCACATCGGCGTAGTGCAGCGCGAGATGCTCGTCGAACTTCGGCAGCCGCAGAAAGCGTTTCAACGTGGACGTACGCATGTGCATGATGTCGCCGAAGCGCATGTGGTTCTGTACGAGCGCGAGAATTTGCGTGCAGTCTTCGTTCGAAAATCGCAGCCGGTTGAGGATGGCGCGGGCAATCGTAACTCCAACCTCAACGTGCCCGTTGAAGCGAATGCGATCACCGGGCTTCGCAGGGTTGGGCGGAGTAAACGTCGCGGGCTTGCCGATATCGTGCAGCAACATCCCCCACGCCAGCGTCGCACTCACCCTCTGCGAGTCGCGCGAAATAGCATCTGCTTCTGAAATAGCATCTGCTTCTGAAATAGCATTTGTTCCTGAAATGGCATTTGTTCCTGAGATAGGTCCGGGCTTTAGCCCGGACATTGCTGGCTCACTGACACACGGGGCTTTAGCCCCCGGGACATGGTCTTCTTCTGGCCTACGCAGATGGTCAAGCAGCATCAGCGTATGAATCCAAACATCGCCTTCGGGATGGTACTGCGGAGGCTGTTCGACGCCCTTCAGCCGCATGACCTCCGGCAGCACCTCCGCCAGCAAACCACTCGCATCCAGCAGCTCAAACCCGCGACGGGCCGCGCCTTCGGTGAGGATGCGGGTCAGTTCATCCCGCACACGTTCGGCCGAAACCTGCGTGATTTCCGCAGCGTGTGCGCGCATCGCCGCAAATGTTCGCTGCTCAATCCCGAAGCTCAACCGCGCCGCGAAACGAGCAGCGCGCAGCATCCGCAGCTTGTCCTCCGCGAAGCGCAGCGAAGGCTCGCCGATGGCACGCAGCAACTTGTCGCCGAGGTCGGCCTGCCCCCCGACGAAATCCAGGATGCAGCTCTCGATCTGGTCCCCGGCGTCAAACGCCATCGCATCGAGCAGCAAGCCATTGATGGTGAAATCGCGGCGCAGTGCATCCTCGCGCGGGTCTTCGGAGAAACGCACCGCGTCCGGCCGACGGCCATCGCTGTACGCGCCATCGTGGCGAAATGTAGCAACCTCGGTGGCAATGCGCTCACCGTCGACGGTCGCCAGCACCAGCACAACGCCGAAGTGTGCGCCGACGGATTCAGTCCGCGCGAACGTCCGTTGCACCTCGTCCGGCGTCGCGGACGTCGCCACGTCGAAGTCCTTGGGCGCAATCCCCAGCAGCAGATCGCGCACGCATCCACCCGCGAAATACGCCGCAAAGCCGCGCTCGCGCAGTCGCCGCGCGATGTCGAGCGCCTCGACATAATGTGGATTATTCAACCTCGCCACGAAATTGCGGCGCTCCTCTCCGCTTCGAGCTCTCTACGCTCTACTCTCTACGCTCTACACTCTATCCTCTACACTCTGAAATATGTCTACCGGCCTCATCCTCGGCATCGAAAGCTCGTGCGACGAGACCTCCGCGGCGGTCGTGCGCGCGGGCCGCGAGGTGCTGTCGAACGTCGTCGCCTCGCAGCTTGTGCACAGCGATTACGGCGGCGTCGTCCCCGAACTCGCCTCGCGCGAACACCTCCGCAACATCGTTCCAGTCGTGCGCGAAGCCCTACAGCGGGCTGGGGTCGCCTATGCGGATCTTGACGCCATTGCCGTCACCGAGGGTCCCGGACTCGCAGGAGCTCTGCTGGTCGGCATCACTTTTGCCAAGGCACTCGCGCTCGGCACATCGCTGCCGCTGATCGGCGTCAACCATCTCGAAGGCCACATTCATGCAGTTCTCATGGATGGAGAAGAAAGCTTCGCCGACGCCTCACCGCTGCTCGCGTTGGTGGTCAGCGGTGGCCACACGCATCTGTATCTGGCCAGCCGCGGCGGCGGCGACTGGCAGTATCGCAACGTCGGCAAGACGCTCGACGACGCGGCCGGCGAAGCCTACGACAAGGTCGCAAAGTTGCTCGGCCTGCCCTACCCCGGCGGCCCGTGGATGGATGCGCTCGCCGCCCATGGCAGTCCCGACCGCGATCTCTTTCCGTTTACCCAGATCAAGCAAAAGGCCACCGGCCGCACCGCGCCAAAGCTCAAGCGTGAAGCTCCGCTCGACAGCGCCGCCGACCACACCCGCTTCGACCTCTCCTTCTCCGGCATCAAGACCGCCGTCCGCCGCTACGTCGAACTCCACGGCATGCAACCGGCAATCGCTGCCCGCACAAACGCTCTCCGCGACGCCGGGCTCGCCACCGCCAAGCCGAGCGACCCCACAATTATCGCCGGAGCCCTCGCGCACTTCGACCAGCCGACCCTCAACCTCATCGCCAGCTTCCAAAACGCCATCGTGAAGAACCTCGTACGCTCCACCTTTCAGGCCGCCGAGCACTTCGGCGCGCGCGGCATCGTCGTTTCTGGTGGAGTCTCCGCGAACCGCGATCTCCGCGCCCGCATGAGCGAATTTGCGTTGCACCGCAAGCTGCCCATCGGTTTCCCCGCCATCGCCCTCTCGACGGACAACGCAGCCATGATTGCCGCGGCGGCGTGGCCGAAGTGGCTGGTCCGCAAATTCGCGGACGACGCGCTTGAGCCGACGCCACAGTTAAGGCTGGGCTAGCGCTCGGGTACACTGAAAGAGTTAGGGAGGTCACGATGCCTGATCATTTCTTCGATTCCGCTGGAAATTGGATCGCTTTTCGTAAAGGCAAATTTCTCTTTTCTCCTGGCGGGGCCTGGCTCGGCTGGCTGAGTTCTGGTAACGAGGTCTTTGATGCGGATGGTCTTTATCTGGGAACGATTGTGTCTGACCGCCTTTTCCGTTCGCAGTTCCCATCGGAATCTTTCAACACCGTTCATCCGGGGTATCCCGGTCGTGAGACCGCTGCCGATCATCCCGGCTATCCCGGTCGGTTCGAAATTCCGATTGGAATGGAAGATGTAGGGCTTCTCGAACATGCCTAGTACGACTTCGCGACACTTTATTCAACCATCCCGGCCTGTCAGCGAGCCTTGCGTTCGAGCGTTCGACGTCCTTTGCAAATCGGTAGACGCGTGTGAATCGTTTCACGTCATCTTTCGTCAACTGCGGTCTGCGGCCGGCCGGGGTACAACGACGGACGCTGAGCAAGATACCCTGCGAGCGATGTTGGTATTTGCTTGCGCAGGTCTCGACTCTTGTCTGAAACAACTGGTTGGGGATGCCTTGCAAAGCATTATCGATCGAGATAGAGGCGCACAGGAAACATTTACGGAGAACGTTCGACGAAAGTTACCGGACATTGAAAAATCTCGTGATCTTTTGGCCGCGCTGTTGACCGCCAGCAATCCGCGTATGACGCTGCTCGAACGAGTTGTCGATGACCTTGTTGCCGACAGCCTGCAGTCCGTTGCGCAGCTATCGAAGGTGGCCGGAGCGTTCAACGTGAAGTCCTCGGAACTCGGCGATATGCGAGCCCTGAAGGATGCTTTTGATGCAAGAAACCAAATTATTCACGAAATGGACATCAACTTCAGCGCGAACCGGTCTAGGCGTCCGCGACGCCAGTCTGATATGGAGCGTTTGACCAAAACGGTGCTTGACGCTGCCGCCAGACTCCTCGAAAAGGTCGACAACAAACTTTTGAACTGAGGATTTCTCCAGCGTGCCTCTCGAACTCTTCAACACTCTCTCCGAAAAAATCGAACCGCTCTTCGCTTCCGACGGCTCTGCGCTGCGCATGTATTGCTGCGGCCCCACGGTTTACGACTACGGCCACATCGGCAACTTCCGCACCTTCCTGCACGTCGATGTGCTGCGCCGCGCCATCCGCATGAACGGCCTCGGAATTCGTCACGTCATGAACGTCACCGACGTCGACGACAAGATCATCCGCAACGCCAGCGCCGCCGGGCAGCCCATCGGCGAGTACACCGCCCGTTTCGAGAAGGCGTTTTTTGAGGACCTGGCCGCCCTCGGAGCGGAGTTTCCCGAAGCCATCGCGCGTGCCACGGAAAACATCGACGACATGGTGACGCTGATCGAAAAGCTCGCATCGGAAGACATCGCATACAAGGCAGAGGACGGTTCCTGGTACTTCCGCATCGCGCGTTTTCCTGATTACGGCAAGCTCTCCGGCAAAGACCTTGAAGGCATTCAGGACGGCGCACGCATCGACTCCGACGAATACGAAAAGGATTCCGCGCGCGACTTCGCCCTCTGGAAAGCCACCAAACCCGGCGAGACATCGTGGGACACGCGGCTCGGCCCGGGCCGTCCCGGCTGGCATATCGAGTGCTCGGCGATGGCGATGAAGTATCTCGGCAACTCGTTCGACCTGCACGCCGGCGGCGAAGACCTGATGTTCCCGCACCACGAAAACGAGATTGCGCAAAGTGAGTCCGCGTCGCACGTTCCCTTCGCGCGGCACTGGTTCCATGTGCGCTTCCTTCTGGTCGAAGGCAAGAAGATGTCGAAGTCGGAAGGGAATTTCTACACCCTTCGCGACCTGCTGCTGAAGGGTCATCGCGCTTCAGCGATCCGCTTCCTTCTGCTCAGCGTGCCCTACCGCCATCAACTCAACTTCACGTTCGACGGCCTCACCGAATCCACCAACGCCGTCGAGCGGCTGCGCACATTCCACCAGCGAATCCTCACCGGCGTCTGGCCAGCCACAACTCCCGGTTCCAAAAGTCCGGGTGACCCATCTTCGGCGGCCTCCGCAGCAATTCCGGGTGACCCATCTTCGGCGATGGCTTCATCATCGCCTAAGGTGGGAAGCGACGACTCTCTCTTAGATGTCATCCGCATCGGCGACGAAAAATTTACCGCCGCACTCTTCAACGACCTCAACACCGCCGAGGCCCGCGCCGCGATCTTCGACGTACTCCGCGCAGTCAACACGGCCGCGGACCACGGAGCACTTACGCGCACCGAAGCCGATGCGACGCTTGCTCTATTGGCCAGGTTCGACAGCATCTTCGCAGTCCTCGAAGACCGCGACGCCGAACTCACCCGCGCCGCCCTCGCCTGGGCGGAAACAGAAGGCAAGCTCGGCGAGGCGGACGCTTCACTCGTGGCTACGCTGAGCCTTTCCGATGCAGACATCGACGCTCTCGTCGCCGAGCGCACGCTGGCCAAGAAGCAACGCAACTTCGCGCGCGCCGACGCCATCCGCAACGACCTGCTAGAAAAGGGCATCCTGCTCGAAGACTCGAAAGACGGCGTGCGTTGGAAGCGGAAGTAGGCTACTCGACCGCGTTCCCCGCCGTCCCAACAATCTCTCGCTTCGAGCGTACTGTGCGGCTGAATACCACCATCGCCACGCCGCAAACGATGATCGCCATCCCCGCGAACTCCGCCGGCGCCAGGCGCTCGTGCAGCAACAGCGCGCCGATTAGCACAGCGATCACGGGGTTCACAAACGCGTATGGCGCGATCTTCGTCACCGCAACATTTTTCAGCAGGTAAGTAAACGCCACCAGTCCAAACAACGAACCGAACACCGCAAGGTAGGCCACCGCAGCGATGCCGCTGCGGGTCCAGATGGAGTGCCGAAAGCCGCCGACGGAAAGCGCGAAGACAGTGTTGAAAACTCCCGCGAAACCCAACTGCCAGCCGGTTGCGACAAAGGTATCCGTCTTGAACCGGAAGCGCCGCGACAGCACTGAACCCACTCCAAAGCTGAACGCCGCAAACAGCAGAACGAAGACCCCGAGCACCGGCCGCGAACCGCTCGGGAGCGCCCCCTCATGGTGCATCGACGGCCACACCAGCACGCACATTCCGGCGACGCCCAGCATCGTTCCCGCCCATCCGCGGCGGTTCAGGCGCTCACCATTAGGCAGCACCGTTTCCATCAGCGCGATCATGATCGGCATGGTCGAAACCACCAGCGACGCGAACCCCGACGGCACCATCTGTTCGGCCCACGTCAGCGCCATATTGTTGGCCGACATGAAGAGCACGCCGATCAGCGCCAGCCGCCAGAACTCCCCCGGCACAACCCGCAAACTCTTGCCGCGGGCCCGCGAGAGACCTGCGATGATCGCCGCCGCAAAGCAGCACCGTACCGCCGAAACCACCGGCGCCGATAGGTGCTCGCCGGCGATGTGGATTCCCGCGTACGTCGAGCCCCAGAACAAATACACGGACGCGAACGCCAGCGGCACCAGCGTGGATTTTGGAATGCGCGAAAGCATGTGCTGTCTATGCTACAGGCGCGGTGGTCTCCCCACTTTCGCCGTATCGTGCCTCAGCCTTTGATCGCCTTTGTCAGTGCCGGCACAATTTCGAACAGGTCGCCGACGACACCAATGTCCGCAATCTCGAAAATCGGCGCATCGGGGTCTTTGTTGATCGCGATCACCGTCTTCGCGCCTTTCATGCCGACCAGATGCTGAATCGCGCCGGAGATTCCCACCGCCAGATACAGCTTCGGCGCGACCGTCTGCCCGGAGCTTCCGACCTGTCGCTCCATCGGCAGCCAGCCGTTGTCGCAGATGGGCCGCGACGCGGCAATCTCCGCTCCCAGCGCCTGCGCAAGCTCTTCAACGATGCCAAGATTCTCCTGCTCCCCAATGCCGCGGCCCACGCTGACGATCAGCGGCGCAGCGGTCAGGTCGACCGTCTGCGCGGCTTCGCGAAAGGGCTCGCCGGGAGTGGTGCGAATCTGCGCCGCGTTGATCTGCGGCGCAAACTCCTTCATCTGCGCCGAACCGCTTTCAACCGCATCGGCGCGAAACGTCCCAGCCTGCACCGACACCAGGCAAACCCCGTCGCCCGAGTGGCGATAGTCGGCGTTCAACTTCCCCTGCATCCATTGCCGCACGAACACCGGCCCATCGTGTACCGCCGTAACGTCGCTGATGAGCACCTGCTTCATCCGGGTCGCCAGCGCCGGCCCAAAGTCGCGCACCTGGTATGTGTGCGGAAACACAACATACTGCGGCTTGGCCTCAGCAATCAGTTGCTCCAACGCCGCGCACCACGCATCCGCCGTGTACTGCGCCAGCAGCGCGTGCCCGACCGCCCACACCGCCTCCAGTTTCTTGTCCGCAAGCTCCTGCGCAAGCGGCGCCACGCTCTCCGCCGTTCCCAGCACCGCAGCCGAGCAACTCACGCCAAGGTCGGCCGCGAGCTTCTGCCCCGCAGCCAGCGCCTCAAAACTCATGCGGTTCCACCCAGCCCCGCTTTTCTGCTCCATCACCACCAAAACACTCATTCCGACTCCAGTCCGTCTTCTCTACGCTCTACCCTCTACGCTCTAATCACTGCTCTACAGCACCTTCACCTCAAACTTCAATTTCTCAACGATCTTCGCCGCAATCTCATCCGCCGACCCGGTCAGCATCTCCGTCCGCTTCACGCGCTCCGGCGGATAGACCTTCACAATCTCCGCCACAGCCGCCGTCGCCGCGCCTGCCTCGACCGTCCGCGTCTCCTTCGACCGCGCTTTCTTGATGCCCATCAGCGTCGCATAGCGCAACCGGTTGCCGCCGGACTGGATCGTCAGCAGCGCGGGCAGGGGCATCTCGACATGCTGAAACCAGCCGTCCTCCAACTCACGTTTGACCTTGAGGCCGGAACCAGCCCGCTCGACCTGCATGATCAGCGTGGCATGCGGCACACCCAGCAACTCCGCCAGCACCACGCCCGTTTGCCCCGCGCCGAGATCGTCGGATTGCAACCCCGTCAGGATCAAATCCGGAGACTCCGCTTTCGCCGCATCGGCCAGCAGAGCAGCAACGCCCAGCGTATCGCGCGCCGCCAGCGACTCCGCGCCATCCTCCGCTGTCACAATATGGATCGCCCGATCGGCGCCCTTAGCCAGCGCCTCGCGAATCGTGCTCGCAGCCCGCTCCGGCCCCGCGCACAGCACGACAACCTCGCCGGAGCCCTCACGCTCCTTCAACTGCAACGCCTCTTCAAGCGCATACGCATCGGGCTCATTGATGGTCCACGCAGCATCGCCCTCGTCAATGCTGCGGCCGTCCGCGGCGACGCGCACCTGCGCATCCCGTTCCGGCACCTGCTTGATCGCTACAAGAATCTTCATCTGTACTCCATGGTTCCATTCGATGCGGCTTTGGACGCAACGTACAAGACTACCGCAACTCACCCTCGTTTTGCAGACCGGCCATGCCAGGAAGGTAACCCGGTTTGGGACCGGCCATGCCAGCATTCGCAGGATACGAACCCGTACAGGCCGCGCTCTGATAGGCTTTTCGCACATGCCGGTCGAGACACAAGACGCGACGCTGCGGTTCTTCACCATTGGCCACTCGTCCCACCAGACGGAGCATTTTGTCGCGCTCTTGCGGCAACATTCGATCGATGTTGTTGTGGACACACGGTCCGCGCCCTACTCACGATTTACGCCGCAGTTCGATCGCGAGGGCCTGAAGGAAACGCTCACGACGGCGGGCCTGCGCTATCTCTGGATGGGCGATGTCGTCGGCGGGCGTCCACGCGAGGAATCCTGCTACGACGGCGAAGGCCGCGTACTCTACAGTCGCGTAGCGGAACTGGCTGAGTTCAAAGAAGCAGTCGCGCGACTTGAACGCGGGGCCGGTGAGTTTCGCGTCGCACTCCTGTGCAGCGAAGAAGACCCCGCACATTGCCATCGGCGGCTGCTGATTTCGCGCGTATTGATGGAAAGGGGAGCCGCAATCGCGCACATTCGCGGAGACGGCTCCATCGATACGGACGCCGATGTCGTTGCCAAAAGCGGCAAGCCGTTGGCCGGCGCGCAACCTGCCTTGTTCCCGGAAATAGATGAAAGCCGCTGGCGCTCGACGGGCGTCATCGGCAAAAAAGCCGCGCGGAGCGCATTCGACTAATGGCCAACCTCACCATCTACAGCATCGGTTTCACGCAGCGCACGGCGGAGGATTTTTTCGACACTCTTCGCAACGCCGGCATCCGGCGGTTGATGGATGTCCGCCTCAACAACACATCGCAACTTGCCGCATTCGCAAAGCGCGATGACCTTCGGTTTTTCCTGCGCGAAATTTGCAATGCGGACTATGTGCATGAGCCGCTGCTCGCGCCAAAGCAGGAGATGCTCGACACATACAGGAAAGAGAAGGGCTCGTGGGCCGAATACGAAGCCCGTTACCTGGCGCTGATAAGCGAGCGGCGCGTCGAAGAAAAATTAAGCCGCGATTCTTTTGCAGTCCCCACGGCGTTGTTATGCAGCGAGTTCACAGCCGAGCACTGCCATCGCCGAATCGCAATGGAGTACCTTTCTCATGCATGGGGCGGAGTGTCGCTCCATCATCTCTAGCATTTGCAGGTAAGTTCCGGCACTTCATTGAGCGGGCAGGTGCGCAACATGCAGCGAACGATTGTTTGTCTGGCGAACAGTTACAAGCACGGCGGCCGCTGCGTCGCGGGCATCTGCGTCGAGACCGGCGAGTGGCTGCGGTTGCGCGGCAAGGCCGACGACGGCGCCCTCAGCCCGCGCGAATATGCGCTGGCGAAAGATGCCGGCGAACTGCGGCTGCTCGATGTTTTCTCCGCCGACCTGCACTATCCGATGCCGAGCGATTGTCATCCGGAAGATTGGGCCGTCACCGCGATGCCGTGGCAGCTTGTGGAACGTCCATGTCCGGCCCAGCGATGGGAGAAAATCGCCGCCGCGACAGCGACCACCGCACACATTCTCGGTGGTTATGGCGATAGAGTGTCCGCCGACGAGCTACATGCCAAGCCGATAAAATCCTCCCTTGCGCTGGTCAGTCCCGACAACCTTTGGTGGTGGATTCGTGACGAACGCGGCAAACGCAAAAATCGTGCCCTGTTTCATCGCCACAATGTCACCTACGATTTCGCCGTCACCGACCCGCGCTGGGTGGACCAGATGAACCTGCTGCCGCTGGGAATCTACGCGCATTCCATGCTGGCCCCGCAGGCGACGAGGACCTGGCTCACCGTCAGCCTGAGTGAAGGTTACATACCGCGGGCGAATGGGCCGGCGTGGCACTTTCGCATCGTCGCGGGCGTTATCGCAATGTAGCCGTTGCGTCCGGAAGAGGTTTCGCCTTATCCTCGCCTCTAGTGGACTTCGCCAACAAAAAGAAATTCGACGGCAACAACACCGGCCGCAAAGCCGCCGAGGCCGAGCGCCTCGTCTCCGCCGGCAAGGTCGACGACGACGACGTGGTCGAGCTGAAGCTGCGCCCTAAACGCCTCGCCGAATTCATCGGCCAGGAGAAGGCGAAGGAGCAGCTCGCCATCGCACTCGCCGCCGCCAAGGCACGCGGAGAAGCGCTCGACCACGTATTGCTGTTCGGCCCGCCGGGATTAGGCAAAACCACGCTTGCCACGATCATCGCGAACGAGCTTGGCGTCGGTTATCAGCAGACCAGCGGCCCCGCGCTGCAAATCCAGGGCGACCTCACCGCCATCCTCACCAACCTGCGCGAGAAGCAGGTACTGTTCCTCGATGAGATCCACCGCCTGCAGCCGGTGCTTGAGGAAAAGCTCTACACCGCGCTCGAGGACTACCAGATGGACATCATCATCGGCCAGGGCCCCAGCGCGCGCACGCACACGCTCGAAATCAAGCCGTTCACCTTCGTCGGGGCAACAACGCGCCCTGGACTTTTGTCGTCCCCTCTGCGCTCGCGCTTCGGCATCCTGCTGCGCCTCGAGTTCTACACCGACGACGAACTCCGCTACGTCGTGGAGCGTTCAGCTGAGGTGCTGGGTGTACCTATAGATCGCGACGGCGCGGCCGAAATCGCCATGCGCTCCCGCGGCACACCCCGCATCGCCAACCGCCTCCTCCGCCGCGTGCGCGACTACGCCGAAGTCCGCGCTTCAGGCCGCATCGACCGCGAAACCGCGATGGCCGCCCTCAAGCTGCTCGAAGTCGATGCCCACGGATTCGACGAGCTCGACCGCCGCCTCCTGCGGACGATCATCGAGAAGTACGACGGCGGTCCGGTCGGCCTCAACACGCTCGCCGCCGCGCTCGCCGAAGAGCAGGACGCCCTCGAAGAAGTCTACGAGCCATTCCTCATCCAGATCGGCTTCCTCGACCGCACACCGCGCGGCCGTGTCGCCACTCGCCTGGCCTACGAGCATCTGGGCATAGAAATGCCGCGTCGAGCGCCGACGCTGTTCGGTTAGCCGAGCGCCGCGCGGAGCACACCACCTCCCGCATGCAGCCTAGCCGCCGCAGCCTCTCGCCCAAGCCCCAGCTTCCCCATCACAATCGCCGTTTTCACGCTCTCACCAGACTCCACCAGCAGCCGCGCCGCCGTCGCCGCATCGCATCCAGTCGCCGCCGCAATGATCCTCTCCGCGCGATCGACGAGCTTGGCGTTGCTCGGCTTCACGTTCACCATCAAATTCCCGTAAGTCGCTCCAGTCCGCACCATCACGCCAGTCGAGAGCATATTCAACACAAGCTTCGTCGCCGTCCCAGCCTTCATCCGCGTGCTTCCCGTCAGCACCTCGGCACCGGTCGCGGGAGTAATCGCAATATCCGCCGCCTGCGCCACCGCCGACCCCGGAACACAGCTCAATCCGATCACCAGCGCACCCACTTCCTTCGCATAATCCATCGCCCCGAGCACATAAGGCGTGCGCCCACTCGCCGCGATCCCCACCAGCGTGTCGTCCTCGGCAAAGCCCGCGGCGGCAAGGTCGCTCGCGCCCTCTTCGCGCGAATCCTCGGAGTGCTCACTCGACAACCGCAGCGCGCGGTCGCCACCGGCGATGATGCCCTGCACCAGTTCCGGCGGGACGGAAAACGTCGGTGGACACTCGCTGGCATCGAGCACGCCAAGCCGCCCACTGGTCCCCGCACCCATGTAGAACAGCCGCCCACCGCGGCCAAACCGCGCAGCAATATCATCCACCGCAAGCGCGATGCTGGGCAGTTCGGCGCGAACCGCAGCGGCGACTTTCGCGTCCTCGTCGTTCATCACTTCGAGCATCTGCAGCGTGGGCAACTCGTCGAGATGCTCGGTGGCAGGGTTGCGCGCTTCGGTAAGAAGCTGCGCGAGCGCGGGCTGGTCGGGGGCTCTCATCTGCAATCATCATAGCGATTCCGGCCAGCGCATTGCCCGCGATGTCTGCGATGATGGAGTGTCGCGGAACCAGCGCGGACAGAATGGAAATTTCCCATGAGTAACGAAAGCCTCGACGAAAAGATCGTGAAGAAGAAGAGCATCCCAGCCCAGATCGTGCTTTGGGTCGTCATCGTCGGCCTGCTCTTCTTGTTCTACAAAGCCATCTCAGGACATTCCGCGCCCAGGCAGCCTACGCCGACGGGGCTTCCGTCGCGTTGATCGAAGGCGGAAGGCCATCATGTTCGACCGCTACACCGACGAAGCTCGCCGTGTCATTTTCTTCGCCCGCTACGAGGCCAGCCGCCTCGGCTCGCCCATTCTCGAGACCGAGCACCTCTGGCTTGGCCTGCTGCGCGAGTGCAAAAAGGTGGTCAGGCGCCTCGCTCCGCGCGTCACGGCCGAAGCCGTCCATGAGCGCCTCATGCGCCACGGCCTCAACGCCGAGCGCATTTCGATGACAGTCGATATGCCGCTCTCCGATGAGGCCCGGCGCGCCCTCGACGCAGCGACAGCAGAGGCCGACAGCCGCGGCCAGAAGCACATCACGCCCGATTACATCGTCCTCGCCCTGCTCCGCGAAGAGCAGACCGGCGTCTAAACAGCAGGAGTGCCGCCCGATGAAGAGCAAACCGTCCTGGCCGCTGTGGCTGATCTGGCTGGGAGCCTACTCCGCCCTGGACATGGTGATCGCGTACCTGATGGACGGCCGCGTCGCCTGGGGCCAGGTCCCGGGGGCGGTCGAAGGCGCGGTCTTCGGAGCGACCGTTACGTGGCTCTTCGCCCTCTGGCGCTGGCACAAAGCCGACTGCGGAATTTAGAGCGAGCGGCCCATCAACGGCCTGCGCAGCCACTCTCCGCGCCGCAATCACCGCCGCCATCGCGGCGGGTGGCCCACTCACCCCACACCGCCGGGGTGGCCCATTCATGCGCGTTCTTGTTCTTCGCGCATGAGTGGGGAACCTCGCCCGCCTCGCGTTTGCGAACTTGCTCGATGATCTGAACATCGAGAACGGGCGAAGCTCAGAATACCCGCAGCCGATCCCCACAATATGCAAGAATCGATTCGTCCTATCAATCCCAGTGGTGTATGTTTTTCTGACCGACAAGGGGGACAAAGCGGATGCACATCCATACAACCGCGTCCTGGCCCGCGCGTGAAGATCGCCGGGCTGCGCTGGTCTGGCTCGCCATCTTTTGGATCTTCGTGGGCGTCGGATTCGGGTTCGATCTCCACAACTACCTCCACGAGCATCCGGCCGTACCCAAAATCGTCCACGTACATGCCATCGCCACCACGCTTTGGCTGCTCACTGCCACCGCGCTTGTGCTCATGGTCGAAACGGGCAACGTCCGCTTGCATCGCCGTTTCGGCTGGTTTGCGGCCGGATACGCCGCTCTCGTCATTGTGATCGCCCCCTGGTCCGAACTCAGTTGGCAGGCTTTGAACCTGCAGACCCCCGGCACTCTGCCTCCGCAGTTCCTTTCCATCGCCTTCAGCGGAGTCATTTGCATGGCCGTGCTGCTGCCCTGGGGCGTTCTCCTGCGCCGCAACTCCGCCGCCCACCGGCGCGTGCTCATTCTGGCCACCATCTGCATCAGCGATGCGGGTTTTTCCCGGATGGTGGGCCTCTTTCTGCCTCCACCGACTACCTTTCTCGGCACCTACCTGTTCTACGAGGGCGGCAATCTGCTCCTCATCGTTCTGATGTTTCTCTGGGACTGGAAACGCAACCGGATCATGCAACAGTTCCTATGGGCAGCCTTCCTCGTCATCGCTGTGGGTCTGTCAGCCACGGGCCTCTACTTCAACGAGACATGGAGAGCGATCTCACACTCGTGGCTGGAGGCCTGGGCGCGCAACATGCTGTAAAGCCACGTTCACGGCCACCAGAGCAGCAATCCAAACTCCCTCACACGACAACCGCCCCCGTCCTGGCCGTCAACGTTATCGATAGGACAGTAATGTCGTCCTCCTGGCCCCACCGCTCGGCAGTCTCGGCAACTTCAGCCGCGGTCGGCCCGGTGCGAAGCAAGGCGTCGACGCGCTCGAAGCCGAAGAGCTGCCTGCGCTCATCCATGGCCTCCGCAATGCCGTCGGACATCAGCACCAGTCTGTCACCCTCGTTCAATTGGAAGTCCCGCACCGGGAACTCCGCGCCTTCCATCAGGCCGAGCGGCAACGCGCCTTCCATGCCGACGGGCTCGCCATTCAGGTACGGCGCAAGGTGCCCGGCGTTGGCCAGCGTGGCCTCTCCATTCTTCCCAATCCGAAGCGCAAGGCATGTGGCCTGGGAGTCGCCCCGCCGCTGCAGTCGCCTGTTCAACACGTCCAGCACAAAGCCCGGATCGAAGCTCGTATCGGTGGCCGTGCGGATCGCTCCCACCAGCAGCGCCACCATCATCCCCGCCTTCAGGCCTTTGCCCGCAACGTCTCCGGCGACGATCAGGACGCTTCCATCGCTGCCATGCTCCACAATCTGAAAGAAGTCTCCACCCACTTCGCGCGCCGGCCGATACTCGGTCTCGATCCGCAGCCCGGGAATCGGCGCCTGCACCCTCGGGATCAGCACCTGCTGCACCTCCTGTGCCTGCTTGATGTCGAGCGCCATCTGTCGCTGTCGCACTAATGAGAGCAGCAGACGGCGCAGCAGCAGCAACGCGATGGCAGCGGCGAGTGCCAGTTCGGCGGCCTCGGTATAGAAGATGACGGTGCCGAAGACGATAAACGTTCCGTGCAACCGCAGGCTGATCAACTCGCTCTGGAACTGCGCGAACAGCATGAGAACGGCGGCAGGAAGCACCAGCCAACCCTCTTTGCGCTGCTCCCGGATGCCCCGCGCGACGATGTAGACCAGCAGCGCAACCAGGCCCAGCCTCAGGGCTCCGGATGCCGCGTGAGCAACCAGGCTAAGCGACGGGGAGATGCCATAGAACACGTTTTCTCCGGCGAGTTCGCAAACCATGTCCAGCCCCGCCAGCACCGCAATGGCCGGAGGTATCCACGAGGGACGGCGCAACTGGAACCATATCCACCACACCATGGCCCACAGACTGATAGACAGCGGAAGGACGAACCCCTCCAAGAAAACGAAAAACTCGCGAATGCTCACCAGGTGGGTCCAGTTCGTGAGCGAAAATGCGATTTCGCGGACCGTGGCCATCAGGATCGCGGCCGCCACCCACAGGTACACCCGATCCGAACGGTCGAACAGAATCAGGCTCGCGGCCACCAGCGTCAACAGCAGGAACACGCCGCACAGAAGGCCGGAGAAGGCGTAATGCCGCACCAGTTCCAGCCACGCGATGTGGGTCTGCTCTGCGATCGCGCCGCTCTCCCCCAGCAGCGGCGCATAATGCATTCCCCCCGTGAAGGGATGGTGCGAAAGCCGCACCGGCCCCATCCACACCCGGAAAGCCAGCACCTGCGTCTGCGGGCCGGATGCTGACGGAGCAGGCGTCGCCGGCAACACAAACATGGCAGGCTGCGGAAAATAGACGACAGGATATTTCCCCGCGCGAAACTCTCCCTCGCTTCCCAGCAGTTGTCCCTGCGCGAAGACCTGGTACCCGTCGTCCACGCCGTTCGCCATAACGGCCAGCTTTTCTCCCGGCCCGGCCGCCGCCGCAACGCGGATGCGGTACCACGCATATCCCCAATACCCAGCGTGGCCCCGCGTCGTCCACCCCGGAACGTAGTGGGGATCTGCGGTGAAAGGATCTCCTACACCGGGCCGCGGTGTCAGGTCGACGGCCTCCCACCCCGAATCGTCATAGTTTGGATCGGCCCATTGGGGATCGTCCCCGATGTGAAACTTCCATGCACCGGTGAGGGCGACGACAGAACGGCCGAAGACGATAGGCTTGCCGGTTGCAGGCAGGTTCTGGGCGCTCAGCGGACGCCAGGCCGACAAAAGAAGCACGACCACCACCAGTGCGCTCTTCTTCATGCATGCACACCGGTTCCAAATTGAATTGCGGAAACCACCCCACGAGGAAGCATGGCGAAAGCATACTCTGCCCACCCGCGTCAGTGAAGACTAATTCGGCGACTGGCCCACTCACCCACGCCGCCGGGGTGGCCCATTCATGCGCGTTCTTGTTCTTTGCGCATGAGTGGGGAACCTCAACCGCCCGTACAGCCTCTCTCAACGCCACCTCTACGTCAGGGTGGCGGGTGGCCCGATCATGACCACCACGTCAGGGGTGCCCCGTTCATG
>DASRLB010000183.1:0-11342 GCA_035648695.1 Acidobacteriaceae bacterium | reverse complement strand
CATATACCGGATCGTCAGCACGCCAAAATCCGGCAGCCCGGTCTTCGGACAGACGCTCGTAAACTCCGGGTCGTCGATCGAAATCTCATACGCGCGAAACTGGTTCCGCCACGTCTCGATCGCTGGAAACTTCACATCAAGCCCCGCCTTGGCGTGGTCATCGGTATAGCCGGTAGTGTGCTCAGACATGGCTCTATCTTATCTCGCCAGGCCGGGCCCAGCCCTTCGTAGCGGCATGTGGGCCGGCATCCGGACACCCCAGTCAAACCCGCTCGCGCCTGAAAACCGCTCCCTTTCCCAACTCTGGCGAGAATGCAGGCTAAGGCGCAAAGTGCGTGCGGAAGATGGGTCACCCCGGATTATCGCGGCTGCGGAAGAAGGCGCCCCGCGTTGTGCGGTCAATCCTTGCGGATGATCTGGCCGTTTTTCATGACGAAGGTTGGGTGGGCGAGGACTTTGATGTCGTCGAGAGGGTTGCCGGGGACGGCGATGATGTCGGCGTAGAAGTTGGGTTTGAGCTGGCCGATGGAATCGGCCCAGTCGAGGAGTTTCGCTCCGTTGATGAGGCCGGAGCGGAGGGTTTCGGCGGGGGACATGCCGTATTGCACCATCAGTTCGTACTCGCGGGCCTGTGTGCCGTGGGGGAAGGGTCCGACGTCGGAGCCGACGGCGAAGGAGATCCCGGCTGCCATTTGTTGCTTGAATTGGCACGCGTGGAAGGCTTGCATTTCT
The DNA here is from genome assembly GCA_035648695.1 of Acidobacteriaceae bacterium. Taxonomy (GTDB): domain Bacteria; phylum Acidobacteriota; class Terriglobia; order Terriglobales; family Acidobacteriaceae; genus Granulicella. Next base: position 10,610 of record DASRLB010000183.1, on the reverse strand, counting down.
TCCTCGCGCTTGGCGGCGGCGGGTGAGGCGGAATGCGCGGCGAAGTATTCGACGATGGCGAAGGTGGGGACGGCAGGGATGCCTTTTTCGCGCATGATCATCATGGTGGCGGCGGAGAGGAAGTCGGCGTGGTCGATGGCGGCGACGCCGGCTTGCGCGGCGAACGACGCGCCGGGCTCGCCGGTGCAGTGGACGCCGACGCGGGAGCCGGTGCGGTGGGCCTCGGCGACGGCGGCGGCGAGTTCGGCTTCGGTGTACTGGAAGGGCGTCGACCACTCGTTATCGATAAGGCGGTCGCGGCCGGTCTCGTAGATTTTGGTAAAGTCGGCGCCGCCTTTGCGCTGTTCGCGCATGACGTGGACGATCTCGTCGGCGGAGTCGGCGTAATCCGCATTGGAGAGGACGTGCTGGGCGGGGTTGTACCCGATGGCGTCTTCGTGCCCGCCAGTGATGTCGATCGCGTTGCACGAAACCCTCATCCGGGGGCCGGGGATTTCGCCGCGGTTGATGGCGTTGCGAACGGCGACGTCGGCGCAGCCCGCGCCTTCGGTGCCCATGTCGCGCTCGGCGGTGAAACCGGCGAGAACGTCGGCTTTGGCGGCTGCCGCGGCGGAGAGGACGCGCTGCGGGACGGACTCCTGCACGGTCTGGAGGTCTTCGGCGCCGGGGTGCAAAAACAGGTGGACGTGGGCGTCGATGAGACCGGGCATGAGGGTGGTGTCGCCGAGGTCGATGATCTGCGCGCCGGATGGGTGCGTGACGTGCGCGCCGACTTCGCGGATGCGGTCGCCTTCGACGAGGACTTCTCCGGGAGCAATAACCTTGCCGGCGGCGACGTCGAGGGCGCGCGCGGCGTGGAGGATGGTGACTTGTTGCGCAGGACGGCCTTCCTGCGCGGCGGCGGTCGCAATCAGGGAGAGCGCGAGGAGGATGCAGGTCGGGAGTCGCATGTCTCCCAAGCATAACGCCTGAGAGACATGCGGGACGGTTGAGTTATTGCGACTTCAGGACGTCGGCGCGCAGTGGAAAGCCCTGGTCGTAGGTCAAGTTGACCATGCCGTTGCGATAGTCGATGTCGATGAAATATTGGCGGAGAACGGTGTATCCGAGGATTCCACCGATATCCAGGCCAGCCGCGTGACTGGCGGGGCTGATATCGAAACTGAAGAGCGCGAAGTCGGGTGGCTGATTGCCCGCGAAAGCTACGGCGAGACGGTCGCCGACAATCTTGATGGGCACGTTCTTACCGTTTGCTGTGGCCACGGACGATACGCGCTCTGTGCCTCCGCCGCCTTGCTTATTGCTCATCTCGGTGTCGATGAGGCGCTGCAACTGACGGAGGCGGGAGGGACTTGCTGGGCAATAAGAACGGAGGCCGGTACGAGCAGGAGTAGGAGTGCATGAAGGCGCATGGATGCTTTCCTCAAGAGTGCTGGAGGCAGGGTAGGTAAATACTCCGGAACGGCAGGCACACAGGAGTCCTCTCTATCATCGGGGAACCAGCATCTAGTACACGTCGCGCTGGTAGCGCTTTTGCTTCTTCATTCCCGCGAGATATTCGGTTGCGCGCTCCAGGGTGCTGTTCGAGCCCTTGGCGATGACGTCCAGCAGCGCCATTTCGACGTCCTTGGCCATGCGGGTGGCGTCGCCGCAGACGTAGAAGTAGGACCCCTGCTCCAGCCAGGCGAAGAGTTCCTCGGCGTTCTCCTGCATACGGTCCTGGACGTAGACCTTCTTGCCCTGGTCGCGCGAGAACGCAGTGTGCAGACGGGTGAGGAAGCCGTCCCGCTCCATGGCCAGGAACTGTTCCTTGTAGAGATAGTCGGAGACCGAGCGCTGCTCGCCGAAGAAGAGCCAGTTGTCGCCCTTGTGGCCGTGGACCTGGCGGTGCTCAAGGAACGCGCGGAAGGGAGCGATGCCCGTGCCCGGACCGATCATGATGACCGGAGCGTTGTTATCTTCGGGCAGGCGGAAGGAGTTGTTCTCGTGGAGGAAGATGGGCATGGTCGAGCCGACCGGCGCGCGTTCGCCGAGGAAGCCCGAGCAGACGCCCTGGCGCTCGGCCCCGTGGGACTTGTAGCGGACGACGCGGACCACGGTATGGACCTGATTGGGGTGCGCGTCGAGCGCGGAGGCGATGGAGTACATGCGCGGCGTGAGGCGTTGCAGGATGTTGAAGAGCTGCCGCGGCTGGGTAATGATGCCGGGAAAATCGGCGACAAGGTCGACGAACTCGCGGCCCCAGACGTACTCCTCGGCCAGCGCCTTGTTTTCGGGACCCAGCAGGGCTTTCAGAGCTGGTGGCGGGTTGTCGGCGCAGAGCTTGGCGAACTGGTTGACGCTGCCGCGGGCAAGTTTGCCGATGCCGAGGCGCGAACGCAGGGCTTCTTCGAGCGAAATTTCTACCTTGTAGTGGTCCAGGACGCGCTCGGTGCCGGTGAAGCCCAGCGCCTGTAGAGTCGCTTCGATGGCGGCGGCTCGGTTGGTCGGGTTGATGCCGACCGCGTCGCCGGGAGTGTAGGTCATGCCCTCTTCGAGGGCGAGTTCGATGTGGACCGTCTCTTTTTCGGAGTCGGGACCGGTGAGGCGCTCGTTGACCAGGACTTCAGACTGGTAAGGCTGGTTGCGGGTGTACTTGGCGATATGGCCTTTGGTCCCTGTTTCAGCGGGCGCGGTCGTCTGTTCGATCATCTTCTGTCAATTATAAGTCCCGGAGCGGTTCGGGGTTGCGGTTCTGGGTTGTGGGTTCTCGGTTCCTACTGGCAGCTGAGGCGGACCCACCGGCAACCGAGAACCCACAACCGAGAACCCAGGCCCCTATCGCTTCGTAAAGTGATAGACGGCGCCGATGCTGTACGTCTTCGGATTGTATTGACCGCCCAACGCGTAGTACTGCGAATAGCTGTACTCGGCCGCTACGTCCCAGCGCGGCGAGACACGTTTGGTCACGCCGCCGTTTACCTGGATCGTCGAATCGGTTGTCGGCCCACCATTATTGGGGTTGTTGTAACGCGCAAAGCCCACCATAAATTCGGCATAAGGGGCGAGTCCGCCGAACTTCGGCGACAGAGAAAACCGCGGCCCGACGGTGACGCCATTCAGGCTTTCTCCGCTCTTGCGGACGAAGCGGCCCTGGATGTCGGCCGAGACCAGCAAAGCGCGGAATATGTGTGGACCATCGACCAGTACACCCGTCGTCGCGCCGAGTAAGAAGTCCTGACTTACCAGATTATGCAGATCGCTGACGCTGAACTCTCCATACGCTGCGACCTGCGCGTGCGACACCGCCGGCGCCGCCAACCCCACCACAAGCAACAGAACCAACCAACCACGCTTCATGAGCACAAACCTCCGAACGAAAGCATACAACACCGGGCAGACAACGCGATATGCTGTCTGTCAGGTTTTTGAAAATGGCGGCCTGAGGTGGGTTGGTCTTCGACGTCCCCCGGGCCACGGCTGAAGCCCATTCCGTCGGTGCGACTTTACCGCAGGCTGAAGCCCGCTGCTACTCCGGTCGCCAGCCGGTTTAGTTTCTGAGGAAGACGGGAGTTTCAAGGGGGACGTCGAACTCCGAGAGGGGAAGGGCTTCGGCGGGGAGGCGCTGACGGAGTTCGGCTTCGATGCGCTGGATTGTCGCGAATACCTCGTTTTTCGCCACCGGCCGGGCGTAGAGGTAGCCCTGCGCGTCGTCGCAGCGGCGGCGCATCAGGAAGTCGCTTTGGTCGTGGGTCTCGACGCCTTCGGCCACCACACGCATGTTCAGACCATGGGCCATGGCGATGATGGTGCGGACCACCGCCATCGCGTTGGGGTCCTGGATGGAGCGGGCGATGAAGCTCTGGTCGATCTTGATGCGGTCGACGTGGTATTGCAGGATGTAGGCGAAGCTGGAAAAGCCGGTGCCGAAATCGTCGATGGCGATGCCCACGCCGAGGTCGCGGATGGCTTGCAGGGTTTCGAGCGTGTAGGGGGAGTTGACCATCAACATCTGCTCGGTGATTTCGAGTTCGAGCTGGGTGGGGTTGAGGCCGGTTTCGAGCAGCGTCTTTTCGATGAGCGTGGGCAGACCGCGCTGGCTGAACTGGCGCGCCGAGAGGTTCAGGGCGATGGTCAAGCGGCGGTCGATGAGCTTCTGCAACTCCACGCCGTCCTGGCAGCATTGTTTGAGGGCCCACTCGCCGACCGGGACCATCAGGCCGACTTCTTCGGCGATGGGGATGAACTGCGATGGAGGAATGCTGCCGCGTTTGGGGCTGTTCCAGCGCAACAGGGCTTCGAGGCCGGTGACCTCGCGGGTGGCGAGCTGGATCTGGGGCTGATAATGCAGGGTGAGTTCGTTGTTCTGGAGGGCGTGGCGGAAGTCTTCTTCCATCTCCAGCCGGTCGGTGGTGGGGCGGTGAACGGGCGGGGTGTAGACGTGGAGGCTGGCGCGGCCGGCGCTCTTGATGTCGTACATGGCGGCGTCGGCGCTGTGGAGCAGACTGGCGGCGGCGTTGGCTCCATCGGGATAGACGCAGTAGCCGAGGCTGGCCGTGACGCAGACTTCGCGGTCGCCGAGCTTGATCGGCACGGAGATCGCATTCAGTATCCGCTGCGTGGTTTTTTCTATCTGCTGGAGGCTGTCGAAGTCGGGGATGAGGACGACGAACTCGTCGCCGCCGATGCGGGCCACGGTGTCGGATGCGACGACGACGGCCTGCAACTGTTTGGCGACGTGGACCAGAAGAGCGTCGCCGCCGGCATGGCCCAGGGAGTCGTTGATCCGCTTGAAGCGGTCGATGTTGATCATGCACACCGCCAGCTTTTTATCCAGCCGCTGGGCGCGTGCGATGCCGCGGGAGAGGCGGTCGTTGAGCAGGATACGGTTTGGCAGGCCGGTCAGGTGGTCATATTGCGCGGTGCGGGTGACAGAATCGGCCAGGCGCTTGAGCATGGCGCCGGCGAAAGCCGTGACCAATGCCATCGCGATCAGCAACAGCATGTCGTTTTCGGCGGCCGGCCAGCGGCCCTCGATCTGCCGCGCCACGAAACCATACAAGGGCGGGATGATCGCGGACCAGAGAAGGATGTAAATCCACGCTCCGCGGATGCGGCGCTGGAGGACCATTTCCAGCAGCCGGTTGATGACATAGCACACGGCCAGGCACACCAGCCATAGGCGCAGACCGAGCAGGACGTTGAGGACTACATCATGGGCATGGGGAAGATGCTCGATGAACAGACGGGGATCGGCCACCAGCACCAGCAGCAGCAGGATGGAAACTACCAGGGACTGGAAACTCCTTTGCGAGGCTGGGGGCCGAGGAGACGAGGGGGGCATCATGCGCGCGGCAACCTCCGCACGCCTTGGGAAGCGGAACTATTCGTCTCGTTTCGCATCGTATCCGCTCCTTTCGACCGTCAAGAGTCCATTGCGTCCCAGAGACCGGTCCTCGATAGTGGCATGTATTGGCCTGGTCGCTTGCCACGGTTAGATCGCACTATGATTGATGCAGTAAACGATAACTACGACTTTTTCGGCAAAACGGACCGCAAACAGGGGGAATTTCATGGGCCGAGGGTACAAATTCCATTGATCGAAGGCCGCCGATCTCGCCCTAGTAAGGGGGCCGGAATTATTTCCCATTTTGAGACTCACACTGTCCTTGGAAGTCCGCGATAACACAAATGTGTTAGAAGGGCGCCAAATTGCAGTATCCGATGGAAAATCCAGCCGGTTCACCCGTTGTCCGTTCTCGACGATCGTCGCGGAGATGCCCTCCGTCGAACGGCGTCGCATTGCGCAATGACCCTGGGGACGGAAGCTGCACCCCTCGCGCTTCCTTATGCGTTTGTTCTAAAAGCCGGCCGCGGAACCTCAACCGCCGGAATGGCGATTTTGCTTCCTCAGTATTCCCTTTGCCAACACAATTGTGACCAAATCGCCGTATGCCGAGGCGGAGGCGGCAGGGCAGCGGCGCTGGCCTGCGCTCGCAATCTGCAACAATAGAGGGCGCGGCAGGAGCGGCCCGTCCGGCTGTGCTGGCCCGTCCGGCTGTGCTATCGCGCGACGTTGGATTAAACTGCTCCCTTTGCCGCGTGCCTTCATCCAAAGCCTGTCGGAATTTCCAGGAGTCCCAGAACGCATGAGATTTTTCCCAAAGTGTATGCCCCCGTTCGAGGCAATTTGCCTCGCTGCCGTACTCGCGATTGCCTCCGGCTGCAAACAAGCGGCGCCGCCGGCCGCAGGCCCTCCGCCGGCAACTCCGGTGCAGGCTGCCACGGTGGTCGATTCGGCCGTGCCTTCGACGGAGACCTACGTTGCCACCATCAAGAGCCGGCGCTCGGCGACGATGCAGCCGCAGGTGGATGGGAACCTGACGCGGATCTTCGTGAAGTCTGGCGACAGGGTAAAGGCCGGTCAGGTGCTGATGCAGATCGACCCGCTGAAGCAGGTTGCGACGGTGCAGTCGCAGCAGGGCACGGAGCAGCAACAGAAGGCGCTTTACCAGTTCAACAAGTCCGACCTGGCGCGGCAGAAGCAGCTGTTCGACTCGGGCATTATTTCCAAGCAGGCGTACGAGCAGTCGCTACAGGCGTTCCAGAACTCGAAGGGAGCGTTCGACTCGGCCAGCGCGCTGACCAATACGCAGAAGCAGCAGCTCGCCTACTACCAGATCCGTGCGCCGTTTGCGGGCATCGTCGGCGACATACCGGTGCATCTGGGCGATTACGTTTCTCCGACCACCATGCTGACGACGGTGGATGAAAACAACGACCTTGAGGCGTATATCTATCTGCCGACCGAACGCGCGGCGCAGGTACACAACGGCCTGGCCGTGGACCTGCTCGACAACTCCGGGACCGTGCTCGCGCACTCGACTATCGACTTTGTTTCTCCCGAGGTGGACAACGGGCTGCAATCGGTGCTGGCGAAGGCGTCCGTTCCGGCCAGCTCTCATCTGCGCAACGGACAACTGGTGAACGCGCGGGTCACGTTCTCGACCAACCGGCAGCCGACGGTCCCGGTGCTGGCTGTGGTGCGCATCGGCGGCCAGTCGTTCGTGTATGTCGCGGCGCCCAATCCCAAAGGCGGGTTCGTCGCCCACCAGGCAGCCGTCAACCTTGGCGAGCCGGTTGGCAATGTTTACCCCGTGCTCTCCGGGCTGAAGCCGGGCGATCGCGTGATCCTGTCGGGCATTCAGTTCCTGCAGGAAGGCGTTCCCGTCCAGCCGCTCTCGCCACAGCCGGCAGCACCGCCCAGTTAAACCGAAGGAGAAGTTCTCGTAGCCGCGGCTGGCTGTTCCCTGTTTCCCCGCTGTACCGCACGAAAGGTCAACACCTTGGTCGAATTTTTCATCCGCCGTCCCATTTTCGCCACGGTCTGCGCGCTGCTGATCGTGCTCGCGGGCGCTGTGTCGATGCCGACGCTGCCGGTCTCGCTGTATCCGCAGCTGGCGCCGCCGCAGGTGGTGGTTTCGTGCAACTTTGTGGGCGCAAACTCGGCGACGGTCGAGTCGGCTGTCACGACGATCCTGGAGCAGGCGATCAATGGCGTCGAGGGCATGAGGTATATGTCGTCGACCAGCTCGAACGACGGAACGTCGGCCATTACGGTGACGTTCGACACCGGATACAACCTCGACATCGCCGCCGTGGACGTGCAGAACCGCGTTGCGACGGCGCAGGGCCGCCTCCCCGCCGTGGTCAACAATACCGGCATCTCCATCACCAAGGCGAACTCGAACTTCGTGCTGGCGGCGGGCTTTATTTCGCCCGACCACTCGCTGTCGCAGTCGTTCATTTCGAACTACATCGATGTGTACGTGGCGGACGCCCTGAAGCGCGTACCGGGCGTGGGCAACGTCATCATCTTCGGCGAGCGCAAGTATGCGATGCGGCTGTGGCTCGACCCCAACAAGCTGGCCGCACGCCAGCTTACCGCGCTCGATGTGACGAATGCGCTGGCAGCGCAGAACATCGAGGTTGCCGCGGGCCAGCTTGGGCAGCAGCCCTCCGACCCCACGCAGCAATATCAAATGGCCATCCGCGTCTCCGGCCGGTTCAACGATCCGAAGCAGTTCGACAACATTGTCATCAAGTCGAGCTCGGCGACCGCGACGCAGGCGAGCACAACCAACGGCTCCGGGCTGGTGCTGTTCAAGGACATTGGCCGCGCGGAGCTGGGCGCGGAGAACTACAACACCGAGCTGAAGTTCTACAGCAACGCTTTTGGCGGCGGCGAAGCCGTCGGCGTGGGCATCCAGCAGCTTTCGAGCGCCAACGCGCTGGACGTGGAGCGGAAATGCCTGGCGGTGTTCGCCGAATTGCAGAAGTCCTTCCCGCCGGGCATGAAAGGCATCGTCGCGGTCGACACGACGCGGGTCGTTTCCGACTCCATCAAGGAGGTGGAGCGGACGATCGGCGAGGCGATCCTGATTGTCATCGTCGTCATTTTCCTGTTCCTGCAGGACTGGCGGGCGACGATCATTCCCGCGGTTACGATCCCCGTGTCGCTGATCGGCACGTTTGCGTTCATCAAGATATTCGGCTTCTCGATCAACTCGCTGACGCTATTCGGCATTACGCTGGCGACGGGGTTGGTGGTCGATGACGCGATTGTCGTCATCGAGAACGTGCAGCGGCATCTGGAAGAGGGCGCGGCCAGTGCGATGGAAGCTACTTCGGCCGCCATGCGCGAGGTGACCAGCGCCGTCGTCGCAACGTCGCTGGTGCTGATTTCGGTGTTTGTGCCGGTGAGCTTCTTTCCCGGGACCACCGGCATTCTGTATAAGCAGTTTTCGCTGACCATCGCGTTTTCGATTGCGATTTCGGCATTCAACGCGCTGACCCTTTCACCCGCTCTGGCGGCGATTTTGCTGCGCAGAGAGACGCATAAGACGGGCATCCAGGGCTTCTTTCTGAACCCCATCGAGGCGCTGATCAAGAGGGTGATCTCGTGGTATGCCGTGGCCGTGACGTGGGTCGTGAAGATGCGCTACGTTTTTCTGGTGCTGTTCGGCGCGGGACTGGCGGCGACGGTGTTCATGTACAACCATGTGCCGACGGCGTTCGTGCCCCAGGAAGACCAGGGGTACTTCCTGATCATCATCCAGACGCCACCGGGCGCGTCGTTGAGTTACACATCCGAGTTTGCGGACCGGGTGGCCGCGAAAGTGCGCGAAGACAAAGATGTGTTTGGGACTTTCTCGGTGATGGGCTTCTCGCTGGCGGGCGGATCGAGCCCGAACTCGGGGCTGGTGTTCGCTCCGCTGGTGCCGGTCGACCAGCGCACCAAGCTGGGCAAAGGACATACGGCGCACGACATCGTCACCCGCATCGCTCCGCAGCTTTTTGGCGTCCCGGGCGGCGTTGCCTTCGCGGCGGAGCCCCCCGCAATTGCCGGCATCGGCTCGGTCGGCGGGTTCCAGTTCATCCTTCAGGACGGCGGCCGGAACACGTTCGGCGACATCGACCGCATCGCCCACACCATGGTCGGCGCGGCGCGGGCGCCGGGTTCCGGGCTGATGAACCTCAATACCACGTTCACCGCCAACGACCCGCAACTCATGGTGACGATCGACCGCCAGAAAGCGGCGGCGATCGGCGTTCCGATGGCGCAGATCACTACGGCCATCAGCACCTTCATGGGGTCGAGCTACGTCAACGATTTCGACTTCAACAACCGCTCGTATCGCGTGTATGTGCAGGCCGACGCGCAGTTCCGCCGCAATGCGCAGGACCTGACGTCGTACTATGTCCGCTCCGATTCGAACCAGATGATTCCGCTCGAAGATCTGGTGGCGACCAGCGAGACTTCGGGGCCGCAGGTGATCGACCACTACAACCTGTTCCGCTCGGCGGAGATCGACGGCTCGCCGGCCAACGGACTGAGCTCCGGGCAAGGCATGGAGAACATGCAGAAGCTCTTCGAGAAGACCAAGCTGCCCGGGATGACGTACTCCTGGACCGGGTTGTCGCTGGAGGAGCAGGAATCCGCGGGCAAGGCGATCATCATCTTCGGGCTGGGGCTGCTGGTGGTGTACCTGACGCTTTCGGCGCAGTATGAAAGCTTCTTCCTGCCGTTCATCATCCTTCTGGCGGTGCCGATGGCGATTTTGGGGGCGCTGTCGCTGATCGCGGCGCGCGGCCTGAACGACGATGTTTATGTGCAGATCGGGCTGGTGATGCTGATCGGGCTGTCGGCGAAGAACTCGATCCTGATTGTCGAGTTTGCGGAGCAGCAACTGCACCTCGGCAAGTCCATCGTGGACGCGGCCATTACTGCCGCCGAACTGCGCCTGCGGCCCATTTTGATGACGAGTTTTGCGTTCATCCTGGGCGTGATGCCGCTGTATGTTGCCAGCGGCGCCGGGGCGCTGGGTCGCCACTCGGTCGGAACGGCGGTGGTTGGAGGCATGTTGGTTTCCACGCTGCTGAACCTGTTCTTCATTCCGGTGCTCTATGTGCTGCTGAAGGGCCTGCTGGCGCGGTTCTCGAAGCGCGGTCCAACGCAGAGGGACGAGGTTGTGCCGGCGGCGTAGGGATTCGCGTTTTTCCGCGGAAAATGGCGATTGAAATTGATTGGCTGGTCTATGGGAGATTTCCCGCCATCGACCGCCCCCAGC
>DASRLB010000182.1:0-5653 GCA_035648695.1 Acidobacteriaceae bacterium | reverse complement strand
GGATGGTTGTGTGGCGGGTGGTTCTTCGGGAGCATCTTCGGCGGCCAGGTCGGCGCCGTCGTCGGAGAGGATGGGGTCGGTTTCTACGAGGTATTCGCTGATGCCGTCGTCGTCGGGGCGGGTGACGGCGGTGGCGACCTGGAGCGCGTAGAGCATGCTGGCGGCGCGTTTGGGTTCGAGTAGATTGCGGCCGAGCGCGGTGAGGATCATGGAGGCGGAGACCTGGATGGATTCGCGGTCCTCGATGGGTGGGAAGTCGAAGGTGAGGGGCGCGCCGCTGGTGCCGGCGAAGTACTCGGCGAGGATGGGGTTGCGCTGACGCTCGGCATCGGTGTTGAGAGGATGGATGACGGTGGGCAGGGTGTCGGGCGGGAGGTGGCGCTTGCGGCTGCGGGCGTGGAAGTAGCAATACGGCTGGCCTTTGAGGGCGGGTGAGCCACAGCTGCGACCCTTAACGTGCATGTGACGGCATGCTGGATACATTTCGTTCTCCTGTAGACGTAGGACCCCCCTGCCCCAAATTTGCGTTTGGGGTGGGTGGTGGTTTGTTTTGTTGTGGTTACGCGGTTTCGAGGCTGTAAGTCGCTGATTCTGCTTATTTTCGTCGCAAAATAGGTAGAATCAGCGGCTTGCGCGCCTGGAGCTTCCCGAGTGGAAACAGAAAAGCCGCCTCGGCTGGAGCCGGGCGGCCTTTTGCTTTTCTATCAATTTTATTATAGCAGGTTCGGAGAATAAACACGCACAGTGAATGTGGCTTGTTTTGTTGGGTTTGGGTGGTTTGGGGGCTTGACACGGTTTTGGGGCTGCGTTCGTGACACGGCGAGGGGAAAGCCATTCGAGGGCTGCCGCTAATTGGCGAGAGCGGTCGCGCTTTCGCGCGATGCCCACGTCTCCTAAGCAACATGGCAATGTCATGTTGCTTTCCAACTCCGCCGGCCGAAGCCGGTTCCTTGCTCAGAAGCAAGATAGGCCATCTACTTGTGGTGAATCGGAAGTTGGCAAACCTCGGCGCGGCGATGGTATGATTTGCTATACGGAGGTACGATCAGATCGAATGGTTGAACACGACTACGCCTGCTGTGCCGAGGCAAGTTTCTGCTGTAATCTGAAAGAACAGCGCGTTAGAGAATTCGGTTCAATTCGATGAAGACCTTTTATATTTCCAACGCATTGAACGCAATTCCGGGAACTGGTGTCAATATTTCGTGTTGGGTTAAGGGGAAACGAAAAACTTCTCACACTCTTTTCCTAGATATCGTGGATTCCACGGGAACCATGCAGGCCGTCGTCCACCGTGGCACGCTTGGTGCAGTTCCGTTCGCGGCGGCGACAGCAATTCGGATAGAATCCGCTGTAAGCATCGCCGGAACTATCGCGATAGGCACTCAGGGGGCTTTGGAAATAAACACGGCTTCCGTCGAAGTTATTGGAGGAGTTGTAGGACACTTATCGCCTTCTCCCAGAAGTGATATTGACATCTTCGATCCGGATTTGGCGGATCACTTGCTTGCTAATCGGCATCTTTACCTGCGGAATCCTAAACTAATGGCTGTGCTAAAGTTTCGGAGCATTCTGACGTCATCAGTAAGGCAATGGTTCGAAAATCACAGCTTTATGGAATTTGACGCGCCAATACTTACGTCGCTGCCCCTATATGACGATGGGACTGCAATGGGGATCGACGTGCGCGGCAGGCATGCGTTCTTGACACAATGTGTCGGCTACTACTTGGAGGCCGCTGTTCACGCGTTCGAACGCGTATACAACATGGGGCCGAGTTTTCGGGGAGAGGAGTCACGCAGTAAGCGCCATTTGATGGAGTATCACCATATAAAGGCAGAGATTGCTTTTGCGGATTTTGAAGATATCATTTCGATTGTTGAGAGCCTGATTTCATACATAACGACAGCCTGCGCTCTAAAAACTGAACCCCTGCTCACCACTCTCGGGACCTCGTTATGTCTAGATGGTTTGAAAATTCCATTTGAAAGAATAACTTATCAGGATGCGTTAGTACATTTAGAGAATGCAGGTTTCGCCGTTCGCGATGGTAAAGGTCTTGGTTCACTTGAAGAGGCAGAGTTGTCGACCCTGTTCTCAGGTCCTTTTTGGGTCACCGGGATTCCACGGGCAATCGAGCCGTTTCCGTACCGAATTGATCCGGAGCAGCCGACAACTTGTCGGGTCGCAGACCTCATAGCAAGTAATGGATACGGCGAACTACTAGGCGTCGCGGAGAAAATATATACGATTGACGAACTTGACCTGAGACTTGCCGAAAAGGACAAGGCAGGAGACCATCGTTACCAGTGGATTCGCGAGATACACATGAACGGGTGTGTCCCTCATGTTGCTTTTGGCATGGGAGTCGAGCGTCTAATCCGGTGGCTTCTAAATATCCCGCACGTTAGAGATGCTATTCCCTTTCCGCGCATTTTCCGGCGCAACATTTATCCCTGATATCTTGAATTCCCCAACTTCAAAACAAAAGATTGAGAGCACATCGTGATTAGAACTTTAGTGAAAGACCTTTCCCCGCTTGTTGGCAGTCGAGTTGAAATCAACGGTTTCGTTGAATTCACTCGAAATCAGAAGCGGATGCAATTCGTGATAGTTCGTGACATCACCGGTTCCGTTCAGGCAGTCTACGACCGAAAGACGGGCGAGTCAGGGATCTCTGAAGCGATTGAAGAATTGACCGTAGGTTCAGCTGTACGCCTGACTGGCAATCTAGTGAAGAATGTAGATGTAAAACTTGGTGGCCTCGAATTACAAATCGAGATGTTGAGTGTTCTAGGTCGAGCTGAATCTCCATTGCCGATCACCCATGATTCTTCGCTAGAACTTCAGATGGACTGGCGTTACATCAGTCTCCGCTCGCCTGAGAACCTCCTCATTTTCAAGGTCCAGACAATAATGGAGGGAGCCATGCGAGAATTCTGGACGAAGCATGACTTCATCGAGATTCATTCGCCGAAGCTAATGGGTACGGCAAGCGAGTCTGGAGGAGAGCTCTTCACACTACCGTACTTCGGCGGAACCGCGTTCTTAGCTCAATCTCCACAGTTTTATAAGCAGATGGCGATGGCCGCCGGCTTTGAACGCGTATTCGAGATCGGCCCTGTGTTCCGTGCTAATCCATCGTTCACTTCTCGTCATGACACGGAATTTACTTCGGTTGACATGGAGATCTCTTGGATTGATAGCCATGAAGATGTGATGAGGATGGAAGAGACATGGTTGTCATTCGTCATAGGCCGTGTCGCCGCAGCGTACGGTGACGAGATCAAAGAGCTTTTCGGTGTAACTCTTACTGTGCCAACAACACCGTTCCCGAGGATTCCGCTATCCGAAGCAAGATCGATTCTAGAGGCACAGGGGCATTACATATCGCATAAGGAAGACTTGGATCCCGAAGGAGAACGACGGCTTGCCAAGTATATTGCCGATTCTCTTGGACACGAATTTGTTTTTGTGACTGACTACCCAGCTGAGGTGAGAGCATTTTACCACATGAGATATGACGACAGGCCAGAGATCACGAAGAGCTTCGACTTATTGTGGAAGGGACTAGAGATCACTACAGGAGCACAAAGAGAGCATCGCCTTGAGCGACTTCAAGCGCAGGCAGTTGCAAAAGGTTATGCTCTAGAGCCACTTCGCGATTACTTCTCATTCTTCAAATTTGGCTGCCCACCACACGGAGGAGCTGGTATTGGTTTGACGCGACTGTTGATGACCATGTTAGAAAGAAGGAATGTGCGTGAGGTAACATACCTGTACAGAGGGCCCAACAGATTAAATCCTTAAGAAACTATCATGGCATAGAAGAATCGGTCGAACCCGGATTCGGATCTGTTGGCTTCGGCCAGTGAATAGAAAATCTTTGGTTGAGATCTGTTTGGGCGATAATCGCAAAACGTTCAAAAGAGCGAGCGTAGTATGCCCCTTCGCTAACCAGTTCTGGTTCACCTATTCTAGTTCGAAAAGTACGTATGAACGTTTCGAGCAGTATCCATTGTTCGACTATGCTCCTCCCCCACATGTCTATTAATCGCTGCCCAAGGATGAGCTTGTTCTCAGCCATATAAGAGATGATGTTCATCACTGATAGGACCTTCAGTACCTTTTCGATGTTTCCCAGTTGCCACTCTAGGTTACGGTTAGCACGCAATTCGTGCATCAAGGGCCTTATCTCCTGCATGCGGTCCAATGCCCATACAAGGATGCTACTCTCCCGTGATCTTTCTGCTTCCCTAAGAACGCGGGCCGAAAGCACGAGCGAGAAGGCGATAACGAAATTGACGCAGACCCCGGCGATTGAGCAAATGGCTGAAACAGCGGTCCAGTTAACTGCTGCCGCGATAATGGACACACCCACCTCCACAGTCGAAACTGTACATATCAGCGTTCATAGTATCGATGACAAAGTCTCAGGAGCGCGGGACCATAGGCATATGCAGTAGCTGACGAACGAAGTGCCTTACCCTGATTCCATCGCAGATGATAACCCAAAGGGCGCAGTTCGACAAACTTTCCCCCCGCTTCGCAATAAAGGTGCAAGCAAGAGAGGAATAATTACTCCACCGTCACGCTCTTGGCCAGATTCCTCGGTTGGTCCACGTCACATCCTCTCCGCACCGCGATGTGGTACGCGAGGAGTTGGAGGGGGACTACTTCGAGGATGGGCAGGAGTAGCTCGTGCGAGGGGGGGATGTAGATGACGTGCTCGACGAGTTGGGCGATGTCCTCGTCGCCTACTATGGCGATGGCGATGACGCGGCCGGAGCGGGCGGTGACTTCCTGGATGTTGCTGAGGGTTTTTTCGTACTTCAGGACGGAGGACGGGTCGTGGGGGTCTTTGGTAGCGATGCAGACTACGGGGAGCGTTTCGTCGATGAGGGCGTTGGGGCCGTGCTTCATTTCGCCGGCCGGATAGCCCTCGGCGTGGATGTAGGAGATTTCCTTGAGCTTGAGCGCGCCTTCGAGAGCAATGGGGTAATGGATGCCGCGGCCGAGGAAGAGGAAATCGTTCGACGTGCTGAAGACCTTGGCGAGCTGCTGGCACTGGGCGTCTACAGAACGCAGGATCTCTTCGAGCTTGGCGGGGATGTGGGAGAGCTCGGTGACGAGGTGGAGGGACTCGGCGTCGGAGATGGTGCCGCGCGTCTGGGCGATGTACAGGGCGAGGGTGAAGAGGGCTGTCAGTTGGGCCGTGAATGCTTTGGTAGACGCAACGCCGATTTCGGGGCCGGCGTTGGTGGTGATCGTCCCGGCGGCCTTGCGCGTGACGGCCGCGCCGACGACATTGCAGATGGCGAGCGTCTTCGAACCTTTGTGGATGAGCTCGGCCTGGGCGGCGATGGTGTCGGCGGTTTCTCCGGATTGCGTGATGAGGAGGCCGATGTCGGTGGGGGATGGGATGGGGTCGCGGTAGCGGTACTCGCTGGCGTAGTCGACGTCTACGGGGAGGCGGGCGAGCCGCTCGATCATGAATTTTCCGGCGAGGCCGGCGTGCCAGCTCGTGCCGCAGGCGGCGATGGTGATGCCGGTGGCCGCGCGGAATTCTTCGGGCGTGATGGTCATGTCGGGCAGGAAGACGCGGCCGGTTTCGAGCGAGACGCGGCCGAGGGTGGTGTCGCGGACGGCGCGG
>DASRLB010000181.1:0-15800 GCA_035648695.1 Acidobacteriaceae bacterium | reverse complement strand
GTCGCCTTCCGGTGGCAAGACGCCGAACCTCGACCAGTTCACCGTGAATCTGACCGCGAACGCCAAGGCCGGGAAGATCGATCCTGTGCTGGGGCGCGATGCTGAAGTGCGGCAGATGATCGACATTTTGATGCGGCGGCGGCAGAACAACCCCATCCTGACGGGTGAGGCTGGCGTCGGCAAGACGGCGGTCGTTGAAGGATTTGCGAATCGCGTGGCGGACGGCGATGTTCCGCCGGCGTTGCAGGGCGTCCACATCCACACACTGGACCTGGCGCTGCTACAGGCGGGCGCGAGCGTGAAGGGTGAGTTTGAGAACCGGCTGAAGGGGCTGATCAACGAGGTCAAGTCGTCGACCGAGAAGATCATCCTGTTCATCGACGAGGCGCACACGATGATCGGCGCCGGCGGGCAGCAGGGGCAGGGTGACGCCGCCAACCTGCTGAAGCCTGCCCTGGCTCGCGGCGAACTGCGGACGATTGCGGCGACGACGTGGTCGGAGTACAAGAAATATTTCGAGAAGGACCCGGCGCTGGCGCGGCGGTTCCAGGTGGTGAAGATCGAGGAGCCGAGCGAAGAGGTTTGCTGCACGATGCTGCGCGGCATTGTCGGCTCGCTGGAGAAGCACCACAACCTCCGCATTCTCGATGAGGCGATTACGGCGACGGTGAAGTTCTCGCACCGGTACATCGCGGGTCGGCAGCTTCCAGATAAGGCGGTCAGCGTGCTGGATACGGCTTGCGCGCGGTTGTCGCTGGGGCAGAACTCGCAGCCGCCGTCGCTGGAAGAAGTGCAGCGGCGGGTGGACAGCCTGAATGTGCAGAAGCGCATCCTGGAACGCGAGACGGCGATCGGCGGCGACCACTCCGAGAGGCTGGCGGCGATCGAAAAGGACATTTCCAGCAGCGAGGAAGAGGTCGCGGTGCTGAACGCGCAGTGGGAGAAGGAGAAGGCTATCGTCTCCGAGATCCGCGCGCTGCAGGCAACATTGGAGAAGGGAAGCGCCGACAAGAAGAAGGCATCGGCGGAGGCCCCCAAGGACGGCGCTGCGGAAGCGCCCAAGGCGGAAGGCGCCGTGGCGGCTCCCGCGGCGGCTCCTGCTGCGGAAGGGGCGGCAGAGCCGGTCAAGGCGGAGAGCGCCGAGGAAACGCTGAAGAAGCTTTCGGCGCTGGAGAAAGAGCTGATCGACATGCAGGGCGAGACCGGCATGATGAGCGTGGCGGTCGATGCGCAGATTGTCGGCGAGGTGATTTCGGCATGGACGGGCATCCCGCTGGGCAAGATGATGAAGGACGAGATTACGACCGTGCTGACGCTGGACGAGCACCTGAAGCGTCGCGTCATCGGGCAGGACCATGCGCAGGCGGCGATCTCGCAGCGCATTATCACGTCGCGCGCGAATATGGACGATCCAGTCAAGCCGGTCGGCGTGTTTATGCTGGTTGGGCCGAGCGGCGTCGGTAAAACGGAAACCGCCATTGCGCTGGCCGACATACTGTTCGGCGGCGAGAAGAACATGATTACGATCAATATGTCGGAGTTCCAGGAAGCGCATACGGTGTCGACGCTGAAGGGTTCGCCTCCGGGGTATGTGGGCTACGGCGAGGGCGGCGTGCTGACCGAGGCGGTCCGGCGGCGGCCGTACTCCGTGGTGCTGCTGGATGAGGTGGAGAAGGCGCATCCGGACGTGCTGGAGCTGTTCTTCCAGGTGTTCGACAAGGGGCGGATGGAGGACGGCGAAGGCCGCGAGATCGACTTCCGCAACACGATCATCATCCTGACCAGCAACGCCGCGACCGAGACGCTGATGAAGCTGACGGCCGATCCGGAGACGATGCCGGACGACGCGGGGCTGCTGCTGGCGATGAAGCCGGAGCTGAATAAGATCTTCAAGCCGGCGTTCCTCGGACGCATGATCGTCGTGCCGTACTTCCCCATCCGCGACGAAAATATGAAGAAGATCATCCGGCTGAAGCTGGGCAAGATCGTGAAGCGGCTGAAAGAGACGCACCGGGTCGAGATGACCTACGATGACGCCTTGCTGAATGAGATTGCGGCGCGATGCACGGAAGTGGAAAGCGGCGCGCGCAACGTGGACAACATCCTGTCGAATACGATGCTTCCGGAGATGTCACGGCAGATCCTGGGGCGGTTCGCGGACGGCACTTCGGCGGACGCTGTATCGGTAACCGTGACGGACGGAAAGATGGCTTACGAGTGGAGTGAAACCGCGGCGGAAGCCGCGGCGTAACTCCACTGCCGGGATTGAATATGGATTCAACTGGGACTCACGAAGGGAGACCCGATCATGCCAAGTTATAAACAAGCCGGAAGGCTGATGCAATTCGCCAGCCCGCTGCCAACCGATGTGCTATTGATCCAAACGCTGGAGGGCGCCGAGGGGATGTCGCGGCTCTTCGACTACCAGGCTGAATTGCTGGTGGAGACGGGTACGGATGTCGATCCTGCCTCTCTGGTTGGCAAGAAGGCAACGATCGCGATCTCGGTACTGGCCTCCACGACCCCGCGCTATATCAATGGTCTGATCGCCGGCTTCGAGCAGACTTCCGGCGATTCGACCTTCGACGTATACCGGGTCCACCTTGTCCCTTCGCTGTGGCAACTGACGTTGACCACGAACTGCAAGGTGTTTCAGGACATGATGCCGATGGACATCATCAAGGCGGTGATCAGCCCTTATGGACTGTCCGTAAGCGACAAGACCTCCAGCGCGGGAGTGACGCTGGAGTATTGCACGCAATACAACGAGACCGACTTCAACTTCATCAGCCGCATTGCGGAGCAGTATGGAATTTTCTACTGGTTTCAGCACAGCGACAGCGACAACACGGTGGTGTTCGGCAATACGCGCGATGGCTACGATTCGGGTTCGGAGGCGTTGAACTATTCGCCGCCGGATGAGGGAAACGACGATCTGTATCAGGCCCTGGTGAGCGACATCCGTGCGACCGCGTTCATGGTGACGGGAGGATATACCTACCGCGATTACGATCCGAACTCGCACGTGGCGTTTACTACCGGGCCGGTCAACAGCGCGCAGGCCGCCGGCGTGAATGCCTTTGAGAAGTTCCAGTTTCCGGAGTTTGGAACCAGTTCCGTCAAGAAACTGGGCAGCCTCACCAGTTTGCAGACGAAGGCCGGCGACGACGATATTCTCGGCAACCGCAAGGATGCCGGCGACGTGGCGTTCAATACCTTCCACGGAGTTTCAACCTCGCGAAGCATGTTTGCGGGCACCGGGTTCACGCTTGCCATGCATCCTCGGGAGGCGTGGAACCAGGCTTATCTGCTGACGGAAGTCTCGATGCATGCCATCCAGGCGCCGGCGTACTTCGGCACCGACTCGGCATCCGCGCCTTTGACGACGCAGTTCGCGGCGATCGAGAGCACTCGGCTGTTCCGGCCGGTGGCGCGGACGCCCAAGCCGCGCATTTCGGGGCCGCAATCGGCGTTTGTGGTCGTTCCGAGCGGCGAAGAGATGTTCGTGGACGCCTGGGGACGGGTGTGCGTGCAGTTCTACTGGGACCGTGTGCGCCAACCCAACACAACCGACAACACCATGGTTCGAGTAGCGCAGCCGTGGGCCGGCAGCGGATGGGGAACGTACTTCTGGCCGCGCGGAGGCGACGAAGTGCTGGTGCAGTTCCTGAACGGCGATCCGGACGCTCCGATCATCATCGGGTCGGTCTACAACGGCGTGAATGTGCCGAAGTACAAGCTGCCGGATATGAGCACGATGACCGGCGTCCTGACGCGCAGCTCCAAGGGCGGCGCGGCGGCCAATGCGAATGAACTGCGGTTTGAGGACAAGAAAAGCTCGGAAGAGATTTATATCAACGCCGAGAAGGACATGAACGTCAATGTCGAAAACGACAACTACCGCAACGTCGGCAATAACGAAGTCGTGGAGGTAAAAGCCGGGCGTTGGATGACGGTGGACAAGGACCAGAACACCGTGATCAAGGGCGCGAGCATCGTGAAGGTCACTGGGAATTCGAGTGAGGACATCGGAGGAAACTACGCGGCCAAGATCGGCGGCAACACCGACATCGCCCACGGCGGAAACCTGACCGAAAAGACCGGCGGCAATTTCGCGATCAACGTTGGCGGAAACCACATGGAGAAGGTGGGAATGGTATATGCGGTGGACTCCGGGGAAGAGGTACATCTGAAGGGCGGCATGACCGTGGTGGTCGAGAGCGGCATGAACCTGTGTCTGAAAGGCGCGGGTGGTTTTATCACCATTGGCCCAGCCGGCGTGATGATTTCGGGAACGATGGTGATGATCAACAGCGGCGGAGCGGCGGTACCCGGAAGTCCGGCCACTGTTATGTCTCCGCAGGCACCCACGGCTCCTGCCGATCCGCCGAAAGGTTCCTGGCGCGATAACAGCTAAGCATGATTTTTGTACGATCGTGTAAGTCGAAACAGAAGCAGCACAACCAACGCGATACCTACGGTGGACTTTGACCCAGCCCGCAGAACAAACCGGAGGAGCAACGAACTTCCCCACTGTCGGGCGGTGGATGATGACCGTTCTTCCCCAGGGCTGGGCGGTGATCTTCGGGTTCGGTATCCGGCAGGAATCGGTGGGTGCGCAGACGATTCTAGCCAACGTGGGGCTGGGACAGGACAACCTGGAAGCGGTGGAAGATTTCTCCGCGTACCTCGATTCGCAGGTGGAGATGATTCAGAGCACCCTCAACGCGCCAAAGATCGCGGGGCCGCAGCCGACTGCGTTTCCGGGTTCGGATGAGGCACGGCTGATGCTGGTGCGGCATACGCCGCCTGGGATCGAGCCGGTGATCCACGTGCAGACGTATGTGCGGATTGGCACCTGGGTCGGTATTATTACGCTTACATCCTCAGAAGATCAGCTTCGCACGGTCCGCCCGTACTCCGACCAGTTCGTGCAGGGTTTGCATGTGCTGCCGTCCGACCCAGAACTTGCGCCAACGCCGCCCCCAGCCGCTTTGCAGGGCTGAAGCAGAAAGGAGACAGAATGCCGCCAGCAGCGCGAATAACCGATATGCACGTTTGCCCGATGGTGACGCCGGGCGTTCCACCGATTCCTCACGTCGGCGGGCCGATCCTGCCTCCCGGGGTTCCGACGGTGCTGATCGGGTTCCTGCCCGCGGCTACGGTGACGAACATGGCCACCTGCGTGGGGCCGCCGGACATCATCGCCAAAGGGTCAACGGGGGTGTTCATCAACTTCCTGCCGGCCGCGCGCATGGGCGACACGTGCGCGCATGGTGGCACGATCGTCCTGGGCGAGCCGACGGTGATGATTGGGGAGATTGGGTCGCCTGCGCCGGGTGCTGGAGGAGCGGGCGCGGTTATGGCCGGACTCGTTGTTGCGGGGCTTCTCAACCCTGCTAATTCTGGATCGTATTCGGCACTGCTGAGTGCGGCAGGGAAGCAGGGCACTCCACCGGCGGCCTACACTCCGCCGACCTACACGCCGCCCCCGGGGCCGATTCTAGTGGATGCGGCTGCCGTTGCTCCTGCGGATGCGCCAGCCGCCGCTTCCGCCCTCGACCCAAACTTGCCGGAGACCGATTATGACGGCGTCCTGGTCGGTACAAACTGCCAGCCCTTAACTACGAAATCCAGTCCCGGGGATCATCTGACAGAAGATCAAATCGACACGGCTTGGCAATCGGCTTACGTCTCCAATTCTCCCTGCTGTCAAAGTTTGCGCGCGTCTGGTCAATCTCCGACTAGGATCGCATATGTAAACGGGATTGATACGGACCGTGCAACTCAATGTGTGACCCTGCAAAAAATCGCGAACATGACTTGCGCCCCGGTCCTTGGAGTGCATAACGCCACAAACGGTACGGTGAAGGACCTTTGGCAGAGCCACCAAGACAAAAATCTCATCGATAAAGCCCGTGCTGGAAAGGCCTTTCCTACGTTCGATGGACGGAACCCCGCAGTAGATACACTCACCGACATAATGACAAATTCGGTGATAAGCGGCGAACCGACGGCTCTCTGGGCCCACAGTCAGGGTGGTGACATCCTGAGCCTTGCAAGCTATCAGGCCGATACTGAACTGAAAGTTGGCGGTTACCCATCAGGAATCTCTGGGCTCCAGGCGACCACCATGGCTTCCGCAGCACAAAATTATCCACCAGATTTATCCGCAACTCACTTCATCAACATTCAGGATTTCGTTCCGACCTGGTTAGGTATAGGCAAAAATCCAAAGTCGGATCCAGCGAATACAGGCCCAAATCAAAACGTCATTCGTTTTGAAGGGGCGCCGGGCGCTTCAAATCCAACCTTTCTGAGCGATCAAGATATGACGAATATGCTTAAGAAAAATTTCTCCATAGGCCCATTTGGTAACTTGCAATATCAAGATTCAGCTCCCCCGGTTAGTATTAAGGCCTTTCACGATGTAGACACAACCTATCTGAATGCGATTCGCGCAAAAGACGGGGGATGTCCACCCGATGACTAGCGGCTGGAGTAAGTCAATATGGTTTTTAGGACTGGCCGTCTGTGTTCTCTTGTTGGGGATATGGCGCTGGACAGAAAGGCAGAATCGCGTGGACGCATCGTTACTTTCAGGAAGACAAAAGGCGGAAGCTTTAGTCGCGGCTTATGCAAGGCACGTTGGCGCTCATGACGCTGTTCACCAGACGCTTGACGCAGCGGACGATCGCTCGTTTGGTGACTTCGGCTTCCATTATTTCGCGCAGACCGACTTGATACAGGCCCGAGTATTTTTTACCCGTTCCCATCTTAAAGACTGGCCACAAACGATAGAGAGACAAAAAATGGTCCATGCGGGCCTAAATGACCCGAAGATAGGTGGTATGTATGACCGCGGCGGCGGTCATTTTGTCGTGGACGACGAAAAGCAAATGATTTTTCTTGTGAAAGAGTATCCGGTTTCAAGCACAAATACGGCTGAGTTTATTAAAGATGTGGACAACCTCAATCAACTCGGGGCGATATGGCTTACGAGTTGGGGTGGTCACGTTGCACTGCAAAGTTATGGTGCCGAACCGCTCCCGACACAGCATATAACCCGGGAAAATGACCCATATGAAAAACACTAACGGACCGTCTGATATTACTTCATGAAATTCATCTAGAATTAGTCATCACAGATGCGACGGCCGCAAATAAGCTATATGACCGTGATGGTTTGAGCACCATAGGTTATGGAATTTGCAGGTGTTCAAGGTCGTCAAATGCCGATCGGCTATTATTACGATCCTCTTACGCATAAGATGTGCAGGAAGAGCAACTGATGATTGCACTCAAATATTATCCGGACGAGATTGTCGCCCTCCAGCGACTCGCGGAGGGTTATGGACTCACGTTCCGTATGCCGGACGACTTCGCGGGGTATTTGACGGGCGATGATTTTGTGGTGAGCATTTCGGCCGATCCCGATGGGGCCGCGATCTGGTACTACGATGTTATCAACGGTTCAGCGGTAAAGAGCTACGCACTTGGTTTTCTGCTGTTTCAAAAGCGAAACCCCGTCCGTGTCGCCGACGTCGCGTATCCCGACAATCGCGATCAGGTGCGATATCAACTGCAGTGGGTCATCTCGGTCGTCGCAAATTACGGGACCGATGTACTCAGTGGGCGGCGAGAATGGTTCTCCGAATATATCTGGGACGTTGCCAATGTAACTGGCGATTTGCGCACACGCATCCTGACCGCGATCGACCTGCGAAAAACGCAGGCTGATTATGCGAGCTTCGTTGCGACCTCGTCGGCAACGTAACCGGCGTCCGAACTTCGGTGTTAAGTGCGATGCATCCAGACCTGATGGTGCTACACCATGTCTTGAAGGATGACCGCGATAGCCTATACAGGTTGCTGGGGACGCTATTGGCGTAGTTTTGGATTTACAATTTCGATTTACCCTGAATTGCGCAAAAACAACCGGGTAGGGGAACGATCGTGCGATGCATCTAGAACTGGTCATTGTCGATGGTCCGCAAGCCGGACGGCGCATCCCTCTGGGACGCAATGCTGTGACGTTTGGCCGGTCGAGTGGAGCGGTCATCACGTTTCCGCTGGACAGGTTCATGTCTGGCATGCACCTGAGCGTGCAATACGCTCTGAGCTGCATCATCGTGCTGGATTTGCGCAGCAGCAATGGAACGTTTCTGAACGGGCAACGCATCGCGCAGGCGTTGGCAGTGCCCGGCGATGTGATCAAGATCGGCACGCTGACGATGCAGGTGACGATTGGAAAGGCGCCCGCGCCAGCGGCCGAGCCGGACCCTGTAGAGCCGGCGGCTTCGTCTGAACTACCCGTGATCCCGCGAACGCTGGAGATGCCCGCAGTGACCGAGCCGGCGATCGAGGCGATCGTTGAGCCGGCGACTACGGTGATGGCAGTCGCCGAGCCGGTGGAGAAGGTACACCAGTCGGTGTTGACCTTGTTATGCGAGACCGCGCTTCCACTGTTCTGCCTGGTGGACCCCGGCGCCCATGCGATGATTCCGCCCCTGCTGGACCATGCCTCGGAGCCGAAGGAAACTCTCTACGATGGCGACGGCGGCAACATGCTGGCGAAGGTCGCGCCGTATGTCGTCCAGCTTGGGCCGCACTCCGAGTTGCTCCACGAACTGGTGGAGAACGGCTGGGGACAAGGCTGGGCGTGCTTCTTTACCTCGGAGGCGCCGCTGGAGGAGTTGGGCAGGCACTTCCGGAAGTTCTTCATGGTGCAGATGGAAGGCGGCAAGGAAGTGTATTTCCGGTTTTACGACCCGCGGGTGTTGCGGGGGTTCCTGCGCGCGGGAAGCGCGGAGGAACTGGGGGCTTTCTTTGGGCCGGTGGCGGAATGGCTGCTCGAAGCCAGGAACAGCGCGATGATGTTGAAGATCACGAATGACAGCGACGGGCTGCATACGATGACCATCCCGTTGTCCGTGACGGCGTCCAGGTTCCGCAAACCGCATACGTCATAATCCCGATTGGCTGGCGGCGTGCGGCGCACCCTTGGCCAATCGGCATCACGGAGTCTTGTCTTTCATCACCCACTTGCCATTCGCCTTGGTAAAGGAAACGGACTCGGAAGTCTTCTCCGGAGTCTGACCCCTGTCGGTTTGAAGGAGTTGAGTACATCCTTGCCAAGCGGCGGTGTTTCCGTCGATTTTAGGCTGTCCCTGGCACTGTAGCTGCATATGCAAGAATGGAGCGCCGCCCACGATCTCGGAGGTGTTTTTGGTTTGAGAGCCGATACTGAGCCAGTTGGCCTTGATTCTGTCCATTTTCCTGCTGTCGTAGGCGTTTTCGAAGTTGTGAAGAGCATCTTTAATGCCCTGGATATCTTCGGGGGCGGGGCCGACCGGCTGTGGTTGCGTTTGTGGGTGTTTCTCTGCAACTGACGGGGGTGGCTCGGGCTGGAGCGTGACGGGGACAGGTGCCGATGAACCGGCGTGAATGGTGAAGGAGACAACCTTGCTGGGCAGGAAATGCTCCAGGGTGATCTCGACGTTGTGCTGGCCGGGCAAGAGGCCGTCGAGGTTGAACTGGCCCGAGCCATCCGTTAAGCCCTTGCGCTGCCCATCGATCGAGACCTGCGCCTGAGGAACATTGGTCTGGATGGACACCGAACCCGTCGTCGGCGCCGCAACCGCCGGAGTGAGGTTCAGAGTGACGGGCGTCGGCGGCCCGGCTGCAATGTTTACCGAGCGGCCGGAGATGGGTTGATATTTTTCGAGGCTGATGTCGACGCTGTGATTGCCGGCCGAAAGGGAAGGGACCGTGAGCTTGCCGGTGCCGTCCGCCGAGCCTTTGGGCTGGCCGTCGACGGTTACCCGTGCATTCGGCGTGGTTTCGACGACGAGGCTCCCCGTTGTGGGCGCGGTGATCCTGGGTGGT
The DNA here is from genome assembly GCA_035648695.1 of Acidobacteriaceae bacterium. GTDB lineage: Bacteria > Acidobacteriota > Terriglobia > Terriglobales > Acidobacteriaceae > Granulicella. Next base: position 5,912 of record DASRLB010000181.1, on the reverse strand, counting down.
TGCGGGGGCTTCAACATAAAGATATCTGGCTGCGTACTCTGGCCGGCCACGATCTGAACGGTGTGCTCTGGGGTGATGTCCGAGGCGTCCTCATTTGAGTAACGGATTTTGTGCGGGCCCTCTCCGAGCTTGAGCGTGCCTTGCTTCGCAAAGGTTGTGCCGCGCGGAACGCTATCGACGATGACCTTGAAGGGGGCGAGATTTCCCTGCATCACAAGGGTGCCTTGCTTGTTGGGCGCTACCGTTTTGGCGAGTGGGGCATTTTCCTTGAAGTTGTCGCGGGCGTTCACCGGTACGTTGTCGCTAAAGGGGTCGTAGCCGTCCATGGTGACTTCGACCAGATGTTTTCCGGGCGGCACAGTCACCGTGAGTTCTCCAGTTGCGCTGGTGATTCCTTTCTGGACGTGGTCGATTAAAACCAGTGCGCCCGCCGGGGCCTTCGCGATGGTGATATGCGCGTCGGTGGGGAGCTGGGGTTGAGGCGGGGGAGTGGTCTTGCGCGACAGCATGATCCCGACGCCGACGAGCGCAATGACGCCGACGACGCCAACGATGAGCAGTGCCGGCGAACGCTTTTGGGCGGGTGCGGCTTCGAGGTCGGCTAGTGGATCGGCGATTGTGGCGCCGGCGGCGAGCGGCTCGTTCTCGGCCTTTTTCGCAGCCTGGCCGATGCGCTTCCAGTCGGCTTGTTTGCCGGGCTCGGCGAACTCCACCATCTCGTTGGCTGCGCGCAGGGCGTCCATGGCGCCGGGCACGTCGTTCTTGAGCAGGGCCGCGCGAGAAGTTTCGATGGACCGGCTAACGACGGCCTGCGCATAGGCAGCGCGTGCGGCCTTGATCTGCTCGGTTGCGCGGGTAAGCTCATCCGACTCGCCATAGGCGCGCACCACGGCCTGCAACGCATCGAATGCGGCAGCGAACTTGGCCTGCTGCGACGACTGCGCGGCGTCTGCGATGGCGCGTTGCGTGACCTGCTTGCGTTCCGCTTCGGCTTCGAGCGAGCTGAGCAGTTCCTGCACCGGCGCGCTGCGGGTCCCGGAAGCGAGGAACTCTTTCAGGACCTGGATCGCTTCGTCCACCTCTCCGCGCTCGCGAAGCGTGGCGGCGCGTTTTTGGACGGCGTCGAGCTTGCGCAACGCCGCGGCCTGCTGCGTGCGGACATCTTCGAGGAGGTGAGCGAGCGTGCTGTCGCCGGAGGCCTTGACCGCGGGGTCCCTGAGCGCGTTTTCGAGCAGGCGGATGGCTTCGTCGGGGCGTTCGTCGCGAATGGCCCGGGCTTCGGACACCGCGCGCTCGACCAGTGCGCGCGCCTGGTGCTCGGCTGCTTCCTGCCGCGCGAACTTCAGCAGTTCGCCGATATCGGCCTGCTGGCCGTGTTCGAGCTCATACGTTTCAAGAACGGCAACTGCTTTATCCGGCTGCCTCGCGGCGAGAAATTCGCGCGCATTGCGCAGCGCGTCGCTGAGCATCTGCTGCGCGCGCAGAGCGTCCGCCTGCTGGCGCAGGGAGCGCTCATAGGCGATGAGGCGCTCTTCGCCGGGCATCTGCTCTATCGCTTGTTGCAGGCCGGCGAGCGCCTGTTGCGGATCGGCGGCGAACTTTTGTTTGGCGGTGGCGATGGCCGAATCGACCATCTGCTTGGAATCGTACTTGCGCGCCGCCGCGTCCACTTCCATCTTCAAACGATGGAGCGTGGTCTCGGCGGGCAGTTTTTCGATGGCCTGGTTCAGCAGCCTCGCGGCCTGGTCGTAGTTGTCGGAGCGCAGGAAGTCGTTGACGCGCTGCTGAATTTGCTCGATGAGCCGGCGGCGCTCTTCCGTCTCGCGCATGCGCGCCAGTTCGCCGCGCATCTGCTCGATCTGCGGATGCGAGGAATCGAGTGTTTCGGCCTCGGCCAGGAGCGCTTCCATGGCGGGGTAATTCTGCGCCGCCAACTCAGCGCGGGCGGCGTCGAGGACCGTGACGACTTTCTTTTGCAGCGCTTCGCGCTCCAACTGTTTGGAGATGGCCCCGCGGACCGCGAGCAGCTTGGTGTTCTCCGGGTCCTCGGCGACGGCTTGTTCCGTGATCCGCAGCGCTGCGGTGATGTCTCCGCGGTTCCGGGCCGCTTCGGCAGCAGCCAGTGCCGCGGAGGCGTTGTCGTAACGGCGCTTCTTGTCTTCGACGAACGCGATCCGGTTTATCACATCGGTCGCGCTTGAATCCACGTTATAGGCTTCCTTCAGTTGAGCGAGGGCCTCGACGTAGTTTTCCGCCGCCAGGTGCTCGTCGGCCTTGACGACGTACCCTTTCAGCCGGTCGGCGCGCCTGCTCCGCTCCTGGTGCTCGCGGACCATCTTGCGCAGCTTGCGGACCTGGGTATTCGCGGGCTCCAGCTTCATTGCTTCGTCGAGCAATGCGAGAGCGGGGTCGTAGCGGCTCTCCATGGTGAGGCGTTCTGCATCGTCGAAGAGTTTGGAAACCTGGGACCGCTTCAAGTCGTCGATGACTTCGCGCAGGGCATCGGCGAAATCTTCCGCTGTAGAAAAGCGATCGTCCGGCCTCTTGGCCAGGGCCTTATCCATGATTTCGTCGAGCGCGGCTGGGTAATCGCGGATGTGCGAGCCGAGGCCGACGTGCTTTTGATTCACGATCTGATACTGCGCGGTCTCTTGCCCACCGGCGAACGGCAGGTTGCCGGTGAGCAACAGATAAAGGATGACGCCCGCGGAGAATACGTCGGAGCGGCCGTCGACGGCCTCGCCTTTGAAGCGTTCCGGAGCGATGTAGTGAAGAGAACCGATGATCTGGCTGGCCTGTGTCAGGTCCTTGGAATGCGGCTCGACGTTGATGTTCTTCGCGATGCCGAAATCGATGATCTTGGCCGCACCGATTGAGGTGACGATGATGTTTGCGGGCTTGATGTCGCGGTGGATGATGCCCTTGCCATGGGCGTAGCCGAGTCCGGCGCAGACTTGTTCGATGATGCTGAGCTTAAGGATGAGGTCGATCGGCTTGCCCGATGCAATGAGCCTGTCGAGCGGCTCGCCTTCGACAAACTCCATGGCGATGAAAGGGAGCCCGTCCTCCTGGGTGCCCATCTCGTACACCACGGGGATGGCCGGATGGGTGAGCGTCGCGGCCTTGGCCTCCAGCATGAAGCGCGCCAGCCCATCCGCGGCCGCATTTGCGAAAGGACGCTTGATGGCAACCCGGCGGCCGAGGTCGTCCTCGGCCAACAGCACCTCGCCCATGCCGCCGCGCCCGAGGACCTTAAGGATGTGATACTTGCCAATCGTTCCCGGGGTGGTAGCTTCCATCGTCTAGGCCTGGCTTTCATCTGCTGAATTTAAAGTGCCGCAGAGCATGACCGCCGTATCGACGAAGGTCGAGAGTTCGCAGAACCGGCGGAATATAGCTCGACAAGTATAACAACAAACATTATCACGCATTATCGCGAGCGAGCACCCTGTCCAGAAGGTTTCTGGTGGCCGTGCGGAGGCGCTCCATGCAGGTCGCGCTCAACCTGTTGCGGCGAGGGATTCGATGCTTTACGCCGGTGTCGATTTTCCTCTCGAAGCGACGTGTTGCCGGAACGACAACTTGTCGCGCGGGAGAGTTGGACGGCCCTTGCGGCACGTCGCGGTTGCAACGTCTTTCCGATTCCAGTCCGCAGGAAGATGCGATTTAGCCGCATTCGGCGGCCCGCGCATGTTTATGTATTTATGTTTTGACATGCCATGTTCTCCATGGTAGGCTGCACTCCGAAGCAATCGAATCATCACTTTACTACTGTGTCCAACGTGGCCGGCTTTCTTGCGGTCGTGGAATTCCAGATTAGTCTCGCTTGAATTTTCTTTATTTTTCCTGCCAGACGCCTCGCTTTTGGTATGCTTGCCTAAATTACGACACGCAAGCAGTTCGATATCTTCCGCCGCTCCAGGGCTTGGAACGATGCCTGAGCGCATTTTGAGACTTTGGTTGCAATGTAATTTGTCGGTGCCATTTGGAGAACTCTATGAATCGTCGTCCGTGTTTTCGCCTCTCGGGAAGTGTTGTTTCCACCCTTCTGCTTGCTTCGTGCGGGTTTGCACTTTCCGCGGCCCCCATGCAGGCGCAAGTAGTAGCGCCTACGACGGCCGTAGGATCCACGAGCACACCCCCGCCGGCGACGGTGACGATCACGACCGCGGGTATGCTGTCGCAGATCGCGGTCGTAACGCAGGGCGCGGCGAACCATGACTACAAGGAGGCGAGCCCTGACGGTGGGACGTGTTCTATCGGAACGGTGTACGCCATCGGCGACACCTGCACGGTCCAGTACACTTTTAAGCCGACGCGTCCGTGGATGCGTTATGGCGGCATCTCCTTGTCGGACGCCAACGGCGTCCTGCTCGGCAATACCTACCTGACGGGCAAGGGCACGGGGCCGCAGGTCAGCTATCCTCCCAGCGCGACCACCGTGCCGGCCACGCTGATCGGCAATACGGCGGGTGCGCCGGTTGGCATTGTCGTCGACGGTAACGGAAACGTGTATTTCACGGATTTGTCGAGTGGCTCCGTGAAAGAAATCGTGGCAGTAGGCGGTGTCATTCCGGCCAGCCCAACGGTCAACACTTTGGCGACCTTTGTTTTTCCTCGTGCGATTGCTATCGATGGAAGCGGCAATCTCTTCGTGGCAGACAGCAGCGCCAACGTTGTGAAAGAGATCGTAGCGGTAGGCGGCGCGATTCCCGCCAGCCCGGTCATCAGGACGGTGGGCTCGGGTTTCAGCACACCTTCTGGCGTCGCTGTGGATGGCAATGGCAATCTCTATGTCGCCGATTCCAACAACGCCGCGGTTAAACAAGTTGTAGCTGAGAACGGGGTGATTTCCACTTCGCCGACGATCAACTCCCTGGCCACGGGAGTCGATGCGACTGGAATTGCGGTCGATGCGGCAGGCGACATCTTTTTCACGAACGGTTCGGCGGAGATCGATGAACTTGCCGTTGAGACAGGCTCGCCGGTGAAGGTCGCCACTGTTGCCAATCTCATTGGCCTTGCCATCGATGGTGCCGGAGACCTCTATGTACCCGACAATATCAACAAGGCAGTGTACGAAATTGTGGCTGTAGGCGGGGTGATTCCTGCCAATCCCACGCCTGTGACTTTGGGCACGGGATTTAGCAGCCCGAATGGTGTCGCAGTCGATGGCGCCGGGAATGTTTTTGTTGCCGATAGCGGTTCGGTTGACGAGTTCAGCGTCCAGACGCCGCCCACTGTCACGTTCACCTCGACGGCAGCTGGCACTACCAGCTCCGACAGCCCGATGATCCTGACAGTGGGGAACAACGGAAACGTCGATCTGCACTTCACCTCTGCCAATACCACCGCCGGTTTCAGCGTCGATATCGGGTCGCCTTGCAATATTGGAGGTGCGCCAATCGGGAAGAACTGCACGTACTCCATTAGCTTCGACCCCCTTGCCATAGGTCCAGTCTCCGGCAGTCTGACTTTGCAAAATAACAACCTGAATGATGCCAATGGTGCGGGGACCCAGGTTGTGCCTCTGGCGGGTGGCGTGGCTTCCCCCACGATTGCAGTGCCTGACGTCTCCGCGGCGGTGGATACGACCGCCGTCCCGCTGTCGGCGACGATTACGTACGACGGCGTGATGCCGAACGTTACGGGCACGGTGACCTTCACCGTCAACGGCCTCCCCGCCGGAGGGATTACAGCAACCTGCACCGGGGCTGCATCGCCGCTGACCTGCACGGCGACCTACGATGATTCGAGCCTTGCCGCCGGGGGCGCGGGCTACAAGATCGTTGCCAGCTTCGCCGGCGATACCAGCAACAATCCGGAGACAGGAACCGGGACGCTCACTGTTAACCCAGGGACGCCGGGTATGACTCTGGTCACCTCGGGCAGCCCCGCTACGGTGGACACCC
>DASRLB010000180.1:0-2700 GCA_035648695.1 Acidobacteriaceae bacterium | reverse complement strand
CAGCCGTGGCTCTTTAGGCTTTCCGGACTGGCGGACATAGCACACCGAGCTAAATTCACGAGCCAAACCCCTGTTCAATGAGTATTGGTTCAACCTGCGTTATCCGAGCACCTGCTTTGTAGGCCGGTCTCTGCGTTGGATACTAACGGTGAATGCGCATAAGCGCAACTTGACGAAGGTGGTATACGCCAGCGGTCCGTTATTCGGCTCCGGCTTTGGGGAGAATTTTTCGCGTGTCCGGCGTTTGCGGGGACGCGGCCAGCAGCTTGCGGACTTCGCCCTTGAGGTCGGCTTCGATGCCGACGGCGCGCATCCGCACCATGCCGTCGCCATCGATGACGAGGTACGTGGGGAACGCCGCGACGTGGAACAGGTCCTGCATGGCCTTGTGTTGGTCGAGGGTTTGCACACCGTGCATGCGCTTGTCCTCGACGTAGTTGCGCCACTTCGCTTCGCTGTCGTCGACGCTCACTTCGAGCAGCACGAAACGGCTTTCGTCGAAGCTGTCGAACATCGACTGCACGTAGTCCGAATCGCGGGCGCAGACGCCGCACCAGGTTGCCCAGAAATCTACCAGCACGACTTTGCCGGCGAGCGAATCGAGCGAGACCTTCCTGCCGTCCATGGTGGTGAGTTCGAAGGCCGGAGCGGGCTCGCCTCTAGCCAGCGAAACATCCTTCGCGAAATGGCGCGCGCGGGTACATTCCTCCGGGTTCGCGCCGGTGGCCGCGGCGCAGGCTTCGAACTCGCGGCTGGCATCTTCATCCTGCTTGAGCGCGGCGAGCACGCGGCCGTGCAACATGCGCAGAGGTTCATTGGCAGGATCGTCGGCCTCGCCCAGTTTCAGCGGCGGCTCGGCCTGCTTGAGGGCGTTGACGGCGTGCTTTTCGTCCTTGTCGATCGAGCCGAGGCCGATGGTCTGCGCCTGATAGAGGCGGAAGAAGGCGAGGCCTTCGCGATATTCGGCCTGGGCCTTCAGCTTCGGCAGCGCAGCGTGCGCGGCCAACTGTGCGGCCATTTGGGCGGCATCGCCGGCGGAGTCCCTGTAGAGTTCCATCTTCATTTCGACGCGGGCCAGCGCATCGAGGCAGGCGACGCAGTCCTTGCCCGCGGCTTTCAATGCCTGCTTGTCGCTGTCCATCGCCGCGCTGAGCTGCATGCGCTGTTCGTACTTCGCGCCTTCGGTGAGTTTGGCCTGGGCGGCCGCGGGGACCGCCGTTGCTGCGTCGTTTTGCGCGTGCGCGGCGGAGAATGTGAGCGTCGCGAGAAGACACGCCGCGCCAAACATCATGGAGGAATATCGAGTGTGTTTCATTGGCCTGCTTTGTCGTTGGCTTTCGCTTTGGCTGCTTCGGCTTTGTGGGCCTTCTTTACAAGGCCGTTCACCACGGCCCTTACATCCGCATTCGATCCTACCTGCTCGGTCTTGAGGATGCCGTTGGGGTCGATGGAAAAGAAGTGCGGGATGGCGGTCACGCCATAGGCGCTGCCGAGAGCATTATTGGCGTCGCGATACTGCGGCCAGGTCATGTTGTTCTTTTGCACGAATGCCCTCCATGCGCCGGCGTCGGCGTCCTGGCTGACACTGATCACGACCAGCATGGGATCGTTCGCGTAGTCCTTCGCGATGCGCGCAATCTCGGGCAGCGAGTCCTTGCAGGGGCCGCACCATGTCGCCCAGAAATCGAGCAGGACGACCTTGCCGTTCATGTTGTCCAACTGCAGCTCTTCTCCGTCGCTGGTCACCATGCGGAAGGGCGGGGCCATTTGCAGCGTGGCCAGGTGGGGATCGTCGCTGAAGCGTTCGGCGCGCAACCGCAGCCTATCGCTGGCGGGCACCAGGTCGACGTAGCGCTCGAACATCGCTTTGGCATCGGCGTCGCGGCCGAGCATAGCCAGCGCGCGGCCTTCTGCAAACACGACGTCGTGGACGCGCGGCGCCTGGGCAAGCACGCTGCTGAATGCGGCTTCCGCCTGTTTCACCTGTTCCGGTTTCGGCTGCCCAAAGTTGTAGCGCATCAGCGCCATGCCTTGCTCGCTTTGGGCGAACAGGATTTCCTGCTGATCTTTCGACAGCGCTTCCAGTTGCTGCGCGCTCTTCACGGCGTCTTTGTAGGCGCCGGTCTCCATTTGCAGGATGACGATCTGGTGAAGGCATTCCACGCACTGCTCATGCGTCACCTTGTTGGCGTGCTTCCAGTTGTCGAGGCGGTCGTCGTTGGTCTGGCGTCCGTTTTTCGCCTGGGCGAGCGCGGTCTGGAACTTCGGGTCGCTCATGTAAGCCGGGGGAGCAGGGCTCGGCGAAGCGGGAACTGAAGGTGCCGGCGCGCTCGCGGCAAGCGCGACCGGGGGAGGCGGATGGTTGCGGTCCTGGATGGTCAATCCCGCCGGGACCTGGAAGAGAGCGGCATCGGGTTCCGCGCGGCTGACGTGCTGGAAGCGGTAGGTAGTTTTTCCGGTCGAAGGCTTGTCGTCGATGGTGAGCATCGCCATGTGGAGGTCCGGCGAATACCAGCTTTCAATGATCTCGGGAGTTTCGCCGTCGGCACCGCGAACGGTGCGCGTATAGCGTGTTGCCACGCCTTCGATGAGCGGAGGGTTCTCGGGCAGCTCCACCGGAAGGGTGGACTGGGGAGGGGTGGACGGGTCCTTGATGTTTCTGCGGGTGACGACGTTGTCGCCGATCGTCCAGTGGTAATG
>DASRLB010000179.1:0-5224 GCA_035648695.1 Acidobacteriaceae bacterium | reverse complement strand
CCTGATCCGTTGGCAAAAATCAGTCGGCGCTCACCAAAATCCAGCCCACACATCCCCCACACACCTCAGCACACACAGCTACCCCACTCTCATCAGCAAAAAACATCACATGCTTACCTCTCGTGAGAAATGCGGGCTAGACCTGGGAGCGATGCTCGCGGGGGCGAAGTTTCGCGGCGAGTTCGAGGAGCGTTTGAAGGCTGTGCTGAAGGAAATCGAAGATTCCAACGGCGAGATCATCTTGTTCATCGACGAACTGCACACGCTGGTCGGCGCAGGCGCGGCGGAAGGGTCTATCGACGCGAGCAATATGCTGAAGCCGGCGCTGGCTCGCGGAGAGTTGCGGGCGATAGGCGCAACTACGTTGAATGAGTATCGCAAGTACATCGAGAAGGATGCGGCGCTGGAGCGGCGGTTCCAGATCGTGTACGTCGGCGAGCCGAATGTCGAGGACACGATTGCGATCCTGCGCGGCCTTCGCGAGCGGTACGAGACGCACCATAAAGTTCGCATCAAGGACGCGGCGATTGTGGCGGCGGCGGAGCTTTCGCACCGCTATATTTCAGACCGGTTTTTGCCGGACAAGGCCATCGATCTGATCGACGAGGCGGCGGCGGCGCTGGCGATCCAGATTGGGTCGGTGCCGGTGGAGATTGACGACCTGGAGCGGCGGGCCACTTCGTTGGAAATCGAACGCGCTGCGTTGCAGCGGGAGAAGGATGCTAACTCCCGCGAGCGGCTGGTTGAGGTCGAGCGTGAGCTTGCCGATGTGCAGGAGAACGCTTCGGCGTTGCGTGCGCGTTGGCAGAAAGAACGCGGGACGATTGGCGATATCGCAGCACTGAAAGAGAAGCTCGAAGAGTTGCGGTTCGAGACAGAAGATGCGACTCGGAAGGGCAATTTGCAGCGGGCGGCGGAGTTGCAGTACGGAGAGATTCCCAAGCTGGAGCGCGAGTTGCAAGAGTTGACCGCAGAGCAGGACGGGTTGAATGCAGTGGAAGCCCAGGTCCGCGAACCCGGAGCCGCGCCGAGCAGGATGCTGAAGGAAGAGGTCGACGAAGAGGATGTGGCGGCGATCGTTTCCAAGTGGACCGGGATTCCTGTCTCAAAGATGCTCGAAGGCGAGGTGCAGAAGCTGACGCAGATGGAGCAGCGGCTGCGCGAGCGTGTCGTCGGGCAGGATGAGGCGCTGTCGGCTGTGGCGAATGCGATTCGGCGTTCGCGGGCGGGATTGTCCGACCCGAAGCGGCCGATCGGGTCGTTTATTTTCCTCGGGCCGACGGGCGTGGGTAAGACGGAGACGGCGCGTGCGCTGGCGGAGTTCCTGTTCGACGACGAGGCCGCGATGGTTCGCATCGATATGTCCGAGTACATGGAAAAACATGCGGTGGCGCGGCTGATCGGCGCGCCTCCGGGGTATGTCGGCTACGACGAGGGCGGCCAGTTGACCGAGGCGGTGCGGCGGCGGCCATATGCGGTGGTGCTGTTCGATGAGATCGAGAAGGCGCATCCGGATGTGTTCAATGTGCTGCTGCAGGTGCTCGACGATGGGCGGTTGACGGACTCGAAGGGCCGCACGGTCGACTTCAAGAACACGGTGCTGATACTGACCTCCAATCTCGGCGCGTCGCAGCTTGCGACGGCGTGGGCCGAGGGCGAGGACGGTTTTGAGGAAGCGAAGGTGCGTGTGATGGAGGAGCTGCGCAAGCAGTTTCGTCCGGAGTTCCTGAATCGCGTGGACGATATTGTCGTGTTCCATCCGTTGGGCAACGAGCAGTTGACGCACATCGTCGACCTGCGGCTGGCGGACCTGCAGAAGATGCTGGTCGACCGCCGGATTACGCTGACGTTGAGCGACGCTGCTCGCGAGGCGATCTTCCATGCGGGCTATGACAAGGCGTATGGAGCGCGGCCGTTGAAGCGGGCGATCCAGCGGCTGGTGCAGGACCCGCTGGCGATGCGGATCCTCGATGGGCGCGTGCTGCACGGCGACCATGTGAGGATCGACGCGAAGATGGGCGCGCTGGAGTTCGTGGTTGAGGGACGTGAGGCGGCCTGAGTGGATCGGCGAAAGGGGGCCGGAGATTTCCGGCCCCCTTTCGTTTTTAAGCCTGAGGGTTTTGAAGTGCTCAGAGCGCAGAGATGATGAGCGTAGAGAAACGCTATCGCTGGAAGGTGACCGAGACGGCGTCGCCGCCCATCGCCGGGCCGAGCGGAGTGATCTCGGCGTGGGATTCGGCGAGGGCCTGATCGGTCCAATCCCAGCCGCTGTGCATGAGGATGAGGATGTGCGGGCCGGGTTGAGCGCGGAGCCGGTCCCAGGGAACGATCGTGAAACCGGTAAAGTCGCGCATGTGCATCGCGGTCAGTGAGACGGTGTCGTGCCCGTCCCAGCGCAGCTCTTCGTCGCGCGAGTAGAGCAGCGCCATGTGCGACGCGACGATCAGGTCGGGCTCGTAGTAGCTGGCAACTTCGAAGTGGCCCATGTCTTGTATGTAGAGCAGCTGCGTGGGGCTGGCGAGCAGGGCCGCCTTTTGTTGCGGGGAGAGGATAAGTGAGGCGCGGATCTCGTCGCTGTCGCGGGATGCGGCGTCGATGCGGAGCAGGCCGGCGGTGAGGATCGCGAAGAAAAGCAGGACGAGTGCGAGGGCGTAGTTCGTGCTCCGGCGCAAAGTAGGTGCGAGCACGGCGGCGAGCAGGATGGTGATGCCGATGATGGCTCCGAGAACGTAGCGGACTTCAATGGAGTGAGTGACGAAGCGGGCGAGGAGGAATCCGAAGAATGGCAATGCGGCGAGGGTGAAGATAAAAACGGATTCGGGGAATGGAAGTGGCAGCGTGCCGCTGCGGTAACGCCGAACGCACGCGGCGATCAGAGCGAGCGCGCAAAGCACAAACAGGATCGCGAGGATGCGTTGCGCGAGCAGCGAGGTGTGGGTGTAGTCGACGAACAGTGATCGGTAGGACTGGCTGATGGCGCGGAGGCCGACCGTCCCTCCGTTGTAGTAATGCTCGCGGAATTCCGCAGCGGCGCTTTGGAACGGCAGCGCGAAGACGATGCCGGCCATGCCGAGAAGGATGGCTGCGACGACGGGGAAGTCGATGCGGCGGCGGTGGAAGGTGCGAGCGAGTTCAGCGGCGCAGAGTGGGATGAGGAGAAGGATTCCGAAGTAGTGGGCGTTGAGGGTGAGGGCGATGGAGAGGGTAAGCAGCACAAGCGAGGGCCATCTGTTGGCCGTCCCAACGATTTCGGTGGGTGCAGAAGCAGATTCCTCCACCGCGTTGCGGAATGACAAATGGGTGGGACGATGAATCGCCGATTGCCAGGCCACAAGCGTCAACGCATAGAGGCCGAGGAGCAGGCCGTAGGGACGAGCTTCGGCGGAATAGAGCAGCGTGGCCGTAAGCGCGGGAAACGCGAGGGCGAAGATGGCCGCTCGGTCGCCCGCGATGCGGCGGACAAAAACGAAGAGGCATACCTGCATCAGCAGATAGCCCAGAAAGGACGGCAGGCGCAGAGTGAAGGCGTGAATGCCGAAGACGCGCATGGAAGCGTGAGCGAGCAGATGGTATGTCAGCGGGTCGAGCGAGATCGGCGCGGTGCGCTGGATGTGGATGAGCTGGGAAATGGTGGCGGCGTTATCGGTCTGAAGGACGAAGAATTCGTCCTGCGACATGAGCTTGTGATGCGACAAGACGAGCGAAATGATTGCGGTGAGGATGAGGAAAATGGCCGCAGTGATGGTGGTGCGTTTTCCTCGTGAAGCCGTCGCGATGGGATCCATGTTCATGCGGGCGGGAGTGCGGCTGGGACTGCGATGGGGGTTGTGGTCTGCGGGAGCGTGGGGACGAAGAACTGTTCAAGCAGGGGAAGGCGGATGAAGAGCAGAAGGCTCATCGCCAGCACTGTCGCGGTGAAGGAGGCCATCAGCAGTGGCTCGCGGTAAAGTTTTTCGGGGTTCTGTACGGCGCTGTTTTTCTGAAACGAGAGTTTGAGGTAGATCGCCATCACCAGAGCGACCAGCGGGAAGCCCAAAATCAGTTCGATGCGGTAACGCATGATGAAGGCGCCGAGGAACAGCATCGCGGTCGACGCATAGAAGACGACGGAGACCAGCAGCGACTCCGGCGTGTAGCGTTTGAAGGAGGCGCGGTAGGCGGCGGCGGCGGTGCGGTCGCCGATTTCCGAAAGCTCGGAAAAGCGCTTCAGCGCCATGAAGTAGCAGCCGATCATCCAGTAGGAAATGAGCAGCGAAACCGGCGGCACCAGCGGCTGCGGCATCAGCGCGGTGACGGCATACCACCCCAGCAACATGCGCAGCGGATTGTTGATGGACTCGGTAAGGACGTCGAGATAGGGCACGTCCTTGGTGCGCACCGGCGGAAAGTTGTAGAGGCAGCCCATGATCCACAGCAGCAGGGCCATCAACGCGAACATCATCAGAAGCCATTGGGCATAGGCCGCGGGAATGCTGACGAGGCGGAGCGCGGCGGGGCGATTGCGCTTGACCGGATGCAGCCGGTCGAACGGCGCGTCCAGGACCTCGTTGATGACGTAGTTGCTGCACGCGACCAGCGTGATCGCGACGAACGCGAGCACAAGTTTCAGGACGAGGTGCCGATTCCACAGGTCGGGATCGACGCTGAGTGGAACGATAACGCCGGGCAGCACGAAGATGTTCTTGATGGAGTGGTCGAGCCTCGCGATGGCGAGGTGTGCGCGCAGGCGCTGCGTGAATTTCAGGTCGTGAAGGACGGTCTCGGACATCGGCGGCGACGACCCTCGCGTAGCTTTCCGGGCTGATGACTTCCGCCTCAGTATAGCGAAGCGGCAACGTTACAAACGCGTGACGAACATCGCCTATACTTCGAGGAACGGCAGCGCGGCGGGCGATCGACCCCAGGACAGGCAAACGTGACAACGGCTAAAAATGGGGAGACGGCGAAGTTCGCGGGCGGGTCGTGGCGGCAATTTATTTTCGTGCTGACGCTGCTGATCGTGCCGTCGCTGTTCTTTGTCACCGGACAGAGCGTATGGGTGGATGAAGCGAACTCGGCGTGGTTCGCGAGCCATGCACGCGGATGGAACCCGGACCAGTTTCGCGGGCTGGCGGCGGTCCCGGAGATGCCTCTGTTCCATGTGCTGCTGGTGGGATGGGTGCGGGTTTTCGGCGACTCCGAGCGGGCATTGCGGGCGATCAACATACCGTTTGCGGGGCTGTTT
>DASRLB010000178.1:0-3650 GCA_035648695.1 Acidobacteriaceae bacterium | reverse complement strand
GGCTTGCTCATCTCTGCTTCTCCGTTCCAGAATGAATGGAGAAGCCAGGAAACTATGCCGAGCGGGACCTGCGCAAATCAGCGTGGCGTAGGGTGAAAACACACCCCGCTCGGCATAATCGCCCGCTCGGCATGGAGGTGACTATGCCGCATGCGGCATAGTCACCTCTACGTCATCCTCGACATCTTCAGCCGCTACGTCGTCGGCTGGATGATCGCACCGCGTGAAACGGCCGAGCTCGCCAAGCAGCTCATCGCCGAAACGCTTGAGAAGCAAAACGTCGATCCGGACACATTGACCTGGCATGCCGACCGCGGCACCCGCATGCGCTCCCAATCTGTCGCGGAGTTGCTCGTCGATCTGGAGATCATCAAAACCCACAGTCGCCCCCACATCTCGGATGACAATCCGTTCTCGGAAGCACAGTTCAAAACACTCAAATATCGGCCCGACTTCCCCGAACGCTTCGGTTCGATTGAGGACGCCCGCGTGCATTGTCAGGAGTTCTTCGACTGGTACAACACCGTTCACCGCCACAGCGGCATCGGCTACATGACGCCTCACGCTGTTCATCACGGTGAGGCCATCGCGCTCAACCGTAAGCGTGCTGAGACCTTGAATGCCGCCTTTGTCGCTCACCCACGCCGCTTCAGGGGCATCGCGCCCAAGCCACCCCCGCTACCCACCGCCGCCTGGATCAATCCGCCCAAAAAGGAAATCACACCACCCCTACTCAACCCCGTTTGCACCTTAAACTATTGAAACCAGGTGTCTCAAATCTTTGACACGTTCCGCCGCCGGATGCTCGCTGTCTGAGTCACTTGGGACGAATGAGCGGCAGCCCGCTGCGGCTGTCGCTTGCCTCTCATCACATCTAGGCGTGGACTTGCGGTAGAGATACGCGATTCGATTGAAGGGCGATAAGGGCCTTGGTACTAGAAAATCGTTCGTTTTGTGCCAGAAAAACGTACGCATCGAGTCGGAAATGTAGATCAATTAGCAGCGACGGACTGGCTCCAGTTAGCTCAAAGCGCGACGTAGTGAACGGGTTGGGCCACACCCCGAATCGGTCCTTGCACCACTCTTGGTGCTTTGTTGGGCCGTATTCGCAACTCACGTTGCGCTCTTGCACTGGACGAAATCGACAAAGTGACTGTCATCCAAAAGATTAATCGCGGTTCCTACTCTTTCACGCAGTAAGATTTGCATCAGAGCCAGTGGGCTCGCAGATCAAATGAGAGCTGCCGATGATGGCGAATCGCGAGTAGGATGACGCCTGAGTCGCGTAAGGCGTAAAGGACCAGGTACTCGTCGGCGATATATTCTCTGATCTCAGTATGTTTGCCGCTCTTCATCTTCAGGGCATGCAGTTTCGCCCTACCTTCTTCCGAGAGCGGATCCCTTCCCAGAAAGTCGCGGCCCATTTTGGGGAAAAGCTTAAGATTCGGAATCACATCCTCGAAAAGGCGTGCGATGAGGCTATCGAATCCCGCCGCCGACTCCTGTTCAATGAGGAACCCCCGGATGGAATTCAGGTTGCGCTCGAAGTTCGCCGCTATGCGGACCCGCGCCGGCATTTGGTCTTAACGCCGACGCCTCGGGGAGTTCTTGTACTTACCGCGGACCTCGGCAACGCTCATTGTGCGACCGGCGTCAATGTCTGCAATTCCACGCGCAGCTTCGTCGATCAGGCTTAGATGAATGTGCTCACGCTCGAGCCGGTGGTAGTGGTCAAGGCGGCGTGAGTCAACCAATGCAACGTAACTGTCGCCGTTTCGGGTGATGATTTTCTCCTTACCGCTGCGCACCTGTTCGGCCAGATCGGTGAAATTGGCTCGAACCTGGCTAATCGGAACAATGTCTTCGCTGTTAAATCCCACGCTGTAATGCCTTAACGAATACGTTAACGTTTATACCCTCAACCGACGTGCGATTCAACAGAGCTCGAGTCGAGTACAGACCTGACAATACGGACGCGATTGCGTCTGTCAATGGTGCGCCGAGATACAGATCGCCCCTCGGCGCTACGGTAGCTTGGCCGAGCTGGCGCGGCTGTGATGGTCACCAAACAGGAGACATCTGCCTGCAGTTGGTCGCGACGTGTCTGCAGACTGGCTTACGCGGCCGCCTAACCTGTTTGCAAGGTATGGCGGCGAGGCTTGTCAGCCTCGGAGTTGCGGCAACCGTGCGTGCGCGAGACGGCCAAGACGCAGATCGAATGCTTTGCGCGGATCGTTCGTACCAGGCGAAGCACGCGGGCGCGCGCAGGTAAAGACGTCCCAGACCTAGAAGATTCATTTCAGCCGGAGCGACAGCGACGCTTGCGCTGCCGGAATAGGCACCAATCGAATTAGGTTTCCGGAGCCGCATCCCGTTTCGTGACCCTGCCTCGATTCCACGTACATCAGACTCATGCAGTTTTCAGGCTGCGCTCGAAGTCTGCGGGTGATCGATAGTCGATCGTCGAGTGCAGACGTTTTTCATTGTAGAACCCTTCTATCCAATTCACGATATCAAGTCTTGCCTGATCTCGCGAGGTGTATCGCAGCCGATGTGTGCGTTCGACTTTGAGCGTCTTGAAGAAGCTCTCCATGGGTGCGTTGTCCCAGCAATTGCCTTTCCGACTCATCGATTGCGTCATGTGATATTGCTTGAGAAGCTTGCGGTAGTCGTCGCTGGCATATTGGCTGCCGCGATCTGAATGCATCAGCAGTCCGGCCGCCGGTCTGCGACGCCAGTACGCCATCTGCAGAGCATCGCAGACGAGCTTCGCGCTCATCCGCTCGCTCATGGCCCACCCCACGATCCGGCGCGTTCCTAGATCCACTATAGCGGCCAGATAGAGCCAGCCCTCATCGGTCAGCAAGTAGCTGATGTCGGTCGTCCAGGCGCGATTCGGTGCCCATCCATCGAAGCGCCGATCCAACAGGTTCTGCGCGACCGGTTTGCGATGGTTCGAGTTGGTGGTGACTCGATATTTTTTGCGATACACCGAGCGCAGACTCTGTCGTAGTAGGCTTTTGCGCACTCTCTCGGCACCAACCAGCATGCCTGACTGACGCAGCCTACGGGTGACGCGGATGCGGCCGTAGCCTTGCTTACCCTCGGCATGAATGACCGCCACTTGCGCATCGAGCGCGCGATTGGCGAGCTCTCGGTTACTCGGCCCACGTTTGCGCCACTGCAGAAAGCCACTGCGTGATACGCCCAGTACATTGCACAGCCGCGCGATCGGCTGCCAGCCCGCTTGCGCTTCGATCCAGGCGTACTTCACCGTGACTCCTTGGCAAAGTACGCCGCCGCTTTTTTTAAGATTTCGTTATCCACCCGGGTCGAGGCCAACTCGCGTCGCAATCGATCGACTTCGGCCTCCAGCTCCTTCGCCGATCGCGGCGTTGCGGTTACGCCCGCCGATGATCCGAGCTTGCCGGCACGCTCAAGCCTCACCCAATTGAATAAACTCGAATCCGGTATCCCAAGCCGGCGACTCGCCTCCGACATCCCAACGCTGTGTCCCAGCCTTACCGCTTCAAACTTGAACTCGTTCGTGTACCGACGGCTCGGTACCCCTACCTTTTTGTGACCCATATTCGCCTCCTGACATCATCAGATTATAAACTCCTGATGTATGTGGACATGAGGCAAGGTCA
>DASRLB010000177.1:0-3465 GCA_035648695.1 Acidobacteriaceae bacterium | reverse complement strand
ACAGAACTGGCCACCCGGCGCCAGCGAAAGCAGGCTATGGAAAAGCAGGAAAGCAAAGAACGCTTTCCAACTTTCCCACAGCCTCCACGACTACCAATTTCCTAACCGTTATGGGATACGCATTCTGAGGGCAAGGTCATATACCCATATGGTGGACGGCGTGCAATGGGTATGATCTCCGTTTGTATCGCAGTCCATATCACCGGTCTTGACCGGCCCTTGCGCGACGACAAATCCATCAGCGTAAGGAGTGGGAGCGGGCTTTGGTTTGGCTATAGCAGGCGCACAAAGGAGGATCGTGCACAGGCAAATAAGAGCTTGGAGGTTTCGCATAAAACACAAGATAGAGCGATGCTATCCGCAGACTTGATGGATGGCAACAGCGAATGTTCAGTAGTGCGATATGGTGCTCTGGATTTGGAGAGTGTGCGGTCAACAATTAATGAGAGGATTGGGCGTCCCGCTAAGAGCGCCATTGGGTGATGTAGCTCAAGCGTGAACATCGCCCCAACGGAGCCTTTATAGCCATTCGAGCCTATTTAGATGGGAGCGGAAAGCCGCATGAAAAGCGACTCACCCTTGCTGCGTTTGCGGCACAAGACGGCATCTGGGCGCAAATGGAAAATGATTGGCGGGCAGTCCTAAATGCACATCCACTAAGGCCGCAATACATCCACATGAAAGAACTTTGTCCGTTGAAGGGCGAGTTCTCGCGCGATAAAGGATGGACTCAGGAAGCCTCGTTCGGTCTTCTAAACCAAATGCTTATGTTTCTTCAGGTATTCGATAAGCAGGAGTTCCAGATGTACTACTGCACTATTGATCTGGAGGCGCGCAGGAAGCTCATAGTGGAGGGATACACAATCCCCAGTGCGGTGGATATATGCAATCAGTACTGCTCAGAAGTCGTGCTTAAAGCCCATATGAAAATGACGCTAGACCGGAACCCCGATGCTCGCGAGGCTGAAGAGATGGTTTTCGTATTCGACAACGGCGAAGACTTTTTCCATCCTTTTTGTAAAAAATGGGAGCGCGAGGTAAAGCGGTTTAGAAAAGATAAGGGTTGGAATCCGTGGAACATCATAACTGACGTCCACACCACTACTCGGATGAAAGATCTTCCAGGTCTTCAAGCTGTCGACGTACTTGCGTGGTGTGTTAATCGTGAGCACACGGTGGAAGAAGGTACGGCCGGGAAAATGCATGCTCATATCCTGCGGCAAATAGTCTCGCAGTACTACATTGTTTTTGACGAAGATATGCTTCGGCAAAAATACGGGAGGGTAAAACTCCGATGACAGAAAGAACTTCCGAGCCGTAGATCGGAAATGCAAAGAAGCCCCGGATTGCTCCGGGGCCTCGTTGTTGATGCGGTCTTTCGTACGCTTCTCCGCCGAAGGCGCGTCTGCGGCACGAAGTGCTTAATACATGCCGTCCATGCCGCCGCCACCGTGGTTGTGACCGCCGCCGCCGGCTTCCTTCTTTTCGGGGATTTCGGCGACCATGGCTTCGGTGGTCAGCATCAGGCCGGCGATGGAGGCCGCGTTCTGCAGAGCAGTGCGCGTGACCTTCGTCGGGTCGATGACGCCGGCAGCGACCAGGTCCTCGTAGACGCCCGTTCCGGCGTTGTAGCCGAAGTTGGTGTCCTTCGATTCGTTGATCTTGCCGATGACGACTGCGCCTTCTTCGCCCGCATTATGAACGATCATCCGAAGTGGTTCTTCGATCGCCCGGCGGATGATGTTGGCGCCGATCTTCTCGTCGCCTTCCAGCGTCTTGACCAGAGCGTCGACCGCGGCGGCGCAGCGGAGGAGGGCAACACCGCCGCCCGGGACGATGCCTTCTTCAACGGCAGCGCGGGTGGCGTGCATCGCGTCTTCGACACGGGCCTTCTTTTCCTTCATCTCGGTTTCGGTGGCTGCACCGACCTTGATGACGGCGACTCCGCCGACCAGCTTGGCGAGACGCTCCTGGAGCTTCTCACGGTCGTAGTCGGAGGTGGTCTTTTCGACCTGGGCGCGGATTTCCTTGACGCGACCGGCGATCTTGGAGTCTTCGCCGCCGCCGTCGATGATGGTGGTGTTGTCCTTGTCGATGGTGATGCGCTTGGCGGTGCCGAGGTCTTCGATCTTGACGCCCTCGAGCTTGATGCCGAGGTCTTCGGTGATCGCCTTGCCGCCGGTGAGGGTTGCGATGTCTTCGAGCATCGCCTTGCGACGATCGCCGAAGCCGGGGGCCTTTACCGCGGCAACATTCAGCGTGCCGCGCAGTTTGTTGACGACGAGAGTTGCGAGCGCTTCGCCGTCTACGTCCTCAGCAATGATGAGCAAAGGCTTGGCGGTGCGGGCGATCTGCTCGAGCAGGGGGAGGAGGTCCTTCATCGAAGAGATCTTCTTCTCGTAGATAAGGATGTAGGGGTTCTCGAGGGCCGCTTCCATGCGCTCGGCATCAGTCACAAAGTAGGGGCTGAGATAGCCTCTATCGAACTGCATGCCTTCAACGACGTCGAGCTGGGTTTCCATGGTGCGCGACTCTTCAACGGTGATGACGCCGTCCTTGCCGACCTTCTTCATCGCTTCCGCGATGATGGTGCCGATCTGCTCATCCGAATTTGCGGAGATGGTGCCGACCTGGGCGATCATGTCGCCGGAGACGGGCTTGGAGAGCTCGGTGAGAGCGCCGCCGACCACGACGCCGTCGGAGTTGCGCTTGCCGATGATGGCCTCAACAGCCTTGTCGATGCCGCGCTTGAGCGCCATCGGGTTGGCGCCGGCGGCAACGGTCTTGACGCCTTCGCGATAGATTGCCTGTGCAAGCACAGTCGCGGTCGTCGTACCGTCGCCGGCTACGTCGGAGGTCTTCGAGGCGACTTCCTTGACCATCTGCGCGCCCATGTTTTCGAGGCCGTCACCGAGCTCGATTTCCTTGGCTACGGTGACGCCGTCCTTGGTGATGGTCGGCGAGCCGAACTTCTTTTCGATGACGACGTTGCGGCCCTTGGGACCGAGCGTCACCTTTACCGCGTTGGCGAGCGTGTTGACGCCACGCAGGATCGCCTGACGCGAATCTTCTCCATGCAGAATTTGCTTTGCCATTGTGTGACTCCAGTGAATAGTAAGTAGTGAATAGTGAATAAGGCGCGGCCGTGCGGGCTCAGGCGCTTATTGCTGCGAGGGCAGTTACTTGCTGAGGATGCCGAGGACTTCTTCTTCACGCATGATGAGGAGGTCTTCGCCGTCGAGCTTGATTTCGGAGCCGGAATATTTGCCGAAAAGGATGGTGTCGCCGGCTTTGACGTCGAGCGGGAACACTTTGCCCTCGTCGTTGGACTTGCCCTTGCCGACGGAGATGACTTCGCCCTGCTGGGGCTTTTCCTTGGCGGAGTCGGGGATGATGATGCCGCCACGGACGGTTTCGCCCTCTTCAAGGCGGCGGACCAGGATGCGGTCGTGCAGCGGTGTGAAT
>DASRLB010000176.1:0-4592 GCA_035648695.1 Acidobacteriaceae bacterium | reverse complement strand
CGGGGGCAGGAGCGCTGGTGTCCTTTGTGGCCGGCGCGGCCCTGACAGCGATGCTGGTGAACTGGGGCCGCCGGAGAAATCGCCACGGAGCCTATGCCGTGCCGCTGGTTGTCGAAGCGGGATTGTTATTGGTGTTCGGAGTGATTGGGCATCGGTGGGAGGAAGGCGCTGCTTTGGTGGTGACACCGACGGTGATGCTGCTTTGCTTCACGATGGGGCTGCAAAACGCAATTATTACGAAGCTCTCGAATGCGGAGATTCGCACGACACATGTGACCGGAATGGTGACCGATATAGGGATTGAGTTGGGCAAGGCGCTCTACTTCAATCGAGCCGCGGCGAAACAGCATGTGGTTGCCGATTGGGCGAAGGTACGGCTTCTGAGTTCGCTGGTGGGGTTGTTCTTTTCGGGCGGAACGATCGGGGCGTTCGGGTTTAGGTATGCCGGGTTCGGGTTCACGGTGCCGCTGGCTTTTGGTTTGCTGGTGCTGGCGGCAGTGCCGGTCGTCGACGATTTGCGGCGGCGCGGTGACGGTTCGGGAAGTTAGTTTCGCAGAAATCCTGCTGTCAGCGGAAAGCTGCGGAGGCGTTGCTGCACCTTTTCTTTCATGGGAGCCGGCATGGGTAGACTGGGGGCTAACCTGGGCCACACATCAACGATGCTTTGAGCTGTCTGCTCCGCGGTATCAATGATGAGCGCGGCGGGAATAGGTAAGGGCTCAGCGAATTTCTGCAAGAGGCGCTTATCGAATCGGCGAATGTCTTTTTCCCTTGCAAACGAGAGGGCCATTTGGAAATCATCGATGTAGGCAATCGTCGAAACGAGATCGTACGCGGGCGACAGTTCGGGAGTGCGCCCATCCCGGTAGAGGAGTGTCCAGTTCTTAAGATGCATGTCGGCATTACCGATGGCAGCGTTGAAAACAAGCCGACGTACCAGCTCTGCGACCGCGTTCAAGCCAGAAATACGGACGAGATCGAATGCCATATTGCCATAGCCATAGTTGTCATACTTGCTTGCGGGCATTTGCGAATACAGTTGATTGAAATCTTCCATGTGAATCCGGCCATTCTGTTCTGTGCGGTCAAAGCGGCGACCCCAAAGAGCATTGCCTTCCGTACGGAACCGATCAGGGATGCCTTCTATGTCCGCGACGGGGACGAGTCCCGTTTCCGCGACCTGGATACCCACCGCCGCGGCAAACTGCATCATCGAATGTTCGTTCTCGGGCAACTGCGGATATTGGCGTGATGGCAACTTTAGAATCCAATGGCCTCCTCGACCGCCGGCTGGAATTGTGAGTCCTCGCTGCGGCGAGCCGCTGCCTGAGAATTTCATCTGGACTCCGGCCAACGAGAAGCGAAAGACCTCTTCTCTGCCCGGAAGAGGAAGGACTTCCTGGCCATCCCATTCTTCCGGTTGCGCGCCCGTTCCCTCTGGACGCACGACAACTGCGCCGGGAAGGTCTTCTCCGAGCATCTGGAGAAGAGGAAGATCACGGACCTTCTTCACGCCCGCCATCGATGCGAGGTAATTACGAAGTTCGCCCTCCGGCAGAAGGTTGGAGAAGAAAGGCGAAAGTTTCATTTGCGCGTGTATGGGAGAGATGTCCAAATTTCCTTCGGCACCATAAAACGAAAGGCTTAGGACTGGGCGACGGCGGTCAACGGCATAGGTCTGATCGAAGACAAAGAGGGTGCTGTCGTTAGGCAACTCAGTTATATGCCCGACAAGCGTTTTCCCGAGCCAAACAGCCAGTTGAGCAAGTGGACGTTTAGTTGCCATGCTGATCCTCGCCCGCGGTTTCCGGATCATTGCCTACCAACCGAGTCTTTATCGGGGTCGACACACCTTCCGCTGCATCGATTAAGTGTCTAACAGCGGGGAGAAGGCGCACTGGAACCGCCACAAGTTCGACTCCTAAGCTCCGAAGTACTTGAGAAGCATTGAGGAAACTGGGATTTGCGTGGCCAGATTCCATACGCGCGATTTGAGACTGTTCCTTTCCCGCTAACTCAGCCACCCTACTTTGAGACATTCCGAGTGCCTTTCGGCGCCTGCGTAAGTAGTTAGCGAACTGGCGTGAAGGTGAATCCATGACATATAGATCATAGCATCGCTGTTCTTATGATCTATATGTCATATCAAGAACCGTGAATCGTAGTTAATTTAAGCACTTCCAGCTCGCGCTTGCCGTTGGGCGTGACAACGGTAGCAACGTCGCCGACCTGCTTGCCGAGCAGAGCCCGGCCAATGGGCGAGGTGGTGGAGATGAGGCCCTTGGTGACGTCCGATTCTTCGCTGGTGACGAGCTTGTAGCTGATTTCTGTGTCCTTGGTGTTGTCGAAGACGATGACGGTGGAGCCGAAGCCGACCTTGTCGTGGGGAATGTTTTCAAGGACGACCATCGCAAGCTCGCCCATGCGCCGTTTGAGCTGGCCGAGGCGGGCGTTGACGAAGACCTGGCGCTGCTTGGCCGAATGGTATTCGGCGTTTTCGGAGAGGTCGCCGAGCGCGACCGCCTTCTTGATCTCGGCAGGCAGTTCCGTAGTGAGCTCGTACTCGAGCTGCTTGATCTGCTCTTCGATGGCCTTTTTGATGTCTTCCATAACAAGGGTCTGCTTTGCTGGGCCGCGTATGGCCGGGAGTGGAAAAGATGATTATACGGAATAGTGAAGCCGGGATTAGGGATTTGCGTCCGGGTCGGGGAGGAGAGCCGGGGCCTGGCGGCGAAGCCACGCTTCGAGGATAAGCGTCGCGGCGACCTGGTCGATGACCTTGCTGCGGGCGGCACGGTCTTCCGGCGTCCGACGTTTGCCGGAGCGGTTGAGCAGTGTGTGGGCCTCCGCGGTGGTATGCCGTTCGTCTAAAAGCTGAAGCTCCGGAGGCGACGTCAGGTGTACGCCAAGGTGCTCTCGCAGAGCTTCGGCGAACGCTTCGGTTTTGGAGGACTGGGGACTGGCTTCTCCGCTGGCATGGACGGGCATCCCGATCAGCACCGTGGCAACATCGTAGCGGCGAATGAGCCGGGCGATGGACTTGAGGTCGGATTTGAGCGTCGAGCGGTAGATCGTCAAAAGCGGCTGCGCGGTATAGCCGAGCGCATCGGATAGAGCGACGCCGATGCGGCGGTTGCCGACGTCGAGAGCGAGAATGCGCTGCAAGGGCACCCTGCCAGTGTACGGCGGCAATAGAATGCGGATGAGGTGTTTCGAGTGCGTCTCTTGAAGGCGATCTTTTTGCTGATACTGCTGGCCGCCGCGGCAGTGGGGTTCTACTTCTATCTGCCCTATGGGCCGACGCAGGAGACGTTCGTCGATATCCTCTCCGGCACCGGGACCCAGAATATGGCCGCCCAACTGCAGCATACCGGGATTATCCGCAGCCGCTATGCGTTCGACGCCATGCGCCTGGCCCACGGAGGCCCCCTGAAGGCTGGAGAATATCGCTTCGACCACAAGGCTTCGCTGATCGAGATTTATCAGCGGATTCGCAAAGGCGATGTGTACACGCGCATGCTTGTGATCCCGGAGGGCTTCAACATCTTCGACATCGCGCAGGCTGTCGAAACGGCGGGACTGGGCTCAAAAGCGTCGTTTCTGGAAGCGGAGAAGCAGAATACAGCGTTGATCGCGCAATGGAGTCCCGGGGCGAGTTCACTGGAGGGCTATCTTTTCCCGGACACATATCGTTTCAGCCGCCACGCAACGCCTCCGCTGATGCTGGCAACGATGGTGAAACGGTTTGGCCAGAAGACGGCCGAGCTGAATATGGGCCCAGGCACCGACGTTTCACGAGCGGTGATTATCGCTTCGCTGGTCGAGAAGGAAGTTCATATCGACGCCGAGCGGCCGCTGGTGGCGGGAGTCTTTGAAAACAGGTTCGCTGCCGGAATGCCGCTGCAAACCGATCCGTCCGTAGCTTACGCGTCGCTGCTGAACGGGACGTGGACCGGAGTGATCCATCAAAGCGAACTGCACGCGGACTCCGGCTACAACACCTACGTTCACCCAGGTCTGCCGCCCGGACCGATCTGCAACCCAGGAGTTTCGGCGCTCAAGGCCGCATTGCAACCCGCAAAAACGGATTTTTTGTACTTTGTGGCGGACTCCAGCGGCGCAACGCGGTTTTCCAAGGACATTACGGAACATGACGCCCAGGTCGCAGCCTTTCGCGCCAATAGCCGGTAGAAGCGCCCGTGACCATTCTTGTGAAACAGCCCCCGTTTACGATTGCGCTCGTAGCTCTACGCTCAGAAAGACCCGCCTTTCCTCGCCCCTCAAACCTCGCTCCTCACGCCTCAACAAACCCGCCTTTCCTCTACGCTCACTGGCTCATAGCTCTACGCTCATAAAAACCGTTTTTCTTCGTAGCTGACAGCTCGTAGCTCGAAGCTGTTAACCAACCACGCCCGCGCCACCTCTACTTCCTCCCATAATCCACCCTCACCGTCTGAATCTCAAACGGAGTCACCGGCACAACCACCTTGTCGCCGTTCACAGCGATCGCCGCTCCCTCCGGCTTCTCCATCAAGTTCACCAGAGTCGCCCCGGTCGCCCCGGTAGGCACCGTCAGCGTCACATTCCCACCC
>DASRLB010000175.1:0-4347 GCA_035648695.1 Acidobacteriaceae bacterium | reverse complement strand
GGTCATCAGGAACAGCAGCGTCGTCAGCAGCGCCATCGACACCAGCACGATCACTCCAACCTTAAGCTGCGACCACTTTACTTCCTGCTGACTCGGCATGGCAGTTCCTCGGAATACCTGCGCAACGCTCTGCACGCTCTGGCAGATGCGCTTTGGTCTCTATCCTATCAGTGGCGTCAGGTCTGTTTGGATGCACACCGGCTGCGCGGCGATGCGATAGTTGATGCTCCGGCTGGCGCGACGTGAGAACGGCCTAATCTTAAAGGCAGGGGATAGTGAGCAGAGGATAGAGGATAGAGGATAGTGAAGTGCTTCCTGACCCCGAAACACTATCCTCTACCCTCTATCCTCTAGCCACTGTCTTCCGCGACCACCACCGCCATCGACATCTCCCGCGAGTGGGTCAGGCTCAGCGACATGCGGTTCACGCCCAGCTCGCGGGCGATCTCCGCGGCGCGGCCGCTGAGGTGGAGTTCCGGACGCTGCCCCGGCTGGCGCTTGACCTCGAACTCCTTCCAACTCACGCCCCGGCTGATGCCGGTTCCCAGGGCCTTCGCTCCGGCCTCTTTGGCCGCGAAGCGGGCCGCAAAACTTTCCGCCGAGCCCCGTTTGGCGTGGCAATAGGCGATCTCGCCGGGGGTAAACACCCGCTCCAGGAAGCGCTCCCCGAAGCGGGCAACGCTGCGCTCGATGCGCTCAATCTCGATCAGGTCGGTGCCGAGGCCAATCACCATGCCCACCAGTCTAGCCCTTCAGCGCCGTGCTGCAATCATTTCGCAACAGTCGTCACGTTCGCCGGGTGCGGCTCCGATAACCTTCCTGAGCCAACGTACGACTCCTATGATCAGAGACCGCCGCATCATGTCCACGCTGCCTCCCGAACCGGTCCCGCCGGGCGCCTCGCTCGATATCGAGACGTTCAGCTACGAGGAGCGCCGCATCATTTTTACCGCGCTCTCCGACGCGCTCGACCAGTGCGGCGCGTGGCTGCTGCACCGCCGCCCGCTCTCGTTTACCCACATGGAGTTCTACTTCGAACTTCCGCTGCACGCGGTCGTCGAACTGTACGCCGCGCTGGTCGCCACGGGGCTCGAACTGACCCGCGCCAGCCACGAGGACCTCACAACTTTCTGCACCCTGCGCCAACATCGGGAGCGCCCCAGCCGGCTTCCCGGCATCGTCACCGTCCGGCTGCAGGTCGCTTTCCTCGAGGAACTGACGGCCATATCCCCAGGTGCCGTCCACGCCTAGACCGGCCCTAAGCAGGGGATCCGGGCGGAAACGCCCAGTGGCCTTGCATTGCATCCGCCGGCATCGCGGTCCTGACGTTGTCAAGCCCCCCAGCCTGTGCAAAACTCCCAAACCCCGCATAAACACTGGAAAAACTAATTCTCAAAACCTGGCGTGATTTATCTCTCGACTAGCTACAATTAAATCAGGACTCAAAACTCACAACTCAAAACTGAACAGTATCCCTTCCGACGCCAACCGCGCCCATAAACCTCTACGCTCAAGCGCTCTAAGCTCTGAGCTGTCCAGAACCCTCGCTCCTCAACAGAAAGGCAGGCACTTCCTCACCGCTACGCCCGAACCTGGAACCTGGCAACTGAAAACTCGTAGCTCGTAGCTCGTAGCTCGTAGCTGAAAATCGACCCAAAACCGCCAATCCAGCCGCTAACTCCTTACCGGAGAATATTTTGACGCAGAAGCCATTTGCAATCAGTCGCTTGCAAGTGGCAGCCGCCGCTGGGCTCAACATTCTAAAGCACTTACCCCCGGGCAATAGAAACGGGGGGAGGGGAGGGGGTCTACGGTACGGGTCCGCCGCCACGGACGGCTGCGGCTGGATGTGAAGTCCCAACAAGTTGTCCATTCGATCCACGGCGGAAGCTGGTTCTGCGACGAATCCGACGGCCCCGGCCCCGGTGCGCCTACACTCCGGTAAACTAAGCAAGCCCATGAAGCCCATCATCGAAGCCAGTCACCTCGGCAAGACCTACCGCTCCGGAAAACTTGAAGTCCCCGCCCTCCGCGACGTCTCGTTTGCCGTCGAACCCGGCGAGTTTGTCGCCATCGTCGGCCCTTCGGGGTCCGGCAAGTCGACGCTGTTCTACGTCCTCGGCGGCCTGACGCCTCCGACCACCGGAACGCTGCGCATTCAGGATGTCGAGCTCACCGGCCTCTCCGACGCCGCGCGCACCAGGCTGCGCCGCGCCCATATCGGCTTCGTGTTCCAGCGCTTCAATCTGCTGCCCACCATCTCCGCCGAAGCCAACATCCGGCTCGCGCACGAGATCGCCGACACCGGCAAGCCCTTCGACGCCGAGCTGATGAAACACCTGTCGGGATTGCTGGGAATCCACGGCCGGCTGCATCACCGCCCCAACGAGCTTTC
The DNA here is from genome assembly GCA_035648695.1 of Acidobacteriaceae bacterium. Taxonomy (GTDB): domain Bacteria; phylum Acidobacteriota; class Terriglobia; order Terriglobales; family Acidobacteriaceae; genus Granulicella. The sequence goes on along the minus strand of DASRLB010000175.1, from coordinate 1,952 downwards.
GGGCGGCGAGCAGCAGCGCATCGCCATCGCCCGCGCGCTCATCACGCGGCCCGCGATCCTCCTGGCCGACGAGCCCACCGGCAACCTCGACACCGTAAACTCCGACGCCGTGCTGGCGATGCTCCGCGAGTCCAGCCGGGAGCTGAACCAGACCGTGCTGATGATTACCCATAACCCCGAGGCCGCGCAGATCGCCGACCGCATCCTGCACATGCGCGATGGGCAGATCGTCCGCGTTGAAGCGGGTAAGGGACGGATCGCTACAACTGTTTGAGCTTCAGGGCTGTGACGCTTGAGGGTCGGAAGGCTTTCGTCTCAAAGCGAAAGTCACTGTCACGTTGGCCATTGCTTCTGCTGCCTCGCCATTGCGCAGGGTGGCATTGAAAGTCCATTGCCGCACGGCATCCACTGCCGCTCCACGCAGGATTTCCGGACCGGAGACAGCCTCGGCACTTCTGACCGTGCCGTCTTTGGCGATGATGGCCTTGACGACAACCGCACCCTCGACCTTCGCTGCCCTCGCTACCGGGGGATAAACCGGTGGCACGCGGCTCAGAATTCCGCCACCGGTAAACACGGCCGGCGGGCCTTGCACGGCACCCGGCGCCAGACCCAGCATCTTGATGGTCTTCGGAGCAGGTGCCGTGTCGCGGTGCGGTGCGATGGTGGACTGAGCGGACGATCCAAGGTTGAAGTTGACGATGATCGTCGTGTCCACTTCCCTCGGCTCGCCATTCAGCAGATAGGGTTTGTAAGTCCATTGTCTTACCGCGTCGGTAGCTGCTCCTCGGAGTTTCTCCGGCCCGGAGATCACTGTCAGGTCCTTGATATGGCCATCTTTGCCAATTAGAGCGTGCATTACCACCTGCCCCTCGACGCCATCTTTGCGGGCATCGGCCGGATAGGACGGTGGGACTCTGGTCAGGATCAAGCCAGCCATTACCCCGCCCGAAACACGCACAGGCCCAGGCAGCTTTGCGGGCGCCGATGGTGGGTTCGGAGTTCCATGACCGCCGGGCTCATCTCCGCCAATTTGTCCATGTGCAGCCGCCATGCTTCCGGCGCACGCTACCGCCACGACCATCATCCGCAGTCCACGCATTTTTCCTCCAGCGCCTGGTTAGACATAACGGCGATTGCGCCAATATATCCGATTCACGCGGTCTTGCGCTGCCGCCGCGGGTTTCGGTGTAAGCTGGGCAACCAGCACCGACAACTCTCCAGGAGCCCTCCTCCATGAACGCCTTCCGCCGCCTTCTCGCCGTCGCGACCATCGCCGTCGCCACCACTCTCTGCTTCGCCCAAACCGCCGCCAAGCCCACGCCCAAAGCCGCCACGGCGTCCGCCGCGCTGGTCGACATCAACACCGCGACCCCGGCGCAGCTGAAGGCGCTGCCGGGCATCGGCGACGCCTACTCCGACAGGATCGTCAAAGGCCGCCCCTACGCCGCCAAGAACCAGCTTGTCTCGCGCGGCATCGTCCCCCAGGCCACCTACGACAAGATCAAGGACAGCATCATCGCCAAGCAGAAAAAGTAGGCCCGCCGCTTGCCACAAAGGCGCAGCCCCGCACGCTTGACCCTGCACAGATGCTACGACTTCTCCGACGATGGAAGGCCAACGCCGGTACGCGTGAATGATTCCTCCAGCTTCTGGCCGAACCACCTCGACCCGGAACGGCAGGGCAAGATAAATCACCCCTTGGCAGAATGCCCGGACCGCCTTCATCCGCCGCCCGTCGGCGTGTACCAAAACGGAAAATGGGAGCGACATCGCTGTGTCGTCTACGTTTTCAAAATCGCTTTCCGCCGCTTCCGCTTTGGCTCCAGCAACACCCACGCGCTCGCCGCACTCGCCACCCCCAGCCCCGCCGCCAGCCACAAAATCACGCGAAACCCCGTGGTAAACGCCTCCCCGATCGCCCGCTCCACCTGCGGATCGGGGTTCTTCGC
>DASRLB010000174.1:0-10430 GCA_035648695.1 Acidobacteriaceae bacterium | reverse complement strand
AAAGTATACCAAACAGTCACCCGCATCAGGCGCGGACGTTTCGGGCGTGTGACGTGGTCTTGGTTGGACGTATGAGAGTGGAATAAGATGGGTACTACGCTCGAATCATAAGGGAGACCGATTGCCGGCATCGACAACACCGACACGACCGATAGACAGGCTTTTTGCAGGTGGAACCGTGCTCTGCGACGGAGCCATGGGCACGATGCTCTACAGCCGCGGTGTTTTTATCAATCGTTGCTACGACGAGCTGAACCTGCGGGAGCCCGAAACCGTCCGTGCCGTGCACCAGGAGTATCTACAGGCCGGCGCGGAGGTCATTGAAACGAATACGTTTGGGGGCAATTCGTTCCGGCTGGAACGGTTTGGGCTGGGCGACAAGGTCCACGCCATCAACCTGGCCGGCGCGCAGATCGCCCGCCAGAGCGTCGACGCGATCCGCGAAAAGCAGGGGACCGAAGCCTTCGTCGCCGGCGCGATCGGCCCGCTGGGCGTGCGCATCGAACCGCTGGGCAAGACGTCGCTGGGGGAAGCCAAGGCGGCCTTCGCAGACCAGATTCGGGCGCTGGCCGAAGGCGGGGTCGATCTGCTGATGATCGAGACCATGATGTCCATCGACGAGGCAGAGCAGGCCGTGCTCGCCGCAAGGGAAGTCGCGCCGCACCTACCCGTGGTTGTGATGGTGACGGTGGACGAAGAGGGCAACGCGCTGGACGGGTCGAGCCCGGAGGTCGCCGCTGGAAGGTTGGTGGCTGCGGGCGTAGACGCGCTGGGCTGCAATTGCAGCTCCGGCCCGGCCACCGTGCTGAGCGTGATCGAGTCCATGCGCAAGGTGACGCAACTTCCGCTGATCGCCATGCCCAACGCCGGGATGCCCCGCAACGTCGAGGGCCGGAACATCTATCTGACCTCGCCCGAGTACATGGCGAGCTTCGCGCGCAAGTTCGTCAAGGCCGGCGCGAACTGGGTGGGCGGATGCTGTGGCACGACCCCGGCCCACATCAAAGCCATGCGCGGCGCGTTGCGTGCCATGGGAGCGCAGGATTCCGGCGAACACGCCGGCGCCAAGCCGAATCTCGACGTGTTGCTGGCCGAGCATCCGGTGCAGCCGCCGCCCCTGGCCGAACGCTCGCTGGTAGGAGCGAAGATCGCCAGCGGAGAGTTTCTGACGCTGGTCGAGATCGTTTCGCCCAAGGGCATCGACTGCACCAAAGAGCTCGAAGGCGCGGCCTACCTGCACGACCTGGGCGTCCACGCCATCAACGTCCCCGACTCTCCCCGCGCCAGCGCGCGCATGAGCGCGCAGAGCCTGTGCGTGCAGATCCAGCAGAAGGTCGGCATCGAAACGGTGCTGCACTACACCTGCCGTGATCGCAACGTGCTCAGCATCCAGAGCGACCTGCTGGGAGCGTCGTCGATTGGCCTGAAAAACATCCTCTGCCTTACCGGCGACCCGCCTAAGATGGGCAATTATCCCGACGCCACCGCCGTCTTCGACGTGGACGCGATCGGCCTTGTGAACATCGTCCGCGGCCTGAACCACGGGCTCGATATCGGCCGCAACTCCATCGGCGAATCGACCGGCTTCACGCTGTCGGTAGCTGCGAATCCCGGCGTCCCGGACATCGACCACGAAGTCCGCCGCTTCGCCTACAAAGTCGAAGCCGGCGGCGAGTTCTGCATCACGCAACCGGTATTCGACCTGCGGCTGTTGGAAGAGTTTCTGAAGCGCATCGAAGGCTTCCGCATCCCGGTCGTCGCGGGCATCTGGCCGCTGACCAGCCTGCGCAATGCCGAGTTCATGAAGAATGATTTACGGGTCAGTGTGCCGGATGAAACCATCGCGCGCATGGCCGCGCAGACCACGAAAGAAGGCGCCTTTGCGGAGGGCGTCGCGATAGCCCGCGAGATGGTCGCGGCAGTGCGCGGCTCGGTGCAGGGCGTCCAGGTAAGTGCCCCGTTCGGCAAGTACCACGCCGCGGCGCAGGTGCTGGGGCTGGTTTAAGACAGTGAATAGAGCGTAGAGGATAGAGCGTAGAGGTGGCTGTGGCGAGCTTTGAAGAGCAATTGGCGGAGTTGGAACGAGTGGTCGACCGGCTCGAAAGCGGCGGCCTGCCTCTGGAAGAAAGCGTCCAGTTGTTCGAGGATGGGATGCGGTTGTCGAACGCCTGCAAGGCGCAGTTGTCGGCGGCGGAGAGCCGCATCCAGGTACTGCTGGAGCCCGAGAACGGTGGGGCTGTTGGGGTTGAGGAATTGTCGGTGGATGTGGAGGATGAGGACGACGATTTTGAGGCGGAAGAAGAAGACGAAGAGTAGGATTTTGCTATGGAGAACTGGCTCGATCTAGAGAAGCTCGACGTCATGAAGTTTGCGCGTAGCATAGAGCGCGACTGCCAGGAAGGCGTGAAGTGGGAGCGCCGAAAGCTGGAATGGATTCTTGAAGAAGAGCGGAAGCTAGCTGAGGCGAAGAGAGAAGCTGCTTGAGACGACCGGTCCTCACCATTATTGCGGGGTCGAATGGTTGTGGTAAGACCTCGATGACAACTCTCGCCCGCACAAAATTTCAGGAACTTCCGATTTTGGATCCCGATGCGATGGCGCGGTCGCTCCAAGCGACTTCGGATAACAATACGTCGGACATTGAGGCGGGCAAGAAAGTCCTTCGCGACGCCGAGGACCTGATTCGGGCACAACAAAGCTTCGCTGTAGAGACAACGCTATCCGGTTCGACATATTTGAAGATGGCTTTGCGGGCGAAGGAAGCTGGCTTTGCGGTCGTGGTGTTCTTCGTTGGAACGACTTCGGTTGAAATCAATTTGGCTCGAGTGCGAGCCAGAGTCAAGTTGGGCGGCCACGATGTGCCGGAAAAAGACCAGCGACGGCGATATCCGCGTACGCTGGCGAATATGCGGAGGCTTCTGCCGCTGGCCGACCTTGCGTTTATCTACGACAATTCGACTGAGCGAGGGCATACGCTGGTCGGAGTTGGCTCTGTCGGCGCTATGCAGTGGGTTGAGCCAGCGCCGGAGTGGGTAGAGAACGTGCGCTCGTAGTTGCGCAGCTAGTGCCGAATCTCAATCGGCGTTCCGGTCGGCACCAATCTCCAAACCTCATCCATTTCAGGATTCGTGAGACCGATGCAGCCGTAAGTCCAGTCGGCGAGTTGTTGCCCGGCTTTGATCCAGTCGTATCCGGGAGGCAGACCGTGGATCATGACGTCTCCACCCGGATCGACGCCGAGCTTGCGGGCGCGATCGCGGTCCGCTGCGTTGGGATAGGAAATGTGCAGAGCGAGGTGGCAGCTACTGTGCGCGTTCCTGCCATTGATGGTGTAGAGGCCTTCCGGGGTTTCGTGGTCGCCCTGCTTCTGCTTGGCATTGCCAGAGGCGCCGCTGCCCAGCGAGACGTGGTAGACCCTGAGCACTTTGCCATCGGCATAAAGCGTCATGGTGTGAGTGGATTTGACGACCACGATGCGTTCGGCCTGGATCGCAGCGACTAGAGGCTGCGCATGGGTGGAGAGTGCGAAAGACGCAGCGATGAGGATGAAGGCACGCACGTTCCTGTACATGGGATAGACCCCTGACGTTGGAATGGAACGATGCGAGCGTTCGTTTGTTGGACGAAGTGTACTGCGGAATGGGCGTTGTGGCTAGCGGTCGCGAGACGTAACAAATCCCGGAACCCACAGCAGCGCGCGCTTGGCGTCAGAGTCAGGCAGCTCGGCGATAGACTGGCGCGCCGCCGCGGCATAGGCACAGGCCGTATCCATCGCGTAAGCAATCGAACCGTGGCTGTGCAGAATTGCCAATATCTCCGCGTGCGAAACCCGCGTAAACGCGCGGTCGGCGAGCACCGTGCGAATGGCTTCGCGGTCGGCCCCGGTCCCGCGTTCGAGCGCGTGAATCACCGCTAGCGTCGCCTTGCCTTCGCGCAGGTCGGAGGCGACCGGCTTGCCCAGCACATCTTCAAGCGCCGTCAGGTCGAGCACGTCGTCGACGATCTGAAACGCCAGCCCAAGATTGCGGCCATACTCGCCCAACGCCTGCTCGGTTTCGTCAGGCGCGGCGGCCACCGCGGCGCCAAGCTGCATCGACACCTTGAACAGGCACGCAGTCTTGCGAAAGATCAGGTCGAAGTATTCTTCCTCGTTGATCAGGTGGCCGAGCTTTTCCATCTGCAAGAGCTCGCCCTCGACCATCTGCTGCGTCAGCGAAACCAGCAGGTCGAGGATGCGAAAATTGCGCTCTTCCAGGGCCGTCTGGAACGACTGCATATACAGCCAGTCGCCGGCCAGCACGCACTTCGCATTGCCCCAGGTGGTGTTCGACGACGGCCGCCCCCGCCGCGTGCTGGCTTCGTCGATAATGTCGTCATGCACCAGCGTCGCCGTGTGCAGCATCTCGACCACGGCGCCCAGCCGGATGCGCGAGTGCGTCTGGCAGTCCAGCGCCTTCGCCGAAAGCAGCAGCAGCAGCGGGCGAATGCGCTTGCCGCCGCCCGCAATCAGGTATCGCGCGATGTCAGTAACCACCTCAACATCGGAGGCAGACTGACGCGCAAACTCCCGCTCGATGGCGGCGAGATCGTCGCGGACGAGGTCGAAGACCTCTGTCGCAGTCGCGATGGAAAGAGAACTCAAGCTCGCTTAAGAGTATCAGGTTGAAGTAGCATCAAGTTGAGGTGATCTATGAGTATCACTGCGGTCGTCGAGAGCGATGGCCGGATCATTGTCGACGCTGTCGTAACGCGTGAGGTTGGTTTGCAGCCGGGCGACGAGCTGCTGCTGAACCACATCGACGATCAAATCGTGCTCACTCGTAAGCGCGATCTCCAAGCAGTCTTCGAGCGATGGAGCGGTTTCGGACAAGTGGGCGCCGGGAAATCGTTACGAGAGATTGTCGCTGAAGAGCGCGACCTTCGGGACGAATGATCACCTGGGTTGACACCAATGTCATCGTTGCCTTGTGGGAGGCGAACCATGCTCTACAGGCTGTCGCAGTGCGAGAGCTTACGGGAGCCTCTCGAATTGGCGCGGTTGCGATTTCGGGTTGTGTTTATGCTGAGTTCGCGGCCGGACCAATGCGGCCCTTAGGAGCGGTATGGGCGTTTTTGCGCGAAACGGAAATTGATATTGCGTGGGATGTCGGTGAGGATGTTTGGCGGCTGGCTGCGGAACGATTCAGCCAGTATGCGGAGCGCCGCCGAGCAGATCGCGGAGAGCCGAAACGATTTGTAGCGGATTTCCTTATTGGCGCACAGGCGACCGTTCGTGGCGCTCGGCTGCTCACGTTTGATCGAGGCATCTATGCGGCGGCCTTCCCGGAGTTGACACTCATAGGAAAGGCCCTCGGCGATCAACGCGCCTAATTCGAGCGGAAGTTCGTAAACTGCAGGTCAATCCCGAAATCCTGCGCCCGCAGCTTCGCCATCACATCCTGTAGCACGTCGCGGTCCTTCGAACTCACGCGAACGACCTCGCCCTGGATGCTGGAGTTCGCCTTCACCTTCGACTCCTTGATGAACGCCTGGATCTTTTTCGCCGCATCGGAGGCAATTCCCTGCTTCAGCTTGATCTTCTGGCGGACGGAGGAATTAGACGCCGGCTCCAGCTTCTCGTACTCCAGCGCCTTCAGCGACACGCCGCGCTTGACCAGCTTCTGCGACAGAATTTCGATGACGGCCTTGAGCGTGTACTCGTCCTGCGACGCGAGCTGGATGTGCTCGTCCTTCTCCAGCGCGATCGTCGACTTCGAGTTTTTGAGGTCGAAGCGCGCGTTGACTTCCTTGGTCGCCTGGTCGATGGCGTTCTTAACTTCCTGAATTTCCACTTTGCTTACCACGTCGAAACTTTGATCGGCTGCCATGATTGGTGTCCTTTAGAAATCGATGTTGCGGTCGCTGTCCATTATGCCGTAGTGCGGGTGCAGGAGAAGAGCGTATGAAAATTCGCGGTGGTTTGCGCCGCGACTTCTTCGTATGAGATGCCGCGAATCTCCGCCAGGAAGCGTGCGGTGATTGCGGTGCGCGCAGGCTCGTTCTGTTCGCCGCGATGAGGGATCGGCGAGAGGAACGGCGCATCAGTCTCCACCAATATCCGGTCCAGCGGCGCGGTACGGGCGACCGCCTGGATCGTCGTCGATTTCGGATACGTCAGATTGCCCGCAAACGAAAGATAAAAGCCCGCAGCCAGCGATCGCGCGGCCTGGTCTTCGTTGCCGGAAAAGCAGTGCATGATGCCCGGCAGCCCGGTCGGTGTCCAGTGCTCGGCGATCAGGCGCAGCAGGTCTTCCCACGCATCGGCGGGTTCATATTTCGCCTTGGCCGCGGGAATGGCAAGCTCTGAAGTGCGGCAATGGATCGTGATGGGCTTACGCGCTTCGCCGGCGACCTTCATCTGCGCGATAAAAGCAGCTTGCTGCGTAGGGATACCGGGATTGTTCAGATGATAGTAGTCGAGGCCGATTTCGCCGACGGCAACGCACCGCGGGTCTGCCGCCAGCGCCGCTAAGCGGGTGAGATTCTCCTCCGTCGCCTGATGCGTTTCCTGCGGATGAATGCCGACGGTCGCGAAGACTTGCGAGTGCTGGTGCGCCAACTCCAGCGCCCGGTGCATGGTGTCGGGGCCGTCGCCGATGCCGATGGCGAGCATGGTGCCGACACCGGCCTGTTCCGCGCGCGCGATCACGCCGGCGAGGTCTTCGTAGTCGTCGAGATGGCAGTGAGAGTCGATGATCTGCATAAATCGCTATCTACCAGAGTACCGCGCGCCGAAGCTGGCATAGGATTATCCGCATGGATGGAATGGCAGCCAGCAAAGTTTTCCGCCTCGCCGAAATGCCCGTCAGAAAAATGGCGAACGGGGGTGAGAGCCGCGACGTGATGCGCGGCCGCCTCCCGACCGGCGAAGCGGTGGCGCTGCACGAGTCGATGCAGGTTGCCGGCATGGCGCCCAATCCCATGCACCGCATCGAGCACACCGAGATCATCATGGTGCAGGAAGGCACGATGGAGTTCAAGTTTGAAGACAGCACCGAACGCGGCGGCCCGGGCACCGTGTTTTACGTCGCGAAGGGGACCAACCATTCTGTGAGGAATATCGGCGACGGACCCGCGAAATATTTCGTGGTGGCCGTCGGCGGCGACGTAAAAGTTTGAAGTCTCAAAGGAGAGAACATGAAGACGATGAATCGGCGTGAGATGGTTGGGGCACTTTCGGCATCCGCGTTTCTGGCGACTGTGGCCGAGGCGCAGACGACTGACACAACCCCCATGGCGGAGTCGAAGGTTTTCCGCTTCCACGCGCTGCCCGTGGTGAAGAACGCGAACGGCGGAGAGACTCGCGCGGTGATGCATGGCACGCTGCCGACCGGCGAGTTCGTGGAGGTCCACGAAACCATGCTGCCCCCGGGCAAGCAGCCGCACCCCGCGCACAAGCACCGCAACACGGAATATGTACTCATCCGCCAGGGCATGCTGGAGTACACCGGCAACGACGGCAAGGCCGAGCCGGTCGGCGTGGGCGACGTCATCTACTCGGCGTCCAACCAGATGCACGGCCTCAAAAACGTCGGCACGACTAACGCAAACTACTTCATCGTTTCGATCAGCCACGGCCAGTTGTAGCGCGCTTACTTCAGCCGCGAGCCCAGCGCAATCTCTTCGCCGAACGTCGCGAGTACCGGCTTGCCGCCCTCGCCGTTCGACGCGGCCAGCAACATACCGTGCGACTCCAGCCCACGCATCTTGCGGGGCGCGAGGTTCGTGATGACGACAATGCGTCGGCCGACGAGTTCCTCCGGCGTGTACCACTCGGCGATGCCGGAGAGGATTTGGCGCGGTGGGAAATCGGGGCCGAGGTCGACTTCGAGGCGGAGGAGTTTGTCGGCTTTGGGGATGCGCTCGGCGACCTTGATTTCGGCGACGCGCAGCTCGATTTTCGCGAAGTCGTCGATGGTGATCTGCGGGGCCAGTTGCGCAGCGGCGGTGTCGCTTGCGGTGACGGGAACCTGCGACGCAACGGACGCAAACATTCCGCTGGGAGCAGCTTCGGTATGCGACGGAGGGGTGGGGCGATCGGTGGTAATCGCCGCGCTGCCTCCCACATGCGAGCCGGCAGCCGGCTCTTCAAAGGCGCTGGTGCGCGGCGGCGCGGCGGGGTGGGTCGGGTCGTCGGTCACCGGCTCTGCGGCCGCTGGGGTGTCGGCGGACTTCAGCGGGGCTTCGGGGCGGTTCGGGTTGTCGGTTGTGGGTTCTGGGTTGTCGGTAGGTACGGGGTTTTCCATGTCGGTCATGATTTGAACGAGTCCTTTGTCGGCGCGGGGGAAGATGGGGGTAAGGGGGGTGCCGTTGCCGAGTTTTGTGCCGGGCTTGAGGCCACCCCATTGCAGATTATTCAATTCGCCATTGCGCGCGGCGAGTTCGATGTCTCCCAGGCCAAGCTGCGCCCAGACTTTGGCGGTGGCAGCGGGAAGAATTGGGTTGAGAAATGCGGTCAATAGCCGAATGGAGGCAGCCGCGGTATAGAGGATCTCGTTGAGTGTTTGTCGAGAAACTTCATCAGGACGTTTCGCCAGTACCCACGGCTTATGAAACGAGATATATACGTCGACGATGCCAATTCGCATCGAGATTTCTGCCAAAAGAAGATGATAAAAACTGTTCTCAAAATATTTTGAGGCATACTTTTCTTCAAATTCGTCTAGCATCGACGCTACGAATGCAGTGCTCAGGCCAGAGTTTAGATAGTCTCGTTTGAATTCCTCAGATGCGCTCTGTGTCTCGATGCAAAGGCCGGGCAGTTGGAAGGAATCGAGCCCTTCGGGAAAATTCTGCTGAATTAAGCCGAGTGTGCGGCTGACTAAGTTGCCGTAGCCATTGGCAAGGTCGGCGTTATAGCGGGTGATGAGGGCGTCGAAGCTGAAGCTGCCGTCCTGACCGAAGGGGATTTCGCGGAGCAGGAAATACCGCAGCACGTCGGCGGCGAAAAGATCGCGCTCGGCTTTCGTGCTGTCGGGGAACTGCTTGCCGTAGACGTGGTCGCCAAAGCCGTCGAGGATCGTCTCGGTGCGAACGATGTTGCCCTTCGACTTCGACATCTTCGAATTATCAAAGAGCAGCCAGCCGTGCGCGGTCACAGCTTTCGGCAGCGGAATCCCCGCGGCGAGCAGGAACGCGGGCCAATAGACGCAGTGCTGGCGCGTGATTTCCTTGGCCATGATGTGCAGGTCGGCGGGCCAGTAGCGCGCGAAGTCGGCGACATCTTCGGGCGCGTCGGAACCGTATCCGACGGCGGTCATGTAGCTAGCGAGGGCATCAAGCCAGACGTACATGACGTGTTTCTTTTCGGTGGCGCTGGCAGCCGGCTCGGGGACGGGAATGCCCCAGGTGAAGCTCGAGCGCGAGACCGAGAGGTCGCGGAGGTTGCCGGGGACGTAGGGGTTGCCGAGGGCGGAGTAGGCGAAGGTTGGTGCGGCTTCAGAGACAAAGCCCGGGGCTAAAGCCCCTTCTTCATCGGGGGCCGTTCCCCGCGGGCTGAAGCCCGCTGCTACTCCGGTAGTGCGTGCTACTCCGGTAGAACTTACGTTGCCGCGGAGGAAGCCGAGGACTTCGTTTTTGCGGGATTCGGGGGTGATGAGGAGCGTGTCGGACTCGATGAGATCGATGAGTGGAAGCTGGTAGTCCGACAGGCGGAAGAAAAAGTTTTCTTCAGTGACAGTTTCGGTCGGCTTGCCGTCAGGGCCTATGGTTCCTGGAGGGCCTTCGACGAAAATCTCCTCACCGATGGAGTACTGCCCGGTGTAAGAGCTAAGATAGATTGCGCCGCGCTCGTAAAGTTCGGCGAAAAGCTTTTGCGCGCCGCGTTTGTGCTTGGGGTCAGTGGTGCGGATGTAGCGGTCGTAGGTGAGACCCATGCGGTCCCACAGATTGCGGAACTGGATTGAGACATCGTCCGCCAACTGCTGCGGCGAAATGCCAGCAACAGCCGCCGAGCGCTCGATCTTCTGCCCATGCTCATCCGTACCGGTAAGAAAGAACGTGTCATCGCCCAGCAGGCGATGCCGCCGCGCGAGCACATCCGCGACGATAGTGGTGTACGCGTGGCCGATGTGGGGGCGGGCGTTGACGTAGTAAATCGGTGTTGTGAGGTAGAACTTTGACATTGCGATAGTGCCAGTTTACAGGGTCAGGTAAGCGAGCAGTGAAAGAACAAAAGGCGCGCCCCGAAGGACGCGCCTTTCAACCTTGCGACAGCCCAATCTTACGCAGTCGCGGACGGGTCGGAGTCCTCGCCCGGGGCGCGCTCTTCGAGCTGCCTCTGTAGCTCTTCGAGCTTCTTGGCGCGCGCGTCTTCACGCTTGGCGGCCTTCTCGGAAAGCTCCTGCTCGGCGCCGAGCAGCTCGATGTACGCCATCTCCGACGCGTCGCCC
>DASRLB010000173.1:0-4185 GCA_035648695.1 Acidobacteriaceae bacterium | reverse complement strand
GTTCTGGGTTCTGGGTTCTGGGTTCTGGGTTCTGGGTTCTGGGTTCTGGGTTCTGGGTTCTGGGTTCTGGGTTCTGGGTTCTCGGTTGTCGGTTCTGGCTCGTCATTCGTTTTTACCGACAACCGACAACCCACAACCGAGAACCCACAACCGAGAACCCACAACCGAGAACCTGCCCGCACCCACACCGGCGACGCAGCTCAAGCCTCGCCCAGCACCCTCTCATATACCATCGCCGTAGCCTCGTCGAAGCACACAAACTCCACCAGCTCCACGCCCGCGTCGTCCGCATGTTCCCGCGACTCCCGCACCGCAATCTCCGCCGCCGGGCCTTTCGGAAACCGATAAACGCCCGTCGAAATTGCCGGAAACGCGATACTTCTCACCTCATGCTCGCGGGCCAACTCAAAACAGCGCCGATAGCACCCGGCCAGCAACTCCGGCTCGCCTTCATTGCCACCGCCCCACACGGGCCCCACCGCGTGGAAAACCCATCGTGCCAATAAGTTGAACGCCGGAGTCGCTTTCGCGCTTCCCGTCTCGCATCCTCCCAATTTTCTGCACGCTTCCACAAGCTGCGGCCCCGCGGCCCTGTGGATCGCTCCATCCACACCCCCTCCGCCGAGCAGGGAAGTGTTGGCGGCATTGACGATAGCGTCCACATCCCGCTGTGTAATATTTCCCCGGATTACTGTGAATTTTGCCACGTTTTTCCGCCTTCCCGCATCAGACATGGAGTGACCGCTATGTGAATACTGCACCACGATACGGTTACAATTCCCCGGGGGACACTCCCCAGACCATCTCCGCGCTTGCCGCGCAAACCCGACAACAACCTTCGATGCTTCGGCATCATTTTGTATCGCACGCAACGCGAAAGATTCCGCACGACCCACTTATGGCTACGATCGCTCCACTCCATCAGCCCACGGGCACGATGCTCGACCGCAAGCTGAAGTCCCGAAAGTACCGCCGCACCCGCATCTTCGCTTTCTCGTTCATTGGGATCGTCGGCACCATCTACGTCCTGACGAAACTGGTCTCGGACCTTTCGACCACTCATCCGTCGACCATCTTCCCCTACCTGCTGCTGGGCATGGCCCTCGCCATCGCGCTCGGCTTCGAGTTCGTCAACGGCTTCCACGACACCGCCAACGCCGTCGCCAGCGTCATCTACACGCACTCGCTCGACCCCCACGTCGCGGTCGTCTGGTCGGGTTTCTGGAACTTCATCGGCGTCCTCACCAGCTCCGGCGCGGTCGCGTTCGCTATCGTCTCGCTGCTGCCGATCGAATTGATCCTCAAAGTCTCGCACGGTTCGGGATTTTCGATGGTCTTCGCGCTGCTGGTTTCCGCCATCCTGTGGAACCTGCTCACCTGGGCGCGCGGCCTGCCCGCCTCCAGTTCGCACACCATGATCGGCTCCATCCTCGGCGTCGGCATTGCCAACCAGTTGATGCATCCCGGCTCGCTGACCTCGGGCATCGACTGGTCGCAGGTCATCAAAATCGGCAAGGCGCTTTTCTTTTCGCCACTGATCGGATTTACCGGGGCCTTCCTTCTGCTCTGGATCATGAAGAAGGTCATCACCGACCCCGATCTGTATCGATCGCCCGAGAACGAGCAGCCGCCGCCGTTCTGGATACGATGCCTGCTGATCTGTACCTGCTCCGGCGTCAGCTTCGCCCATGGATCGAACGACGGACAAAAAGGCATGGGACTCATCATGCTCATCCTGGTCGGCACCGTGCCGACGGCCTACGCGCTCAACCACACCGTCGGCCCCGATGAGTTGTTCGACTTCGTCGCCGTCTCCCGGCAAGTGTCCGATACGCTGGGCCATTACATCCAGCCCAGCGCCACCTTGCCCGGGCCGGCCGGCATGAACTCCATCACCACGCCGATCGCGTCGGCGGCGGAACTGCAGCACTTCATCTCCACCCGCCAATACAGCTCCGACACCACGCTCGCCCTGCGCGCCATGGTGGACAAGATCCAGGCCGAGGCGCAGTTTTCCGGCTCGCTCGGCAACGTTCCCGCCAGCGACCAGACCAACGTGCGCAACCAGATGTACCTGGTCTCCGAAACGCTCGGGCTGCTGCCGCAATTCGCTCCGGCTGGCGGCATGCACCTCGCCAAAGCCGACGAGCCCATCCTCGACAACTACCGCGACAAACTCGACCGTTCGACGAAGTACATTCCCACCTGGGTCAAGGTCGCCGTGGCCCTCGCACTCGGCTTCGGGACGATGTTCGGCTGGCGCCGCATCGTCATCACGGTGGGCGAAAAGATCGGCGGAAAGCACCTCACGTACGCGCAGGGCGCGTGCTCGGACCTGGTCTCGATGCTCACCATCCTGGGCGCCACAAGCTTCGGCCTGCCGGTGTCGACTACCCACGTTGTCAGTTCCGGCGTCGCCGGCGCGATGACGGCGAACGGCAGCGGCCTGCAATACCGCACCATCCGCAACATCGCCCTGGCCTGGTTCCTTACCCTGCCCACGGCGGCGGCGCTGTCGGCGTTTCTGTTCTGGCTGTTCAACAAAATCGTGCAGTAGAATCGGCCAGGATTATCTCCTGATGGTGGTCGGGTCTGTGCAACGAAGGGATGGCGGCATGCAGGTCAACATGCGGATCGTCAACGTGGAAACCAGTGCGATCGTGCAGGCGGGCCAGGGTGATGCAATGGGTACTCCAAACAAAGATGCGGTGCAGTCTGCTGCTGGAGACCCGCTGGCTGGGCTTGGTATGCTGCATACACAGGAGCGGTGCGAGGCGGCATAAATGGGAAGTGGCAGCCAGAGGGCAGGCTCAGTCTTTCTGGCTTTTACAGAGAAGGAGACATCATGAGATATGAATCAGTTCCAACCGAGTGGGTCTGGAAAACCGACAGCGGGGCTACTTCATCGCAAGGCCGTGTTGCCGCGCTGGCTGCCGCTTTTCAAACCGGGAAGGCCACCCCTAAAGAACTGACAATACGGTCGATGGATCACAGGCAAGTCGACGAGTTGGTCAAGCTTTTCGAAAGTGCGAGATCACCTATGGCGAGGCGGAATGTTCTCGTCCAGTTGGACAACGCGATTACTTTCTGGATGCGCAATCATCAAGATGACATCACGCAAGCCTGGGTGGCGCTGCGAGAGGTAGTCAGGAGGCTGCTCGATACAAACTCCTCGGCGGCCCAATTTTCGCATGTGATCTGCGTGGGATGGAGGATTGGTTGCAACTATAACGCTGCCGCCAACGCGATATTCCCCAATTCGGGGCACAATCCCGATTATTTTGCGCACTCCCCCAATGACAAGACGGACATGATTCAGAAGTGTGCCGACATGGCGAGCGCGATTCGTTTCGCCAAAGATCGTTTATCTGCAAGTAATTTTGTCGATACTCCAAAAACCCTGAAGATATTTATGGCTCCGGAATTTTACTTCCGGGGTCGAAACGGAGCTTACTCTCCTGAAATTGTAGGGGAAATCGTTCCACGTATGCAGACGCTCTTAGGGGCAGGTTGGAACGACTGGCTATTTGTCTTCGGCACAGCCATCGCTTCTATCGAGGATACGGTTACCTATTGCTCTACCTGTGGTTATGGCCTCAGCAAGATCAATTTCGAACGAGACCCCGCAGACCACCGTAAGACGATCCCTAAATGCAGTAAACAACCCAAGGTGGGGCCAGCGCATGCGGTCATACAGGGCTCCTTTGGAGCCGAGGTGCAGAACGTGGCACTCGTTTCTCATGCTGGAGAGACACATCTGGTCGCGAAGGAATATGTCTCGCCTATCGACTACAAAGGCCATGAAGTTGTGCTCCAGCCCGGCACTGTCGATCAACGCAGTTTGAAGGTCATCCCGCCGCAAGGCAGTCACGAAAGCCGCATTCGGTCTGTGTTCAACGATGAGCGCCTGGGTGGCTGCATTATGAACATGGCTGGGATAACCTTCGGCCTCGAAGTTTGTCTCGATCACGCTAAGTCGCTGGACCCTTCGCTGGGCAGGGCGTCGAGATACGCCAGTATCATCCAGGTCCTGCTGATTCCGTCGTATGGAATGTCGATTGGGACCGGCCTGTATTGCCGCCCAGGCGGTGTCGTCTTTAACGTCGATGGACGCGGCCTTGGATCGACGAATTTGGTCCAGAAGTGGGGTCCCCCAATGGGAGGAACAAACGTTGCCATCGGACG
>DASRLB010000172.1:0-4209 GCA_035648695.1 Acidobacteriaceae bacterium | reverse complement strand
CGAGGGCGCCTTCGAGCAGAACGGCCAGATCCGTGTCGACTTCGGGCTCGACACGCCCTGGGTGCGGGAAGACGAAGACCTCGACCTCGACGCCACCCAAAAAATCCAGCAGAACGTCGAGAAGTTGCTGGCCTTCACCCTCTCGGTCGAGAAGCACTGCGGCATCTCCAGCCGCCTGCTCTGGACCGAATCCGGCGAGCCGCTGGCAGAAAAACTCATCGCAACATTACAGCGGTTGACTTGAAACGTGTACGCCCGGGAACAACCCCCACACATTAGACCGGCTCCGTCACACGGCCGGCAATATGCGTCTCAGCGCTCTCGAATCCAACCAGACTCGCGCCTTCCTTTGCTATCGCCTGAACTTGCGGAGTCCGTGCGATGGCCGGAGCTTCCGCGTACGGCTTCCGCTGAGTGGAACTACTCCTCGCTCTCCCGCAGCTTTGCCACCACCCCAAAGTCTTCCAGCGTGGTGGTGTCGCCCTTCACATCCCCGGTCGTCGCTAGCTCCCTGAGCAGCCGCCGCATGATCTTGCCGCTGCGGGTCTTGGGCAGCGACTGTGTAAAGCGCAGGTCGTCCGGACGCGCCAGTGCGCCGATTTCTTTGGCCACCCACTGCCGCAGTTCCTGCTTTAGCGCCGGGCTCGGCTCGTTGCCTTCTTCGAGCGAGACGAACGCCGCGATCGCCTGCCCCTTCATCTCATCGGGGCGCGCGACGACCGCCGCCTCCGCAACCTTCGGATGTGCGACCAGCGCCGACTCGATCTCCATTGTGCCGAGCCTGTGTCCGCTGACGTTGATCACGTCGTCCACGCGGCCCATCAGCCAGAAGTAGCCGTCGGAATCCATGCGCGCACCGTCGCCAGTGAAATAAATTCCGGGAATCTCGGAGAAATAAGCCTTTTCGTAACGCTCGGGGTCTCCCCAGATCGTTCGAGCCAGCGATGGCCACGGCTTCTTGATGACCAGTAGCCCGCCTTGCCCCGGAGGCACCGGTTCGCCTTCTTTTGTTACCACCTCGGGCACGATACCGAAGAACGGCTTGGTTGCCGAGCCCGGCTTGGTCGCCACCGCGCCGGGGAGCGGAGAGATCATGATCGTCCCCGTCTCGGTCTGCCACCAGGTATCGACGATCGGGCATTTCTCCTTGCCGATTTCGCGGTGGTACCACATCCAGGCTTCGGGATTGATCGGCTCGCCGACCGTACCCAGCAGCCGCAGCGATGCCAGCGAATGTTTGTGTACCCACTCGTTGCCCCACTTGATAAACGCCCGGATCGCCGTCGGTGCTGTATAGAAAATGCTCACCTTGTGGTCGTCGACGATCTTCCAGAAGCGGTCGTTCTCCGGCCAGTTCGGCGCGCCTTCGTACATCATCACCGTCGCGCCATTCTGTAGCGGGCCGTAGACCACGTAGCTATGCCCCGTGACCCATCCGATGTCGGCGGTACACCAGAAGACGTCATCTTCCCTTAGGTCGAAAACATACTTCGTCGTCAGGTACGTCTGCACGGAATAGCCGCCGGTCGTATGCACCAGACCCTTCGGCTTGCCGGTCGTCCCGCTGGTGTAGAGGATGTAGAGCGGGTCCTCGGCGTCCATCCATTCTGCGTCGCACGAAGGGTCCGCAGAGGCCATCTCCTCGTGCCACCAGACGTCGCGGCCGTCTTGCATGTTCACCATCACCGACGGCGCGCGCTGATAGACCACGACCTTCCGCACTCCGGGGCACTTCTCCACCGCCTCGTCCACAATCTTCTTCAGCTTCACCTCGCCGCCGCGGCGATAGCTGATGTCCTGGGTCACGATCACCTGGCAATCGGAGTCGTTCACCCGGTCCGCGATGGCATGTGCCGCGAACCCTCCGAAGATCACGGAATGCACCGCCCCGATGCGCGCGCAGGCCAGCAGCGTAATCGCCAGTTCCGGCGACATGCCCATGTACACCGCGACACGGTCGCCCTTCTTCACTCCCTGCGCCTTCAGGACGTTCGCAAACTTCTGGACCTGCTCCAGCAACTCGGCGTAGGTGATCTTGCGAATCTCACCCGGCTCACCCTCCCACAGCAGCGCCACCTTGTCCCTGCGAGCGCCGCCGGCATGGCGGTCGACGCAGTTGTGGCTCAGGTTCAGCTTGCCGCCGAGGAACCACTTGGCATGGGCGCCCTCGCCTTCGAGCACCGTCGTCCACTTTTCAAACCAGTCAAGGTCGCCTGCCGCCTCGGCCCAGAACGCTTCGGGATCGTCGATGCTGCGGCGATACATCGCCTCATACTGCTGCTCGCTCGATATATGCGCCTTCGCTGCAAATTCCGGCGGTGGCGGAAAAACGCGGTTTTCGCGCAACAGCGACTCAAAATTCGTTCCCACACTTGGCTGGCTTGGCTGATCGGACATCGGCGTTTGAAATCTCCTGGGTTCGGGGTCGTCGGTTCTGGGTTTTGGGTTCTGCGCGTTTGACGTCAGCCAAAAAGGTACGTCATCGCTACGGCGACTCGCAACCGAACCGCCGAGCCGAGGCTCTGCGCCGGGAGACGACACCCCCACTCGACCCCGCCTCTAGCCCGGGAATTCCGCGAAAACCGGACAATCTAACTAACCCCTTCGCAGGTCACGTTACCGAGAAGTGCTATGGCAGAAGCCTTTCCGCCGGGCGACACTCAAGTTGGCGGCAGTGTCCGACGATAAGACACTTATGTCGCGCATTGCCCCTATCCGGCGGTTCGGTACCCAGAATCCCTGGAACACGTTCTGCGCAACGCCAATCTTTCCACGTTCCGGGCCCGAGGTGATGATGAAACTGAGCATATTGTGCCATCATCGAAGTCGTGCCCTCCTACACCACCTCGATCATCGGGTTCTTCTTCGGCTTCGGCTTCGGAGTCGGCTGTGCCCTGGCGGTGATGTATTCCATCTTCATGGGGGGCTATCGCGCCGCAGTCCGCGAATCGGCGGCGGCCGAGCCCTCGGCACGTCTGCTCAAGGAGCGCAAGCGGCTCAAGCTCGACCCGCCCGCCTAACCCTTTGCCGCAAGCTCCGTCCGCAACGTACGCAACTCCTGGCTCATCTGCCGCACCGCTTCCATCAGCTCGCTGCTGTGAACGGCTTCCTGGGTCGGCGTAATGCCTTCCACGTAGAACGTCCCATTCGGCTCCAGCACGCACAACTTGACGTCCTCGGGTCGGTTGAACCCGTTCTTGTTCAGAACGGAGATCAGGTCGTCGTGGGTCAAGACCTCCCTCTTCATCGCCGCTTGATCCACGATTCCGTTACTGACGAGTATCGTCTTTGTCCCTTCAATGGCCGCCGTAACCTTGGGGGCCTTGAAGAGCACTCGCATCAGCAGCCAGTTGATGGCCAGCAAAGCGAACGCGCCGATAACGCCGCCACTGACAGAATTATCGTTGCCGATGATCGCATTCTGGACGGTGTTCGACAGGCTCAGCAGCACCACCAGGTCGAACGGGTTCAACTGGGCCAGTTCGCGCTTGCCGAAAATACGCAAAAAAGCGATCAGAACCAGGTAAACGATGATCGGCCGCAGGATCTTTTCCAGCCACGGCAACTGCATTTGGAACATGCTCAGCATGATGGTATGAAACATGGAAACTCTCCCTTTTTGCGTGGTTGCGCCAACCGGACGCAGGTTTTGCGGCATTTGCCCGCAGCCGCCATCCTAACCGCTGACGGGCGTCCGGCTTCCCCCAGACCGTCAAATAGCGTCCAACTTCCGACACCTGTGGGGCTGAAACATTTCCCGCGCACCACGCGACCCACCGGGGTAAGGCAAATTTTGTCTGGGTGGCAGCCTGTTACCCCTTCGCTACTGGTCTTGCTTTTGGGTGCGCCGGCTCCGTTCGCTCCTCCAGTGGGGCTTAGAATCTAGCTGGAAGGTGCCTATTCAGCCAGCTTTGGCATTCCGCCAATTCTGGTATCTTTCTGGTAACTTCAACCGTGTTTTTCCTGTTTCTTGCTTGTATTTGTAAGAGGACCGAGTACCCCGATGGCAAAACCGCTCCGCAGCGATAACCCGACCCCACAGAACATGCAGTTTGCGCACTTCGGCATTCTGGACGACGGCAAGCAGAGCAAGGGTGCGTTCACGACGGCGATCGTCACCAACCTGGTCCTCGCCGCGCTCATCATTATCATCGGCAGCGCGGTCAAAAAGGTCGTTACCATCAACAAAGCAAAGGACCTGGCGTATAC
>DASRLB010000171.1:0-15576 GCA_035648695.1 Acidobacteriaceae bacterium | reverse complement strand
CCCACACGCCCGCCGTAAACGGATAACGCCCATACCCAATCCCCGTCCCTAGCGTCCAGACGCGGATAAGCTGATCCAGCTTTTCGTGGTGCGCCGCCAGTCCGGCCGCCACCGCATCCGCATCGTTCAGCACATCGACCGGCGCCTTGATGCAGTGTCCATCCAGTCCTGACGTCAACAGTTCGAGTATTCGAGCACCCTTGAACTGCGGCAAATTCGGTGCCTCTTCCACCACGCCGTTCCGAATAAATCCCGGCAGCGCAATGCCCACCGCGGTCAGCTTATCTTCATTCCCTTTGGCCACCGCCGCAACCAGTTCGCACAGCACTTTGATCAGCGATTCTGTCGGCAGCTCGACCAGCGCATCGTCGTCGTCCGCATCGCGCGGCGCAGCCCCGGCGGGATAAGTATGCAAGTCGCCGACAATCTTGTGGTCCACCACCAGGCCGGCAAAGATGCGTTCCGCCATCACAATGCCGACGGTATACGTTGGGCCCGCCGCTACAGTTTCGTCCGCCATCTCGTGCCTGCCTTTACTCGGTCCCTAATCGAATTTGCTGACGCGGTTCATGCCATTGAACGCGGCTACTTTATAACACTCCGCCAGCGTCGGATAGTTAAACACGGTCTCCACGAAATACTCCAGCTTGCCACCGAGCGTCATCACCGCCTGGCCGATATGCAGCAACTCGCTCGCGCCCTCGCCGATAATATGCACGCCCAGAATCGAATGCGTCTCGCGATGAAAAATAATCTTCAGCCGCCCGGTCGTGTCCCCGCGAATCTGCCCACGCGCAATCTCGCGATAGTACGCCACGCCGACTTCGTACGGCACATCCTCTTCCGTAAGCTGCTCTTCCGTCTTCCCAATAAACGAAATCTCCGGAATCGTATAAATCCCATACGGATAGAAGCTCGGGTTCGAAACAATGTGGTCATCGCCAAACGCCCGCGCCGCCGCAATCCGCCCCTGCTCCATCGAAACCGAAGCCAGCGATGGAAATCCGATCACGTCTCCCGCCGCAAAAACCGTCGGCTGCTTCGTCCGAAAATCCTTGTCCACCGGAATACGCCCGCGTTTGTCGGCCTCGATCCCCGCCGCCGCCAGGTTCAGCTCATCGACATTCCCCTGCCGCCCGACCGCATACAACAGCGCATCGCCGGTCAGCTTCTTCTTCGATTCCAGCGTCGCTACAACCGTCCCGTCGGCCAACTCCTCCACCGACTCCACCTCTTCATTCAGCCGCATCGTCACGCGCGCGTCGCGCAGGTGATAACTGAGCGCCTCGACGATCTCCGTGTCCGCGAACTCCAGCAGCCGCGGCCGCCGTTCGATCAGCGTCACCCGCACGCCCAGCGCCGCAAACATGCAGCAGTACTCAACCCCGATCACGCCCCCGCCGACGATAATCATCGTCTTCGGCAGCTCCTTCAAATTCATGATCAGGTCCGAGTTCACAATCGTCGTGCCATTGATCTGCACCTTCGGCGAGTTCGCCGGCTTGGTCCCCGTCGCAATCAGGACGTTCGTCGCCTCATACACATTCGCGCCCCGCGAGTTGGTCACCTTCACATGCGTCGCATCCTCAAAACTCGCCACGCCGACCAGCATCTCCACGTTATTGCGCGAAAGCTGCGCCTCGGTAACATCGACCTCGGTCTTGATGACGTGCTGCACGCGGAACGCGAGGTCCGCCATCGTGATGCGTTCCTTCACGCGATAGTTCATCCCATAAATCGACTTGTAGTTATAGCCGGATAGATGCAGCACGGCCTCGCGCATGGTCTTCGACGGAATGGTGCCGGTATTGATGCACGCGCCGCCCACCACTTCGCGGCTTTCCACCACGGCAACCTTCTTGCCCAGTTTGGCGCCGTAGATAGCAGCACGCTGGCCGGCGGGGCCGGAGCCGATGACGATAAGGTCGTAGACAGTGCCCATAAGCGTCGCGAAGGTCTCCCGAAAAAAGTTGACTGCGCCGACGCCATCGCTCCGGCTTCGGTCTTAGGTGTGCGTCGCCTCCATCATAGCCCCGTTGACCGTTTCGGACTACGCCGCGGATACACTTATCCACGTGGTCCGCTATGCCATTACGGGAGACCCCGGCTCTTGCGCCAGCGAAGCCGAGCTTTTGCAACTGGCCGCGCGCTGGGCGGCCGACTCTGTCAATTTTGTGCAACTCCGTGCCAGGCATCTCGACGCCGGCCCGCTCACGGGCCTCGCGCGAAAGCTCATCGCCGTCCTCGGCCCCCACACCAAGCTGCTCGTCAACGGCCGCGCCGACGTAGCCATCGCCGCCGCAGCATCCGGCGTGCATCTCACGGCCGCCCCCGGCGAACTCACCCCCCAGCAAGTCCGCCGCATCTTCGCCCTCGCCGGCCGCACCGAACCCACCATCAGCGTCTCCTGCCACACCCTCGAAGCCGCCCAGCGCGCCCGCGACGCCGCAGCAGACCTCATCCTCTTCGCCCCCGTCTTCGAAAAGCGCATCGACGGCGCGTTGGCCGTCAGCGGCGTCGGTCTCGAAACCTTGCACCGCATCTGCGAAGCCGTCGCGCCGCTACAGGTCCTCGCCCTCGGCGGTGTCACCCCCGGCAGCGCCCAGCAATGCATCGACGCTGGTGCGGCAGGCATAGCCGGAATCCGCCTCTTCAGCTAAAGCATTGTTCGGTGCTGGGCCGCTTCATATCAGCATTGTTCCGGTAGTGGGTCCGTTTCACCCACCACAAATCTGTCATCTCGACCGAAGCATTGCGGCTTCATGCGATGCGCAGCGGAGAGATCGCAGCATTACGCTTTCGCAAACACCACCACAAATCTGTCATCTCGACCGAAGCATCGCGGCTTCTTGCGATGCGCAGCGGAGAGACCCGCAGCTGCTTTTCCTCTTGCTTTTGTCGTTGCCTTTGCTCCTGAGATAGGCCCGGGATTTATCCCGGGCATCAAACCCTGCCAAAGACGCGGGCTTTAGCTCCCGGGACACGCTCTCGTGTCCCCGCCCTAACCTCTGAACACAATCGTCGACGGATTATGGTTCACCCAGTCGAACCAATAATCCTTCTGCGAATCGATCGGCTCCAGGCACCGCCCAACATATTTCCCCGACACCGCGCACCCCCGAAAATTCCACGCCGACCCGCTCTCCGCGTCCGTCATCACCGCTTCGCCCACACCCCCCGAGCGCACAAACGTCAGCGGGTCCGCTTCGCCCGCCACCTGCGCCTTGAACACACGAATCGACGCCTGGTCCGGCCCGACCACGACCACCAGCGACTGCCCGCCCGTCCGGTCGCCAATCAGCCCCGCATTCAAAATCGACCGCACCGGATACGCCTTGCTCGATCCATTGATCGTCAGCCCCAGCATCAACGTATGCGGCGCAATCCCCGACCTCGACGTATCGACGACCGTGGGCGTGCGCTCGACATGCGCTTCCCAATCTTTCGGGTCGTATTCCTTCTCGTACTGCGCTTCCGGCTTCAGCACGAGCCCGTTGGGCTGCTCCGCACGCCACTCCGCAAACGTAAGCTCGTCGCTGTGGACGCGGTTCAGATGCTGTCCCTTCAGCGCGCCAAAAATAGCTTCGCCGGTGCTCTGCTGCCAGATGCTGTTGGTCTGCTCGTCGCGCAGCACCGCGTTCCCATTGTTGATGCCGCCGAGCCGAAACGTCAGCGTCCGCCCATTCAGGACGCGGCTCCAGATCAACCCCGTGTGACAAAGCGTGCAGTAGGTCGCGGCAATAGGCGTACCCGCAATCGTGTCGTTGACGATGTGGTGATACCCCATCGTCCGCACCGGATAAGCATGAGATTCCCCGTTGATGGTAACCGCCAGCACCTTATCGTCGGCGTCCACTTTCGCCGTGCTCGACGCCTCGAACACCGGAGACGGATAGGGCTTGAACATCACCTCAAAAATATTGACGTGGGTAAGGCACGCTCCCCCGATCGTGACCAGTAGAAGCAGCGAGACAATAACCCTCCCGCGCAACCGAAACGCTTTCCACGCCCACACCGCAACGCACAGCGCCAACAAACCGCAAATCCCAGACACCCACGGCGCGGCGTTCCGCAGCGTCAGCGCGAACGCCAAAGCGCCCGGGTCCTGCGGAACGAAGGGGCGAATGACATACATCGGTACCGCCAGCGACGCGATGACGACAAGCGCGCAGACCACGACAACCAGCCACGCCATACGGCTTCGAAAGAGACTCATGCGCCCTAGTTTACCGCGCTTTCTTCGGGGGGATGAAGTGCTCCTCCGCGGCTTTTTCAGCAACCCAGGACGCCGGTCCGGCCAAAAGTTGTCAAGCCCTCCAGCCTGTGCAAAACCCCCAAACCCCGCATTAACGCTGGAAAAACTAATTGTCCAAAACGTGCATGTTATATCCCTCAACTCTGTACAATTAAATCAGCACTCAAAACTGACAACTCAAAACTCAAAACTGAACAGAAACCTTTCAGACGCAAACGCGCCCATAACCCTCTACGCTCAACAGCTCTGAGCTCTGAGCTGTCCAAAACCCTCGCTCCTCGACCCCCAGACCCTCAACAGAAAGGCATGCACTTCCTCATCGCTCGTTGTTCTTCGTTCCTACGCAACCCAAACTGGTCCCTGACGACTGGAAACTGGCAACCGGCAGCTCAACGTCTGGCAGCCCACGTCGCCAGATCGACTCCGCTAACCCCTTTAGATTCGATCTTTACAACCTAAACCCTTTGTTTAAGGCACTTTGCACCTCTCAAAAAGGAGGTACGGGCCTAACTCCTTTGTTTAAGGCACTTTGCGCAAAATAGGGGGGGGGTACCCCGTGCGCCGCATCACGCTGCCCATAGTCCGTTCGGCAAAAAAGCGGAGCCCCCAAAGAGGCCCCGCTTTATTCACTATTCACTTCTTCACTATTCACTGCTTCTAGTGGATATCGAACTGCTCCGGATGCAGTGACGGGTCGCTCTTCACCAGGATCGTCTTCCCGACCATATCTTCCATCTCCTGCAACCACTTTGTCCCCGGAGCCTTCAACTGTTTCACCACATCCGGATTGACCCGCAGCATCACATCGCCGCGGTCGAGATGCTTCTGCATCTTCTTCATCTCGATGTAAATGTCGTTGCACACGGTCACCGGAGACTTCACCATCCCCGTCCCCTGGCAAACGCCGCAGGTCGTCGACAGCGTCCGTTCCAGCGACTGCTTCACACGTTTCCGAGTAATCGCAACCAGCCCAAAATCGTTGAACTGCAGCACCTTCGACGGCGCACGGTCGGCCTTGAGCTCTTCTTCCAGCGCCGCCATCACCTTGTTGCGGTTTTTGCGTTCGTCCATGTCGATAAAGTCGATGATGATGATTCCACCCAGATCGCGCAGCCGGATTTGCCGCACGATCTCCGGAATCGCATCGAGGTTCGTCTTCACAATCGTGTCTTCCAGACGCGCCGTCTTGCCGACAAACTTGCCCGTATTGATATCGATCGCGACCAGCGCCTCGGTCTGGTTGATCACGATCGACCCACCCGACTTCAGCCACACCTTCGACCGCAGCGCGTTGTTGATCTGCTCGGTAATCCCGAACTGCTCAAACAGCGGCGTCTCTTTCGTGTACAGCTTCACGCGCCGGATCAACGACGGCTGGAACCGTTGCAGGAACCGCAGCACCCGCTCATATTCGCCTTCCGAATCGACCCAGATGGCGGAGAAATTGTCCGTCACCTGGTCGCGCAGAATCCGCTCGATCAAGTTGAGGTCGTGATAGATCAACGCGGGGCTCTTGCTCGACTCGCTGCGCTGCTTTATATCAGCCCACAGATTCAAGAGGAATCTTAGGTCGCTTCGCAGCTCCTCTTCCGTCGCGCTGGCCGCTGCCGTACGAACGATAAAGCCGCCGCTAGCCTCGCCCTTCTCCGACAGCAGGATTTCCTTCAGCCGCCGCCGCTCGCCGTCGCTCTCGATCTTCCGCGACACGCCAACGTGGTTCACCGTCGGCATAAACACCAGGAACCGCCCCGGCAGCGCGATGTGCGACGTAATGCGCGCGCCCTTCTTCGCAATCGGCTCCTTCGCAATCTGGACCAGCAGTTCCTGCCCCGGCTTCAGCAGGTCGCTGATGTCGGGCAGATTGGTCGCCTGCATCGACTGCCGCGAACGTCCGCCGCCTCCGCCGCTGCCTCCGCCATTGAACCCGCCACTCGAACGCGAACTTGAACCGCGACTATCGCGCTTGCCCCGATCGCGCTCACCACGACGCCCGCTGCGGCCATCGCGACGCGGTCGCCGATCGCCTTCGCGCGGAGCAGTTCGGCCGCTTTCAGAAGGCGCCTGACCCTCCGCGCGCGCCGCAGCATCGCCGTTCTCTTCAAAGCTGGAAGACTCCGCAAAGTCCTCTTCCTCTACCTCACTCACATCGCTGCCGGAAAGCTCTTCATCCTCTTCGCCATTCTCGAACTCATCGTGATCGAGGTCTTCCTCGTCGATATCGAAATCATCGTCCTCGTCTTCGTCGGCGTCGGGTCCCGTAATTTTGTCGATCGACATCTCCTGAATCATGCTGCCCAGATCGGCGGCGCCTTCCAGCGTCTCTTCTTCCATGTCGTCGTGGTCGGAGCGCGCGTGCAGTGTTGGCAGATAATCTCCGTCCTCATCATCAAGGACCTCTTCCTCCAACTCACCTTCACCCGGCGCGAATCCCTGCGTCGCGGGCGCAACCTCCGCCTCATGCAAGGTCACCGACTGCACGGCCGTCTCGTGCGCAATGGGCGCAGCAACCTGCTCGGAAACATGCAACTCCGACGCAGGCTCTGCCGGAGCCGAAATCATCTCGCCCGTCGGCTGCACCGCCGTAAATTCATGCACTGGAGCGGCCTCGGGAACGGCCTCAACATAAGCATCGTCTTCCGCCGCCGCAAACACCGGCTCGTGGACCTCCGCCGCAACTTCAGGCTCAACCGCTTTCGGCTGCTCTTCAGCCTCAGGCTCCGCAAACGCACTCTGCCGAAACTCACTCGGAGGCGCAGGATCCACGCGGAACGAAACCGCGGCATCTTCTTCCGGCTCATACTCCGCCGGAGCCGCCTCAACCTGCTCTTCCACAATCTGCGCCGTCTCACCCGCCTGATCGTCTTCGGTCTCGGTGTACGCCTCAAACAGCTCGCCAGATTGCGCCGGCACAACCAGCGGAGCCAGCTCAAACGGCTCCGGCTCATGCTGCGACGTCACTGCGGGTTGCACCGCTTCAGACGGCTCCAACTCCCGCCGCGCCGGACGCTCTTCACGCCCGCCGCGATCGCGGCCACCACGCTCGCGCCCGCCACCACGAGGTTCATTGCCGCCACGGGACTCACCACCACCGCCGCGACGCGACAGCGTCTCACCCGGCAGCACCAGACCGCCATCCCAACCGACAACCTCAATCGAGGTCGACGGAGTTGGCGTAACAAGAGTCACATTGGACGGCGTAGCTTTGGCAACCGCAGCTTCCGGCGCACCATCTTCTCCCCGCCGATACTTCGAAAGCGACTCACCCGGCAAAATAAACGACTCAGCCTCAGGCTGGGTGCTCGCAGATTCACCTTCAGAGCGTCCACTGCGCGAACCCGAGTGGTCCCGCCCACCGTCACGTCCACCACGATCTCCACGGTCACGATCTCTTCCGCCACGATTTCCACGATCGTTTCGCGGCCCACGGTCTTCCCGAGGACGCTCCTCACGCGGACGATCATCCCGCCTCGGCTCGACAGCCGCAGCCGTGACTTCCGGCAGAACCTCCGGCGTTTGAATCTCCTGCTCCTGCGGAGCCTCGCTCCCATCGCCACGCCCACGACGACGCCCGCGACGTCCACGCCACCGCCGGCTTCCATCCGCCCCAGGAGCGCCTTCGCCAACCTCGCCCGCATCCGCCTCCAGCGGCTCGGCTTCTACCGCATCATTCGCCACAACCCGCGGCTCATCGCTATAGCTGGGACGAACTTCCTGCACCCGTGCCTCACCACCCGAGCGCCCACGGTTCCGATCCCGGTCGCGCCCACGGTTCCGATCCCGATCACGACCGCCCTCGCGAGCGACAACGTCGCCGCCCTCAACAACCGGCTCCCCGGCAGGCTCCGCATCGCGCCGCGGACGGTCCCGCCGGGCGCCACCGCCATTGCTCTTCGCATCGCTGGTCTCAAAGTCGGCGGAGTCGCCGGCTTCTTCCATGAAGTCCGTAATGTAGAGGAACGCATCGCGCTCCAGGCCGATGTCCACAAAGCTGGACTGCATGCCCGGAAGCACCCGCGTCACCCGCCCGTTGTAAATCGAGCCGGCCAGCGTGTATTCGTTCTCACGCTCGTAATAAATCTCTGCAAGGGCGTCGCTTTCGACGATAGCAAGCCGCGTCTCATGCGGCGTGCTGGATATATAAATTTCTTTCGACATGTGCTGCTCTGCTTTCTGCACGCCCGTCTTTTGGGACGATGCCGTGCTGGCAGAACAGGCTGGGGTCGCGGCTTAGAAGTTTTCCTCTAAGCGGCCACCGGAAGCGCGGACAGAACAATGCATGGAGCGGAAACTGGGGATGGTGTCTGGGGTGCGAAGCCGCGAGTACGCGCGCCGCGCTCCGTCCGTTGTATGCGGAACGAAGTGGGTAATGGGCCAGAAAATGTGTCCAGTAAAAAACCGCGTGTCTCGGAATTCGGCAAAAAAACGCTTGGCAAAATGCCGCGAGACGTGCTGCCGCAATCGGATACTGTGGCCGTGACAACCTCTATACGAGGCGGGGCCGTTAACCGTCCGAGTGCGTCCATTCGCAAAACCTGTCCGGCCACCGGAGTCGATCCGAACCTGGCCGGCCTTCTGAAAAAATCTTGTTGCCGCCCTGATCTCTGGCCCGCGATAAAACGCGTCCGGCGAGAGGGGAGCAGCGTGGGCCCGTCCGGCATCCCGGACAGTGCTGCTTCCAGTATGCACCAAAGACGGTGAATAGTAACTAGTGAATAGTGAATAGGAATGGCGGCAAAGTCCCATTCCCGGCACGACCCGCTTTATTCACTATTCACTCCCTCACTATTCACTGCCCTTAATTCACAAACCGCCGCATCCGTATATTCATCACAATCCCCAGCGCCAGAAACGTATAAATCACCGACGAACCCCCGTAACTCATCAGCGGCAGCGGAATGCCGGTCACCGGCATCAGGTCCACGCACATCCCGATATTGATGGCGATCTGAAACAGCATCACCCCCGCAATCCCCATCACGATCAGCGTCCCAGGCGGGTCGGCAGCCGTCTGCGCGTTCTGTACCAGCCGCACAAGTATCAGAAAATAAAGCAGCAGAACCCCCATCGCCCCCACAAACCCATGCTCCTCGCAGAACGCCGCAAAGATAAAGTCCGTATACGGAATCGGCAGAAAATCCCCCTGCGTATGCGTTCCCTTATTCGTCCCCTTTCCCCAGACTCCACCGACCCCACCGCAATCAGCGACTGCTTGATCTGGTACCCCGACCCCTTCGGATCCGAGTCCGGGTTCAAAAACGCATCGATCCGCCTCTGCTGATACGGCTTCAACCGCTTCCCCGCCGCAAACCCGATCCCACCCAGCAGCAGCAGCCCCAGCAACACGATGAACGCCTGCTTCAGCCGCATCCCACCCAGAAACAGCCCCACCACCAGCACCGGAAGATACGTCAGCGAGGTCCCGAGGTCCGGCTGTTTCAGCACCAGCGCGACCGGAATGCAAACCAGCGCAAACGCCTTGCCCACATCCGCCCAATTCAGATCGCGACCCTCGCCGGCGCGTCCCCACAGAAACCGCGCCATCGCCAGGATCAGCACCAGCTTCACCCACTCCGACGGCTGAAAGTGGACGCCGCCGCCGAAGTTGATCCACCGCCGTGCTCCCAGCACCTTCTGCCCGACATGCGGCACCAGCACCGCCACCAGCGCCAGGATGCTCAGCCCATACGCCCACCACGAAATATCCAGCAGCCGGTGGTAATCCACCACCGACACCAGGAACATCACGACGATCCCCACGCCCAGAAACACCATCTGTTTCTGCTGAAACCCATGAAACTTCGTCATCGCCGTCGCGGAACGGATTTCCAGCACGCTCAACAGCGTAAGCGCCAGAACGAATCCCAGCAGCATCCAGTCGAAATCGCGAAATCGGGAACGAAACATTGCTAATCCATCATAGCGACGAGCGGACGCTTTTCTGGCTTCTGGGAGTAGGTCCGGGATTTATCCCGGACATTTTCGGGGGCGAAAGAAGCGGGCTTGAGCCCCGGAAATTTCCCCCGGCTACAGATCGTCGGGAACCCAGCTCAAACGCACCACCAGCCGCATTTACTATCGCGGATAGACATACCCTGCCGGCACCATGCGCATCACGAGGATCGGATCCACCTTGCGAATCGGCCGCAGAAGAAATGAGACGAACCCATAAGCATCGAAACCCGCGCTGTAAGCCTCTTCATTCGTATTGAAGACACCAAGCAACTCACGCCCCTTGATGAGTACGAACTTCCCCTCGCCATGCTCCTTGAGAAGCTCCGGCCGCAATTCGTTGTAGTACTCAATCTCGATCTCAAGCGACATACGCTGACTATACGCCGCGCCCTACTGCCCCGGCGCAGCCGCTACCGCAGCCGCCACCACCGGCGCCGCCACCTTCGGCGCCTCCGCCACCTTCAAATTCCCCGCCGCCTTCCGCTGTTTGGTCACAAACGCATCGATCACCTGCGCCGCCAGTTTCGCCGAGTTCGCCCCCTGGTCCCCGTTCTGCCACAGCACCGCCACCACAATGTCGGGATTCCTCCGCGGCGTCATCCCCACAAACCAAGAGTTCGGCACCGTCTTATGTCCGCCGCCGGACCGCGCCAGCGCATCGTGGCTCATCACCTGCGCCGTCCCGGTCTTGCCGATAAAGTCGATCCCCTCCATATGCGAAGCCGCCGCCGTCCCGCTGATCGTCACCTGCGCCATCGCATCGGTAATCGTCTCCCAGTTCTCGGGAGTCAGCGGGATCGTCTTGTCCCCCGACCCCGGAAACGAGCTCTGGATCGCCGCTTCTTCCTGCGCCGGAATCTCATTCGGGAACACCACATGCGGCCTGCGCAGCACGCCTCCCGACGCAATCCCGCTCAACGCGCGCGCAAGTTGCAGCGGCGTCACTTCCAGCGCGCCCTGCCCAATCCCCACCGACACCACTTCGCCCGCATACCACGGCTGATGCTGCGTCTTCAGCTTCCACTCCACGCTCGGCATGATCCCCGCAGCCTCATCGGGAAGGTCTACGCCCGTTTTTTGCGATAGGCCGACACTAATTCCATACTTCGCGATCGTATCGATCCCCAGCTTCGCTGCCAGCGTGTAAAAAAACGTGTCGCACGAGTACGGAATGGCGTTGTGAATATCCACAGCACCGTGATGCCTGTCGCACGCATGGAACTGGCCAAAGAAGACCCCGCCGCCATTGCATACAACATGCAGGTTCTCCGCGACACCCTCCTGCAAGCCCGCCAGCGACATGATGATCTTGAACGTCGACCCCGGAGCCAGTTGCGCCTGGATCGCCTTGTTCATCATCGGGTTGTCCGTATTGTTCAAGATCGACGTCCAGTACGTCTTGCTCAAATGCAGGAACTGGTTCGGATCGAACGTAGGCCGCGACGCCATCGCCAGAATCTCTCCGGTATGGGGGTCCATGGCGACAATCGCACCAATCTTCCCCTCCAGAGCCCGTTCGGCGGCCTTCTGAATATCCAGGTCGATCGTCAGCCGGAGGTCCTGCCCCGGAACCGCCAGTTCCTGCCCAAGCTGCCCCACTTCCTTGCCGTGCGAGTTCACCACCACGTTCCGCGACCCGTCCGTGCCGCGCAGTATGGCGTCGTACGCTTCCTCCACACCCGACTTCCCCACCACATCGCCCGGCGAGTACGTATCGTACTTCGGCGACTGCAAATCCGCCTCGCTCACCTCGCCCACATACCCGATCAGGTGCGCCGCAAAACCATCCTTCGGATACAGCCGCCGCTGCTCATCCTGCGTCTCCAGCTCCGGCAGCTCGTTGCGATGCGCCTCGATAAACGCCTGCTCGTCCTGGGTAATGTCCTGTTTCAGCGGCAGCAACTGATACTGCGGCGCATTCGCAAAGCGCTTCAACGTGGCCTGTATCTGCTCTACCGGAATATGCAGCCCCGCGGCGATCATCGGCAGGTCCGCCTCATAATTCTTCTGCGACTCGCGCAACAGGTAGGCGCTCACCGACGGGTAATTATCGACAATAATTCGGCCTTCGCGGTCGAAGATCTTCCCCCGCGGCGCCAGCACCGGCTCCCTGCGGATGCGGTTCTGCTCCGCCAGCACTCGATAGCTCTGCGCCCCCAGCACCTGTAGCCGCCACAAGCCGATGGTCAACACCAGCAGCACCGCCGTAATGATGTACTGCGACGCATGCAGCTTTACGGCGGAAACCTTCTCTTTGCGTTCGAAGTGGGGCGTATCCATCAGGCGGGCCTTCTGCCCCCATTTTACGCCGCCATCGCTGAGAGCAATGTTTCCTGCTCTGTAACGCTGGAAAGCCACAACTCAAACGCCGCCGCAAATTCGGAAAGGCAGGGTCTGGCCCGCGCGCCAGTCTCTCGATAACCTGTCCGCACTCGTCAGGCTGGAAAGAAGATTCGTTGAGTTGTAGGTGCTGGAGGTGGGCACGGCCCTTTCCGCGGACTGGATGCGCCCTTCGCGCTGGAGTCCAAGGTAGGAAAGGTTGCGCAGAGCGTCAACTGGCGGGTTTGGGCTTGAGTGTCGGTGGTACTGAAGATGTGTTGCCGACGTCATTCCACTCTTTGACCTTCGCGTCAATGTCTGTGGCCGTGTTTTTGGGGTCGACGGTCCAGTTGCGGAGGTCTTCGGGGACCGTCAGGTTTTGCTCAGACGCGAGATAGAGAAGGACCTTCTGGATGCGGCCGCGAACGTCGGAGTTTTCAGTACGGAGGGACTCGATGAGCTGGGTGCGATTGTCGGAACCCGGTCTGAATGCCATGCTCTTTGTTTCAACGATGAGGGAGAGGATGTTGTCGGCGGTCTTGACGGGCAGGGACGGAATGCGGAGAGGGGTGATGAGTTGGGGATACGCAGTAGGGGTTTTGGCGAGAACATCGCTCAGGGAGATTCGGGCGCGGTAGCGATCGTAGTCGGTGGCGTTATCACGGTGGAGGCGCCAGATAAGGTAAGTGGCGCGATACTCGGGTTTCCAGAGCGACCTTCCTATGATTG
Source organism: Acidobacteriaceae bacterium (assembly GCA_035648695.1). Taxonomy (GTDB): domain Bacteria; phylum Acidobacteriota; class Terriglobia; order Terriglobales; family Acidobacteriaceae; genus Granulicella. Next base: position 2,321 of record DASRLB010000171.1, on the reverse strand, counting down.
CGATGGAGAAGACAAGCAGGAGCGCCACTACAGTTGCTGTGAATTTGCTGCGCCACTCCTTTGCGTACCAGAAGTACCACCACCGGCGCATAACTCCGCCCTTGCGGAGGAGGAACTGGAAGTTCCTGGGACTTGCCTGTTTGACGGCCAGATGCAAGGCCGATGCTTTTCTGGACAAAACTCCGGCGTCGCCGAGGATGGGATGGTCGGCGTCGATGAGGTCAAGTTGGGCCTTGAGGGCTCGCGGGTCGGCGACATGGGCCATGGCCACTGCATTGAGAGCGTCGAAACTGTCTTTGTCGTTAAGGATTTTGGTAATAAGCCGGGTGTCAAGTTCGAAAGTGTTGACCGCGATACGGTCGGTGATCCGTTTGGCGATGGAGTCGGCCCAGGTGGCAAAGGGCTGCATCAACTTGGAGACGTCGGCAGGGGCGCGGACCGTAGTGAGGGTACCGCTGAGGACCTGCTGGTATCCCATGCCGACGAGGACGGCAGCAAAAAGCGATGTGTCGTGGGCGGCGTTGGTGCGGTCAAGGAGCCAGAAAAGGCCAAGCGGAAGAAGGGTGTAAGCAAAGAAGAGGAACCATGTGTTGACCATGATCCATTTGCCGGGGGACTCTTTGAGGCGCTCGGAAATCTGTCGCAAAGCCGTGTACATTGCGAGCAGAAGCACGATCAAATAGCAGTAATACGCTTGTACGTCCGGCGACACGTTCATGTCCATCCGATGAAGCTCCGAGAGGGAATGGAGTCGACTAGCTCTGGTTCATCAACATGACTGCATATTGCCGGCTGGATGGCTTGAGATTGAAGAAGGTCTGAGCGATGTCAGGCGAGTTTCCAACGTTGCCACTGGTTGAGATCAGGCCCATGTCGAGTAGTCTGGAGGCGGCATTAAAGAGTTCCACCTGAGACACCGAAGCCTCGGACATCAGCTGCCAACCGGGCACGACTCCAGACTGCTGTATGACTCTTAGTACGCGCTTGCCGGTATCGTCCAACGCTGCCGTAATCATCTTAACTCTAGACTATGCCGGTGTGGGACTGGTTGCAAGAGAAAAGGCGTCCGGGTCGAAAGCCGGACGCCTCGGTGGATGGTGCCATTCGCTATTCGAAGGTACTGTTGGGTTCGTCGAGGGACGAGGACTCACCCTTGAGCTTGCTGGCGATATTAATCCAGACCGAATCGGCGGGATCCTGGTCTTCGGTGGGCTCAAAGAGTTTGGCGGCCGTTTCAGCGATGATTTCGAGGTCGCGGACCAGCGCGGCGCAGTCGGGGTTCTTTTCCAGGAAAATAGCGAAACGCGGGTCTTCACTCACCTTGCCGTTTCCAATGCCGAAGAGGTCGGGAAGACGCTCCTCGAACTCGGCGGGAGTCATGTTGTCAAAAATTTCCGGGCTGTGGTTTAGGGCGGCCGAATCTGACATTAGACGCCCTCCTTTCCAGATGCGGGAACCGCAAACTGTTCGGGGTTGCGGAGCAGTTCGCGGAGCTTGAGACGGGCCTTGTGGAGCTGGGATTTGCTGTTTCCGGTGGAGCACTCGAGCATGCTGGCAATCTCGTTGTGTTCGAAGCCTTCGACGTCGTGGAGGACGAAGACCATGCGGTAGCCCGGGGGCAGCGAGGAGACGGCGCGCTCCAGGGTGACGCGGTCGACCGAGCCCGCGAGTTGCTGGTCGCGGGAGCCGAAGTCGCGCTTGGGGGCGTCGTCCTCGGAGGGGTTGATGGTCTCTTCCAGCGAGACGAGGTTCAGCCCCTTCTTGCGCAGGTGCATCAGGACGAGATTCACGGTCAGGCGATGCAGCCAGGTGGAGAAGGCGGACTCGCCGCGGAAGCTGCCGAGCTTGCGGAAGAGATGCAGGAAGGCTTCCTGGGTCATGTCTTCGGCTTCGGAAACGTTGCCCAGCATGCGCAGGCAGAGTGTGTAGACGCGGCGCTTGTGGAGCGCGTACAGCTTGGAGAAGGCGTCCGGATCGCCTTCCTTGGCTCGCTCGATGGCTTCAGCCTCGCCGGCAATCGGGGGGTTCCGTTTGAACAAGCCGGGGTTGGGTTTTGTCTGCATTCGTGGTTGGGCCTCTAAAATCATGGAGCTCATCTCCGGTCCTTGCACCTGTCGTTGCCGGAAAGTCGCTGCTTTTAGCGTAACGCAAAGCAGAACTTTCCGTTTGACTGGCGACGTGGTTTGGTTTGGCCTCAATGGAACTGAGAGTGTTTTCGGGCGGAGAGGGTTGTATAGGGCAGGGGAATGGCGGAGGCGGATTGGGCTTGAAAGGGGCAGACGGTTGGAGTGGTCCTTCGGCTCTGGCCGACAGATTTGTGG
>DASRLB010000170.1:0-2044 GCA_035648695.1 Acidobacteriaceae bacterium | reverse complement strand
GGCGCGCCAATCTGCACCAGCGGACCGTGCCCTTCAGGCTGCCACTTGTTCAGCAGGTCCTGCGCACCGGCATCTTCGTACTTATCAAAGAAGATCGCCTTCGCCGTCTGCAACAGACCCTTCATCGACCCGAACGTATAGTTCACGCCGCTCGCTTCATAGCCCGAATGCACCATGCAGTTCGCGCACTTGGGGTTCCCGCTCTCGGTCCCGTAATTCGCCCACTCGACCGACTCCATCAGCTCCTGGAACGTGTCCGCGTAGCCATCCTGCAGCAGATAGCACGGCTTCTGCCACCCGAAAATCGAGTACGTCGGCATCCCCCATGGTGTGCAGGTCAGTTCCTTCTTGCCCATCAGGAACTCCATGAACATTGGCGACGCATTGAACTTCCACGTCTTCTTGCGGTTCGACAAAATCGACCTGAAAAGTTTCCGCGACTTCGCCCGCCCCAGAAAGTGCTGCTGGTCCGGCGCCTTGTCGTACGTATACCCCGGCGACACCATCATGCTCTCGACGCCCGCATCCATCATCTGGTCGAAATGCCGCCGCACCGAGTTCGGATCGGCCCCATCGAACAGTGTCGTATTCGTCGTCACGCGGAAGCCCGCCTTCACGGCCGCATGGACGCCTTCCATCGCGATGTCATACCCACCTTCGCGGCACACGCTAAAGTCGTGATGCTCGCGCTCGCCATCCACATGCACCGAAAAACTCAGGAACTTCGACGGCGTAAACAGGTGCAGCTTCTCTTTCAGCAGAAGCGCATTCGTACACATGTAGACATACTTCTTCCGCGCGACCAGACCGGCCACAATCTCCGGCATCTGCGGATGCAGCAGCGGCTCGCCGCCCGGAATCGCCACCATCGGCGTCCCGCATTCGTCAACCGCCTTGAACACCTGCTCCGGCGTAAGCTCCGCCTTCAAAATGTGCGCGGGATACTGGATCTTTCCACAGCCGGCGCACGCCAGGTTGCAGCGAAACAGCGGCTCCAGCATCAGAACGAGCGGATAGCGCTTGCGCCCAGAGAACTTCTGCTTCAGCACATAGCTGGCAACGGTGAGGGCTTGAGAGACGGGGACTGCCATACCGTTATTCTAGCAGTCCGAAAGCCCATCGGCGCCGGCGCGGGGGCGTCTCATGTGATGCTCCCACTAGCGCATCGAAGTCTTGGGTCACCTATCGTTCGGGTTACGGCTCTGTTGAAAGAAAACGAATGGAACGGTAAGGAGCAAGGCTGCAACCATTAGGATGAATGCAATCGAACTTGTCAACATCGATACACTCGGAGACCATCCGAGCCGCACACCATGCCACAGGTCAGAGAATCGCATCGGTGTGTAGTGAAGTCTTAGTACCAAGTCCAGGAAGTCTAAAGGCATGACTAAACAGATAACGATGATAAAGAGTATCCACCAAGCCAGCTTCTCGCTGCGACGATAGCCAGTCAGTAGCGCGATAAAGCCAATCAACTCTAACCCGAGGGAATAGAAACCCATCGGCATAAGGAGGTTCTGCACCGCAATGCACGGCGCTTCAATAATATTCAACTGTCGCCAGGTTGCCACCCAATGGAATGTCGACCGCATGAAAAAAAGCAAGCCGAGCGCCAGCACAGTTGCGGAGATGTTGGTAAGCAGTTTCCGAGTCGACATATGAGTCTAATGACCTGCATAGCAGCAAGCTTGGTAGTAAAATGGTCCACTCGCCAAGGTGAAGCCATATTGGGGTACCAATGGAGTTTGTCCTAGATCAGTGCAATCATCTCGGAATTTGTTCATGTCTTGTGCACAAGCGGTTTGAACATTCCCATTCGGGGCACTACAGCTGAGAACTGAGTAGTTGACCCCATTTGTCACGCCAGCGCAAACATTACCAAGATAGAAACCGCTGAAAAAAATTTGCGTGGTACAGGGATTGCCGTCCGCGCACGGCTGTACTGGAGGATTGTTACCCGGACCGGGATCGGGGTCAGGCGGTGCCGGATCGCAAATTCCGTCTTCGGTGCAAGGGTCTGGCGGATCACATGAATCGTCTGAGC
>DASRLB010000169.1:0-3655 GCA_035648695.1 Acidobacteriaceae bacterium | reverse complement strand
CAAGCCCGAAAAGCCATCCCAACCCGCTCCCGCTTCTTCCAGGATGCGCGCTCCATCTCCGCCTACATCGTCTTCCCCTCATGGCAAAGCCTCATGATAACCCTCAGTTCAGGCAAGCCTCCGCCCATTTAGAACTGCTGGCGATTCAATCAATCGGCGCGGTACGGCGGCTTGTTGCGCCGACGGCATACGTTGCAGCCGGTATTTTTGTTTCAACACAAAAGTTTCGCCGATCGTCCTCCATCACGCTCAAAACACTCGCGGAAGGGGTAAACTCAAGGCCATGCCGGACGACTTCAACCCCACCCCTCGCGGACCGTTCGATTCTCCAGGCAATCCCGTGGGCGCTCCGGTTCCTCCACCCGACCCTCGCACCGCGGCCTATGCTTCTCCCGCTTATGCCACGCCGGCTTATACCTACGCCGTTGCGCCGCCGCGCCGCTCCGGATGGTTCTGGGTTGCGGTCCTGGGCGGCATCTTCGCTGTCATCCTGCTGATCGTCTGCGTCACCTGCGCTTCGCTCGCGAAATCCTTCGGCTCCGACAGCGAATCCGCTTTCTCCTCCGACTCCATCGGCGTCATCGATATCACCGGCGTCATCACCGATGCCGACAAGATCGACAAGCAACTCGACAAGTTCGGCGACGATTCCCGGGTCAAAGCCATCATCCTGCATATCGATTCGCCCGGTGGCGGCGCGGCCGCCTCGCAGGAGATCTACCACGAGGTCCTGCGCGTCCGCAGCGAAAAGAAGAAGCCCATCGTGGCGTCGGTCGAGTCGGTCGGCGCTTCGGGCGCCTACTACATCGCCAGCGCCTGCGACAAAATCTACGCCAACCCGGCTTCGGTGGTCGGCTCCATCGGCGTCATCATGGAGTGGACCAACTACGGCGAGCTCATGCGCTGGGCCAAGCTCAAAAACATCACCATCCACGCCGGAGAACTGAAGGACGCCGGCGACCCAACCCGCGATCTAACCCCAAAAGAGGAGGCTTACTTCCAGTCCCTGGTCGACAATATGTACGGCCAGTTCGTCCACGACGTCGCTACCGGCCGCAAGACCACCGACGACGTCATCAAACCCCTCGCCACCGGCCAGGTGTGGACTGGCGAGCAGGCACTTGGCCTCCATTTGATCGACGTGCAGGGCGGTTTCCGCGTCGCGCTGATGGATACCGCAAAATCCGTGGGCATTTCGGGAGAGCCGAACATCGTTCGCCCGCCCAAAGAGAGACGCAACATCTTCACCACCCTGAGCGACGATTCGGACACTCTTTTTCCCGATCCCTCGAAGCTCCTGGACCACGCGCCCGGCTTCTATTTCATGTGGAAGTAGACCTAAACCTTTGTTGACGTTATGCTTGCCTGTATTGTGTGAGCGTTATCCTGTTCGGCACCTGAACCCCGGGTCCGATTTCCATTCCCCTCATCAGGGGTCTAGACTATCCGAAGGAGTATTGCCTTATGACCAAAGCCGACCTCGTAGACCGTGTTACATCGTTGGGCGACCTAACCCGTCGCGACAGTGAAGTGATCGTCGACACTCTCTTCGACTCTGTGATCCATGCCCTTAAGACAGGCGACAAGGTTGAAGTCCGTGGCTTCGGCAGCTTCCGCACGCGGCAGCGCAACTCGCGCACTGGCCGCAATCCCAAGACGGGTGCAAAAGTCGCCGTCGCAGCCAAGCGTGTCCCGTTCTTCAAACCCAGCAAGGAGCTTCGCGACCTGGTCAACCCTAATGAGACCAAGCGCTCCACCAAGACCGCTCGCGCGGCCTCCTCGGCCGAGCCGCACCACCGGGTCGATCTTCATCACCCGCCCGCGATGTAAGTACCAGACAATTTTTTGCCGCCGTGTCCGACGGCAATCACAAAGCCCTCGCCAACTGGCCGAGGGCTCTGCTTTTTAACTCCACGTCCCATTTCGGGACCTTAGCCCGGATTTCGGACGTGCGATTTGGAAGGGCGATCGTACGGGTGAGCGTACGCCGCGTCGTGCTCCAGTTCAGTCGCGCCTACCCCTGGCAGGGGACAAGCACTCACGTCTTCCGCTCACTGCGCCGCTGAACCACCTGTCTGCTAAGATTTCGCCCAAGGACTCGATGATCGACAAAGTATGAATGGTTCCGTTTCTCCACATGCGCTTCCTCAAACACCTCTGCCGGTGTGGGCGGTGCATCAATATACGGTCGTGTCGGAGAGGCTTTCGCCGTCGCTGCGCAGCAGGGTGAGGCCTCATGCGACTGCGTTCGCGAACCGGATGAGGTTGCCGGCGGTGTGGCCGGTGGCGCTTCAACTGCTGGCGCTGACTGAGATCAAACTCGCGTTTCCGGAAGCGACCGAGGAGCAGCAGACGGTCATCCTCTTCCTTGCGATCATGCAGACCTTGCAGGCGGGGCCGGCGGCATCGGGATTGAGCTTCAATCCGAATGCCGCCGGCGGGGAGATTAGGCTTCAGGAGCTTGCAAGCCAGCGGGCTAAGGCGCTGGTGGTGTTGGAAAATGCGATGCAGGTGGTCCGCGATGTCGAAAAGACGGTGTTGGACAACCTGAACGATTAGACCTCCTACCGCAGGTGGTGCGGAAGGAGGTTTGCGAGGTCGAGCGTGCGGTAGAGCAGCACGAGCGCGATGGCGACGAGGTACGCGCGGAGGACGGGAAGCGAGGGGCGGACCGGGCGCGTGAGTTTCGTGGCGGCTCCTTAATTGGGGACCAGGTTCAGGTGAAGAGGCTAGACCAGCTTGCGGCACCTTTCTGCCGTCCACGCGATTGCCCTGGGGAGAGGGGGGTACCCCCTATCCCTGCCCGCCGATCACCTGTTTCGCATCGGAAAGCGTCACCTTGAACGTCATGCGCTGGCGTCCGCGGAACACCACGATCGGGATCGTGTCCCCGGCGTGGTGGGTGTTCATCACCCGCGAAAGGTCCTGCATCGTGGTGATGTCCTGGCCATCGGCGGAGACGATCAGGTCGCCGCCCAGGATGACCTGCTCGTTGCCGTTCCAGGCCAGTTGCGTGCCCCCCCGCAGCCCCGCGCGTTCCGACGCGCCGCCCGGCAGCACGCGCTCGATCAGGACGCCGTAATCCGACGGCAAGCCGATCTGTTCGGCGATGTCCGGGCCGATGGGGAAAGACTTGATATCGAGCGACGGCCGGCGCGCGCGGCCGTACCGTGCAAAGTCGTCGATGGTCGCCTTCGCGGTCTGGATTGGGATCGCGAACCCGATGCCGGCGGATTGGTCCGCGCCGCCATTGGGGTTCGACGCGATCAGCGTCGTGATCCCGATCACTTCACCCCGCGAGTTCAGCAGCGGTCCACCCGAATTCCCCGGATTCACCGAAGCATCGGTCTGAATCGCGTCGTCGATCCGGTTGCCGGAAGGCATCTGCACCGACCGGATCGCGGAAATGATGCCGCGCGTCATGGTCCCCGAGAAGCCGAAGGGATTGCCGATGGCGTATACCTGCTGCCCGACTACGAGGTTGGTTGACTCGGCCAGCGTCGCGGGAACCAGATTGGCTGCGTCCTTGATCTGCAACAGGGCGAGGTCGTGGTTGCGGTCGACGCCGACAACGGTCGCCTTGTACTTCTTCTTGTCCGAGAGCGTGACCTCGACGGTCTGCGCGTTGTCGATGACGTGGTTGTTGGTGAGGATG
>DASRLB010000168.1:0-3355 GCA_035648695.1 Acidobacteriaceae bacterium | reverse complement strand
GAGATTGCCCGTTAAACCGTAGAAAGTAGCGACTCTCAAGCCGGCGGTCATAATAGGCCGACGGTTGATTTTTCTGCCAAGAAAAAGGAGAGAGTCGCTATGAAGAAACGATATCAGATCGAACAGCAACGAGCCGTGCAGCAGTTCCGCCGGCTCGCCACCGAAGAAAACCCCAGCATTCAGATGATCCTACCGATGGCCGACATCGTCGGACTGTTGCAGCAAGGAGTGGGACATTTGCTGCGGCAAGCTGGCTTGGAGTTGATGAATCTGGTGATGGACGAGGAAGTGAAGTCCCTGGCAGGCGAGCGCCATCAGCAACACGAAGGGCGCCGCGCGCATCGATGGGGCAAAGAAGACGGCTACTGCGTGGTGGACGGACAGAAGGTGCCGATCCGGAAGACGCGGCTGCGGACCAAAGACAAGCGCGAACAGCGCCTGGGCAGCTACGAACTATTCCAGCGCAGCGGGCCGATGCAGGCGGGCGTGTGGGACAAGATGATGCGTGGGCTGTCGACCCGCAACTATGGTGCGGTGGTGAAGGAGTTTCAGGACGCCTACGGCATCGAGAAGTCGGCGGTGAGCGAGAACTTCGTCGAGGCCAGCCGCGAGAAGGTGAAGCAGTTGATGGAGCGGCCACTGGGCGAGTTACGGCTGTGCGCGGTGCTGATCGACGGCACTCCGTTCAAGGACCGGCAGATGATCGCGGCCCTTGGTATTGGCTGCGATGGAACGAAAACGGTGCTGGGGATTCGCGAAGGTGCGACGGAAAACACAGCGGTGGTAAGTTCACTGATGAGTGAGTTGGTGGAGCGCGGATTGGATTTTTCGACGCCGCGGCTGTACATCCTGGATGGCGGCAAAGCGCTACACGCGGCCGTGCGCCGCCATGCCGGCGAAGCCGGGTTCATCCAGCGCTGCCAGGTTCACAAGAAGCGCAACGTGGTGGATCATCTGCCCGACCAATACAAGGCCGACGTCCGCAGGAAAATGCAGAACGCGTATGCGATGGCGGGCTACTCCGATGCCAAGCGGGCGCTCGACCAGCTCCATCGCGAGTTGATGGATTTGAATCCGAGCGCGGCGCGCAGTTTGGAAGAAGGGATGGAGGAGACGCTCACCGTTCACAAGCTGCGGGTGCCGGATCAGCTGCGCCGCACCTTGGCCAGCACCAACGTGATCGAGTCGGCGTTCTCCATCGTGGAAACGGTTTGCCGGAACGTGAAGCGTTGGAGGACCGGCGATCAGATCGAGCGCTGGGTCGGCTCCGGCCTGCTGGTTGCCGAACGCCAGTTTCGCAAGGTCATCGGGTTCCGTCAAATTCCGTTACTGCTTTCGTCCATGGCCAATGCCGTTTCCAAGAAGCCGATTGCCAAGGGGGTAGCCGTGGCGTAACGTATGAGTGTCGAGAGTCGCTAACTTTCAACGGAGTTCCGGGCAATCTCGAAATCCCGGCCGAGGCACTCGTTCATACTACCTGTTGTGGCTTGCTGAAACAACCGGATAATCAGGAGACGACTAGTAGCCGATGCGACGCCGACCAGCTGAGGGCCAAGAAAACACAGCTCGCTGACTTTTTCGCTGGAAGAAATGGTATTTAGCAGCTGCCCAGTGTCTCCGTCCACCACTTGAATCGTATCTGGTGAGTGAGATCCCTGTTGTAGCAAGACTGCGAGCTTTCCGTTTGGCCCAGCGACAATTTTTCGGAACGCTGAATTGACTGGCGGGACTACAACGCTCTGAATGGTATTGCCGCTGTCATCGACGCGTATGACTTCAAAGTGCTGACCTTTCTCACTCATGAGGAAGTACAGGTTGCCATTCGAGCCAACTGCAGCATCCTCCAGTCTGGGAAGGTTTGTGTTCAAGCGAAAACTTCTAGTCGACTGCAAGACCGTTAACTGTGGCAGCGTCCCTTGCGCGCGGGACGAACATGAGGCCTGAGAGAAAAGCAACGCGAATAAACCGATAGGGAGCGCAAAAGCATGAGCGAGAAGCACGCGCTGAGGCATTTAAGGAACTCCTTTCAGCTAGTAAAGGCTGACTTGCTCCAGATCTGTTGAGTGCCGACTAGCTTGCTCTCCGATTCGCTGTTACTCATACGGGAGCGACATTGCCGGTGTGGTAGGCGCTTATATCGCGAAAGTCAAGTAAAAAAGCTGCCTGTCCGTGCCTACCAGAAAATAGTTTTACGATATCACACGCGTTGGTGTCGGCGACGCTTAAAATGGGTTCCCACTGTTTTATGGAAGTAACCATCGTCTAACGTTGGCGGGCAAACGATGTTACCGTCCATTTCTTAATGTGAAACCGCTTCAATGGTGACACACAAGTTCAAAGCCAAAGCCCGTAAAGCCGCCGTTATACGGTCCGCCATTGTATAAGTGTCCTGCCGTCAGAGCTGACACGAATACAACGTAGCGGCGATTATTGATAATTGCTGGAGTCACACCCTCCAGGCTGCCGGATGGAATGGCTGGCCGCCGAGGTAGTTTTCTAGCGTCTCGAATAGCGGATTACAATTGAACTGGCTGACGGCAGCATCCCTGCCGATTACTGCGACAGACTGTCCAGAGACCTCGTCAGCCGCAGCAATCTCGAGGCCTGCATCTCTCCCACTTTGCCCTTTAAGGGGATCACGGTCGCGGTTCAAGTAATCAACGGTGCGCGATCACGAGTAACGACCGCGCGCGTTTGACGACACACTCCACGGCCCGCTTTAGGTTCTCGGGATCGAGCGCCGCGAAGCTTTCATCCAGCACCACCAGTTCGGCGTCCTGCAGCAGAGCGCGGGCGATGTACAGGCGGCTGCGTTCTCCGTGCGAAAGCTGCCAGCCGGTTTCACCCACCAGTTGGAGCATGCCGGCGGGCATTCTATCCAGCAAATCTCCCAGGCCGAGTTCGCCGCAAATGGCTTGCGCTTCCTCGAAATCGGCTGGAGTAAGAATAGCTGGGCGTCCCAAAAACAAATTGAAGGCAAATGTTTCTGCGAGCACGTGATTCTCATGGAACTGCGGCGCGGCGGCCAGGCGTCTGCGCCATTGGGCGGCGCCGAGCGCCTTGCGATCGAGTCCGTCAATGAGCACGCTGCCCGAGTTGGGATCGCGCACGCCGGTGAGCAGGGAGACGAGCGTCGATTTTCCGCCGCCCGACGAGCCTTCCAAAACCACGCGATCACCCATCGCGATTTGCAAATTTGCGCCGCGCAGCACAGGCTCCGATCGGTCGCCGTAGCGGAAGACCAGATCGCGAGCCTCCACCCCTAGCGGAGTGATTGGGGGGACGACATCGAGAGCGCCCGGTAACTCCTGGCGCGTGGCGGCGCGGAAGAGCACCGCCGTTCGCTGCCATGCCA
>DASRLB010000167.1:0-11603 GCA_035648695.1 Acidobacteriaceae bacterium | reverse complement strand
GACCGGCCTACAAAGCAGGTGCTCGGATAACGCAGGTTGAACCAATACTCATTGAACAGGGGTTTGGCTCGTGAATTTAGCTCGGTGTGCTATGTCCGCCAGTCCGGAAAGCCTAAAGAGCCACGGCTGAATCCCACCGCTTACCGCGGGTTCACCTGCGCCCCGCAGCACGGCCCCGTGGGTCGGTCTTTGCTTTTCAGCAGTCACACCGTCGCTATCGGGACGTCGTTTCCAGACGCCGTTAGAGCGCCAACGGCGCGCCCTATACCAGCATGGGGCGAAGCCCCATGTACGCGGCCACAGATGACGAGAGGGCTGAAGGCCCGACCTATCCCAACCGCGTATCCTTGCTATGGATGTTCTTCTCCGCGCAAGCCACGGCGCTGCTCCTCCCCGGATTCATCCGGCTCGGTCCCCTGCGCCTCACGGTCTACGGAATCTTCGCCGCCGCCGGCCTCATCGCCGCCCTCTGGCTCTCGCAGCGGACCGCCCCGCGCGTCGCCCTCCCCGCCAATAGACTCTGGGACGCAGGCGTCATTGCCGTCATCGCAGCCTTCATCACCTCGCGCGCGCTCCTCATCGCCTTCGACTTCCGAGCCTTCCTCAAGTACCCGCTGCTCGTCCTCTCGCTGCCCTCACTCACCTACGGCGGAATGGTCCTCACGGCTCTGCTGGTCTGGCTCTGGCTGCGCCGAAAACATCTGCCACTCCGCGACATCCTCGACGCGTGGTCGCCGCCCGCCGCCCTCCTCGCAACAGTCCTCGCCATCGCCCACTTCATCGAAGGCACGGACGCAGGCATGCCCACGTCGCTGCCCTGGGGAGTCGTCACGCCCGGGGACACAATCCTCGGCCGCGTCCATCCCGTGCAAATTTACGCAGCAGTAATCGCATTCGCCTTCTGCATCGTCCTCTACCGCATGCTCCCGCGAAGAAAATTCTCCGGCCAAATCGCCGCGCTCGCACTCATCGGTGGCGGAGCCGCCGCCTTCCTCCTCGACATGCTCCAACAGCCCGTCGAAAGTTCCGGCGACGCCCTCCTCGACCCTGGCCAATTCGTCGCACTCGCCGCCATCATCGCCGGCATGGCACTCCAAGTCACACCGCCCCAGCGTCGCGAATTCCTCTGCGGGGGAGTCCTCGATCGCGAGCCACAAGAAAGAGAGTCAGCCTGATGCCATCGAAAAACATGCTGCCCAAGGGCAACCGCCGCGTCTCCGTCAAAAAGGAGTACCGCGAGCACCGAACCCTAATTCAAGAACGCGAAGCCGCAGCCCGCGCCGCCGGCGAGCCCGTCGAAGACGCCATCGAGCCCTTCTACGATACCGCCGACTTCGTCCCCCTCCACACCTCGCCGTACGCCAACGTCCCGGGCCTCGTGACCGGCGGCCCCAGCACCAGCAAGCATCCCCAGGAAGAGGCGACGATGTCCAGGCCGCGGTACGCCGCACCGCGCGTGCCTGCCCCCGCCGCGCCTGAAATCCAAACCCTCGAAGACCTCGAGCCCGAAGACGGCATCCGCACCATCACCGCCGAACCCGCCGCCAAGGACATGCGCCTCGACGCCTACCTCGCCAAGGCCATCCCCGACATCAGCCGCGCGCGCGTCACGCTCCTCATCGAAAATTCGCAGGTCACCATCAACGGCGAACCCGCCAAAGGCAAGCAAAAACTCAAGGGCGGCGAGGTCATCGAGATCGAAGGCGATCCCCGCCCCGAGCCGCTCCACGCCACGCCAGAAGACATCCCCCTCGACATCGTCTACGAGGACGACGACCTCGCCGTCGTCAACAAGTCCGCCGGCATGATGGTCCACGCCGGCGCGGGTGACGAAGAACGCAACCGCGGAACCCTCGTCAACGCGCTCCTCTTCCACCTCGGAAAGAATCTTTCGCAAGTCTCCGGAGACCTCCGTCCCGGCATCGTCCACCGCCTCGACAAGCAGACCAGCGGCCTCATCGTCGTCGCAAAAAACGACAGCACCCACCGCAAGCTCGGCGAAATGTTCGCCGAACGCCGCCTGCGCAAAATCTACATCGCGCTCGTCCACGGCTCCATCGAAAAGGACGAAGGCACCATCTCCCTCCCCATCAGCCGCGACATCATCCGCCGCACCCGCATGACGACCCGCCGCATGGGCGGCCGCACCGCCGTCTCGCACTACCGCGTCCTCGACCGCATTGGGACCGATGAAAAGCCGGGCCCCTACGGCAAGTTCACCCTCGTCGAAGTCCGCATCGAAACCGGCCGCACCCACCAGATCCGCGTCCACATGCAGTCCCTCGGACACCCCGTCGCCGGCGACAATCTCTACGGCGCCCCGCACCGCATCCTGCCCCTCGACAAAACCTCCGACGCGGACCCCATCGAGCTCGAACGCAACTTCCTCCACGCCGCCCAGCTCGAATTCCTCCACCCCCGCACCAAGCAGCGGCTGGAGCTGAAGTCCGACCTGCCCCCGGAACTCGTCACAACATTGGAGCTTTTGCGCGGCACAGCGAGCTAGGAAACCCCCACCATGCCCGCAAGTTGATAAGATGACAGCGTGAACATCCCCGCACGCAGCCGCACCCTCGCCGCACTAGCCGCCGCCATCGCCCTGGCCACCATGTCGCTGCACGCGCAGGCCCCCGCCGCTCCGCAAACCGCGCCCCAAGCCACCACGCCGCCGCAACAGCCCGCTCTCCAGCCGCACGACGACACCCTTCCCGCGCCCGGCCAGACCAGCTCCATCACCGTCTTCTCCAACGAAGTCGATCTCATCTTCACGGTCGCCGGAAAGAACGGCCACTTCGTCACCGGCCTGCAGCAACAAGCCTTCGGCCTGCTCGACGACGGCAAGCCGCCGCTGCGCGTCATCCGCTTCTCGCAGCAGACCAACCTGCCGCTCCGCGTCGGCGTCATGCTGGACACCAGCAACTCCATCCGCCAGCGTTTCCAGTTCGAGCAGCAGGCCGCCACCGACTTCTTCCTCCAGGTCATGCACCCCGCCGACAGTGCCTTCGTCGAGGGCTTCGACGTCCAGACCGACGTCACCCAGGACTTCACCAACCGCATCGACCTGCTCAGTACCGGCATCATGCGCCTCCGCCCCGGCGGCGGCACGGCTCTCTTCGACGCGCTCTACAAAACCTGCCGCGATCAGATGCTGACGCTCAAGGAAAAGACCGCGGTCCGCAAAGCCCTCGTCCTGGTCTCGGACGGCGACGACGACTACAGCCGCGCGCTCGAGTCCGACGCCATCAAGATGTGCCAGCGCGCCGAAACCATCGTGTATACGATTTCGACCAACGTGGGACCGAGCGAAGACAAGGGCGACGACGTTCTCCGCCAGATCGCGGACGCCACCGGCGGCCACGCCTTCTTCCCCAAGCGCATCGACGACGTCGCCATCGGCTTCCAGAACATCGAAGAAGAGCTCCGCAGCCAGTACCTCCTGGTCTACGTCCCGGCCGACTTCAAGCAGGATGGCTCCTTCCGCACCATCTACCTCCACGCCCTCGACCCCCGCTACTCGGTCCGCGCCAAGAAGGGCTACTTCGCCCCTAGAACGCCGCGCTAAAACAGGGGATAGATCGTAGAGGATAGAGTGTAGAGGACAGAACGTAGAAACACCTCAGGAATATGTCATCCTGAGCAACGCGAAGGACCCGCTTCTTCTTTTGTCGCTGCTTGTTTTTCGCTCACAGCGCCCCAACTCCAGGTGGCCCATCTTTTGCGTTTTTGCAAAGGGTGGGGTATCGCCCCTGAGCGCAGCCGAACGGGTCGACCGCTCTCTTCCACACCCACCAAAATTCGTCATCCTGAGCGCAGGCCCGCGCTTTTGCGGGCCGCAGTCGAAGGACCCGCCACCCTGCCGGCACCACCAAGACAGCTCGAACCGTTTAACCGCGACCCCGCTTTTGCCTTCCGCCAGAACTCCCACGGAATTGTCATCTCGACCGAAGCCGTCGCGCACTTGCGCGGCGCAGCAGCAATTACCACCGCCCACGACCCCAAAACTCCCGATAACTTTTCCCCCACGCCCGTGTCTCTAAACACAGTGAGGCCCCCAATGAACCTGCGTCTATTCGCAACCATCCTGACCCTGTCCGCCGCCGCGCTCACAGCCCAGCAGCCTCGCGGGGCCCGCGAGGCGCTCGACAACATGACATCCGAGCCCGCCACCCACACCGCCTTTACCTTCGACAAGGACATGCTCCAAACCGCCGCCGGCCTCTTCGGCGACCAGAGCGAGCGCACCGTCGCCGCCCTCAACAGCATCACCGTCGAAAACTTCCGCTACCGCGAGCCCGCCTTCTACCTCCCCGAGAGCATGTCGCAACTGGTCGCCGCCTACAGCGCCGCCGGCTGGAAGCATCTCGTCAACCGGAACGCCTCTCCCCGCGAATCGACCATGCCGCTCCACCAGTTGACCGACCTCTGGCTCCACTTCCGCGGCGCCGAAATCGACGATGTCACGGTCCTCGTCCGCGGCCCCAAAAACATGAGCCTCGTCGAAGTCTCCGGCGCCCTCCGCCCCCTCGACCTCGTCCACCTCGGCGGCCACTTCGGCATCCCCAAAGTCGACCCCAACGCCGTCATGGTCCCCGTCCCTCCAGGCCGCTAGAGAGAATGCCCGTCGCCACCCACCTCAACCCTGTCATCTCGACCGAAGGCGGCGCACTTGCCGCCGCAGTGGAGAGATCGCAGCATTTACAGCCGATCCCATGAGGAACAAATCTTCCCGTCCCGCTTAACTCGCAGCACAAATCTTCCCCCGTCTTGCTTAACGTGACGGATTCATCCGTCACGTAAATCCTCTGACAGACCGCCTCTGTTTCAAAATGGGAGTATGCTTCTCACACCACATAACTGAGACTCCGGACGCAACCCGGGATATTAATCAAGAGAGGGCACTGGCAATGACTTTGAACAATTTTTTCAACCGCGCGGCCACGCCCGTAGGCGCTCCGAGAGCCGGCGCCATACTACTCGCCAGGTCCGCCCTCCCAGGTGTGTGTGTGCGGCGGCGACGTCTTGCTGCGAGGACATTCGGCCTTTCGAGTCTAACCCTTTTCGTGGCTGCGCTGGCCATCTCAGGACGCGCCCACGCTGACACACTTCCAGCGCCTTTCACGTCGGTGGCGGCCTATGCTGCACCGGGCATGGGTCAGAGCCAACAGGGACCGTACTCTACCTTAGCTTCTTTCGATGCAGTTGGACCGACTCCATTTGGGGGCACGTTTTCTGCTAGCGCTTTTGCTGCGGCGATCATTGGGCCAGTTCCCAGTTTACTCGTTTCTGTTTCAGGACAGGGCCAGTATCAGCCGGGCGACCCCGCCGCGGTGGCGATACTTGCCTACTTTGTTGAAGTTCTAGGTCCCCTTGGCTCTTCCACTTCTACTATAGTTCCGGTTGATATGACGTCTTCCGTTCAGTTTAACGGAGGGCAAGACAACATTTTCCAGGTGACCGGAATTGTACAGATTGGGACAGTATTCTCCAGCCTTTGCATCGCCTCGGTGACCGACATATCAACTTGCTCTTCCGATGAGGCGGCTAATCAAAAAATCAGTCAATCTATTGCGTTTCACCCTGGCGTTTCTCAAGAAGTTTTCATGAGTGCCGCCATCTCCTACCTTGTCGCGCCGCAGATAGTTTTTTCAGGCAGCGTCGACGTTGATCCCATATTTACGATAGACCCCGCCTTCCTGCAGCAAAATCCGGGATACTCTCTGGAACTCAGCGCCGGCGTCGGCAATTCGCCGGCCACCGTACCTGAACCCGCGGCCTGGACGATGCTGTTGGCCGGTTTCGGAGGTCTCGGTGCAATGCGCGTCGCGCGCCGTTCGCGCGGATTAAGGCGTTCATAATTCATCTTCCTGCGGTAGGAACGTGATAGCCGCCGATTAATCCCCATGCGGAGGTTCTATGCGCCTATATCCATTCCTGGCCGCCACAGCCATGTACGCGTAGCGCCATCCTAGGAGCTTCAACGTCTATTGACAGCCCTATTACAATTAAAGACAGCAAAAAGATTCCGCCCGGCTCACGCCGGACGTTTCTATTCAAAGAGGGTGGTGCGGAGGAGGTACGAACCTAAACCCTTTCGATAAGACACTTTACCCGCTTTAGGTGGGGGGAGGGGGCAACTACCAGCCGTAAGATTCCACCTCAGCCAGCAGGGCCAGCTTCCGCTCCGGCGGCAAAAAACTCGCCTCGAACGAGTTCGCCGCCAGCTCCCGCATCTGGTCCAGCGACAGCTCGAACTCCCGATGCACCAGCCGGTACTCGTCCAGCAGATTCGCCCCGAAGAACGGCGGATCGTCCGAGTTGAGCGTAATCATCAGCCCCTCCTCGAAGTAGTGCCGAGCGGGGTGGTCGAACAAGTTGGCGCAGCACCCGGTCCGCAGGTTGGAGGTAATGTTCAGCTCCAGCGGAATCTGCCTCTCGGCCAGCACGGCGATCAGGTCGGGATCCTGCACCGCGGTGAGCGCATGCCCAATCCGCTCTGCGCCGATGTTGATCGCCGCCCAAACGCTCTGCGGCCCGGTCGACTCCCCGGCATGGCAGGTAAGGTGCAACCCCGCCGCCCGGGCCTCGGCATAAATTTCGCGAAAATCATGCGCCGGTCCGCGCGCTTCATCGCCGCCAATCCCGACGCCAACAACGCTGGGATAAACGTTCCGCAGCCTCGCAGCCTTGGTAAAAACCCGCGCGCATTCGTCCACGCCGAAGTGCCGCACAGCGTCGATGATCCACAGCAGCGACACCCCAAAGTCCCGCTCGCCGCGCACGCGCCCACGTTCAGCCGCAGCCATCACTTCATCCACATCGATCCGCGCAAAGTGGTACAGAATCCCAATCGACAGATAAGCCTCGGCATGACGAACGCCTTGCCGCCCAAGATCGCGCAGCATGTTGTAGGTAATCGTCTCGTAGTCCGCAGGCGTGTGCAGACGCTCCGTAACCGCCTTGAAGCTCATCAGGAAGCTGGGAAAGTCAGTGTAGAAATAACTGGCTTTCGCCTCATCAAGAGTCAGC
Source organism: Acidobacteriaceae bacterium (assembly GCA_035648695.1). Lineage (GTDB taxonomy): Bacteria > Acidobacteriota > Terriglobia > Terriglobales > Acidobacteriaceae > Granulicella. The sequence goes on along the minus strand of DASRLB010000167.1, from coordinate 4,577 downwards.
GGCCGGGCGTCGTTACGCCGCGAAAGCTCCACCAGCGTTTCCGCCGCAATGGAGCCTTCGAGGTGCAGGTGCAACTCCGCCTTTGGCAGGCCGCGGAGCCAGGTCAACGGGTCGGGCTGTAGTTCAGAAACGGTAGAGCGGCGAGCCATTCCTCTAAGTGTAGCCGCTAGTCGCGGCTCCGCGACCCGCCTCCGAAGATCTGCAACAGCGCGATGAAGATGTTCAGCGCATCCAGGTAGATCGACAATGCCAGCGTCACCGCCGTCGCTCCGCGTCCGCCATCCTTCAGCCGCATAAAGTCCACCAGCAGCAGCACGCTGAAGATGATCAGCGAAAGCCACGCGTAGACACCCGGCCGCACGAAGTGGACGAACATCCCGATCACGCCGATAAGGATGAGGCCGATCAAGGCGAACATCGCGATGCGGCCGACCTTGACGTAGTCAAACCGAGCGAACTCCGCAACGATCGCCATCGCAGCCATTCCCAGCGCGGTCGTTCCAGCAGCCTGAAACACAATGGTCTGCCCGTTCGCCATATGCAGATACATCTTGATCAGCGGCCCCACTTCGACGCCCATCAGCACGGTGAACAGGTAAAACAGCGCCAGCGCAATTCCCGGCGATCTCCGCGACACGTACTGGATGCCGAAGATCAGTGCGAAGTTGACGATGACGACGGCGAAGAAGCCAATGCCCGGCAGCGCATCCGGCGCGATATACGCCCCAAGCGCGGTAAACAGGAAGCCGACAGTCGTGATCCACAGCACGCGGCTGAGCAGGGTCGCGGTGTCCGCCTGGATGACGCCGCCATTTTGGTATGCGTCGATAGTTCTCATGGTATTTCCACCTCTCTCTATAGATTAGACGCGCGACGCGTTTCCCGGTCGCAACCGCACCCCCGAAAGCACCGACACTTCCGACCCTTCGGCCAGCAGAACACTCGCCGGCCGCTGCCCATTCAACCCGGCAAACGCCGGCCCATACAGCGTGCCGAAGTCGGCCACAACCTCGTAGCTCCGCACCGGATAAACCTTCCATCGCGGATGCCGCACCTCATACGCCGACGTCCGTCCATCGCGCCGCTTCGTATACCCCCAATAATGCTCGGTAAGGAACTCCTCTTCGCTCCCGGCCTCAATAGACTGCGCAACCGGCGAGGCCTCAACTGCAAGACTCTGCCAGACCTTGCCATGCCGCCAGTCGTAACGAACGCTCAATGCTTCCGGCGTGTTGACGATGCTGGAACGAGTCGGCAGCGTTGCATAAGGCTCCTCATACAGCGTGTTCGCGATGATCGAAATAGCCGCCCGCCGCACAAACTCGCGCACAAAGACCACGCCACGTTTCCGCGTCCCATCGGCGTCAGCGCGGACCACATAGAACCGCAGATTGATCTCCTCGAACCGCGTATGGAAGGGGATGCGCAGCCCCTTCAGCCGCGTGTTGTCGAACAGAAAGCCAACCAGCGAAACGTAGCACCCGCCCTCGTACAAATCGAACTCAAGCCCCTCCGGAAGCCACGACCCGAGCGTAGCCGGTTCGACAATATACTGCGCCATAATCAGTTTGCGCCACTCGGCAGTGAGGAAGGTGGAGGTCATGGATGGCGGGATACAACGCTCTTGCAGTGCCAATCGCAGAGAATCATGGAAACAGTTGTCGCCCTGATTGTTTGCAGGCATCTACGAAATCACCCGCGTTGAAAGTGATGACTGCGTCAACTTTATTGTCTGCATCCAACAGCACGGAACGAAGGACGCGATCAGTGAGACTTAGAGCGCGATATGTAGACGGGGGCCGGTTGAGTTCCGTGAAACAAGCTTCAAGGGCCTGTTCCCGATATGGGGCATCATCAACATATTTCAGTCGTTGCAGCGCACGAAGACGCCTTAGATCTCGCTCCATCGCGGCAGTTGGAATCCGCTGTTTGACCAACTGGGTCGATACACTCTCGTAGAGTACCGGCCAAACAAGCACGACGACGTTTGGACTTGGATCATCAAATACCTCAGCGAATAATTCCGTTGCCCTTTGATGATATTGGTCGCGCGGATCGTATAAACCAATCAGAAAACAGGCGTCGAGACAAACGTTCATTGGTCTAAGGCAGTATCTACGGCAGTTTCCAGAAATCCGGCCCAAGGAGGAGATGATTTCCTCCGGCCAATCAGAAACTTCCCGTTGAACTTGCCATCCCCGGCCGGCGCAATAAGATAGACGCGGGCGCGAGGAGCATCGTCGCCCACCGTCTCTTTAATCTGACCTTCAATCTCTTCCTGTGTTCGATCAGATAAAAAAGTCGCGATACTATCTCCACATTCTTTGGCGTCTTTACCGTCAAGCCATTGATAAAGGCCTGAATAGTCGCCTCGTAACCCCAAGTCATACGAGAGCCAAAATCTCTTCATCTTGCGTTCGGCGCGTTTGCGAGTGGACATTTTCTTCCCCTCCCTATCTACATTTCAGATTTTACCCTTGTAAAACTCACTCCGCTTCCGCGAATAGAAGACGTAAACGAACAGCCCAATCACCAGCCACACAAAGAACCGCTCCCACGTCCGCGCCGGCAACCCCATCATCAGCAAAATACAGAACACCACGCTCAGCACCGGGAAGATCGGCCCCCACGGAACGCGGAACCCGCGCCGCCGCTCGGGCTGCTTCTTGCGCAGCACCAGCACGCCGATCGACACCAGCACAAACGCAAACAGCGTGCCGATATTCGAAAGTTCAGCCAGCGTTCCAACATCGAGCAGCCCAGCGGGGATCGCCACCAGAATCCCGGCAATCCACGTCGCCGTCGCGGGTGTGCGGAACTTCGGATGCACTTTCGAGAACATGTCCGGCAGCAGCTTGTCGCGCGACATCGCAAACCACACCCTCGCCTGTCCCAACTGGAACACCAGGATCGACGAGATCATGCCGATAATTGCGCCCAGCAGCACGACCAGCCGCGTCCAATGCAGCAGCGGGCTTCCGGTCTGAATCGTCAACCGCTTCAGCGCGTTGACCACCGGCGCCGCATCGCCGATCACCGACTGCCACGGCACAATCCCGGTCAACACAACCGCGACGGCAACATAAAGAATGGTGCAGATCACAAGCGTAGCAATGATGCCGATCGGCACAGTGCGCTGCGGATCGATGCACTCTTCGCTGGCGGTCGAGACCGAATCGAACCCTATATACGTGAAGAAAATAATGCTGCCGCCGGCCAGCACGCCCGACCATCCGTTCGGCGAAAACGGATGGTAGTTCGCGGGATGAATAAAGTGCAGGCCCACCAGAACGAACGCGATGATGGCGACCATTTTGATCAGCACCATGATGTTGTTCGTCCGCGCCGACTCGCGTATGCCGCGCACCAGGATCACCGTCAGCAGGATGACGATGATGAACGCCGGAATGTTGAATCCGAAATGCCAGCCGGGCTGGTAGATGTAGCTGCTGTCGAGCGCCTGCAGGCCCTGGGGAAGATACGCCGGCGAAAGCCATTTCGGATTGAGATGTATCCCCAGCCAATCCAGCAGGTCGACAAAATGCGCGGCAAAGCCCACGCTGACGCTCATGTTGGAGAAGGCATATTCGAGGATCAGGTCCCACCCAATAATCCACGCCACCAGCTCGCCAAGCGTCGCATAGGTGTAGGTATAAGCCGAGCCGGCGATCGGAATCATGCTCGCCAACTCGGCATAGCACAGCCCGGTAAAGCAGCAGACGATGGCAACCAGAATCAGCGACAGCGCCAGTGCCGGTCCCGCTCCGGGACGCCCGGCGATGTGGCCGAGGTTGTGATGAATCAGGCCGAAGAAAAGGTCGATCACCGGCGCCTGATCGAGCGAACCCATGCTCGCCGGATTGCCGCCGATGGCCGTCCCGATGACCGTGAAAATGCCCGAGCCGATCACCGCTCCGATGCCCAGCGCCGTAAGCGAAACCGGGCCGAGCGTCTTCTTGAGCGCGGTCTCCGGCGCTTCCGAGTCGGAGATCAGCTTGTCGATGGATTTGGTAGCAAAAATTTGTCGGGGCAGAGTGCTCGTCCCTCGCTGCATGGAATGGTTTGGAGTCGATTCTATGCGGTAAGCGAGCCGGTGCGGCGAGGACCTCTTACGAAATCGCAATATCCGTCGATCGCGCGCCCCGACAAGACGAAGGGCGGAGCACAGGCTCCGCCCTTCGCCGTTATCCTTTCGCAGTTACCGCTTCGACTGGCCGCGTGCCGCCTTCTTGATCTTGGCCTTATTTTCGCCGCGCGCGCCGGTGCGCGGAGCCTTCGGAGCGGCCTTCTTGCGGGCGGCCCGCTTCACTGCCTTGCGCTCGGTCTTGTCGGTAATCGATTTCGTGTTTGCCATGAATGTCTGTCTTCTCTCTGAACTTTCTAAATTTGTGGCGCGATGGCCGGAGTGGAGGCGCTGGCCGCATTTATCGGTCCAGCTACAAGCGTTCCAGCTGAGCGAACTTCTCCACCAGCTTTTTCATTCCGTGCCCACTAAATTGTACTGTAAGCTTGGCATCTTCCCCATCGCCTTCGCGCGCGAAGATGATGCCCTCGCCGTATTTGGGATGCCGCACGCG